>NZ_JBHWVO010000004.1:0-439313 GCF_042736635.1 Streptomyces sp. NPDC060035
TGGGCCGACGGCACTCAACGGTTCTTCCCTCGCGGCCCTCTTTTCACGTCCTACGCACGGGAAAGTCCCGCGACGGCGAACCCCGGGAGTTCGCGGGCACCGATGGCCAGCCGGCGGAAGGAACCGTCGTCCCCGCTGGAGTCCTTGCGGGGACTGCGCGATGTCGAGGGTGACCTCGACTCCGGCCGCTGCCCAGCTCTCCTTGAGCAGCGGGGCGATGTCCTTGACCCAGCCGGTGTCGGTGGTCAGGACGGTGAAGGAGAGGTTCTTGACGCCGGCTTCGGCGAGCAGTTCCTTCGCCTTCGCCACGTCGTGCGTGTAGACGGTGGCGGCCCTGCGGTAGTCGGGGTGGGTCTCGGGGACGTAGCCGGTGGCGGCTGCCGCGTTGCCGACCATGGCGGTGGAGATGATCTTCTCGGTGTCCAGCGCGTAGTGCAGCGCCTGGCGGACCCGCTTGTCGGCGAACCGCTTGTCCGCCGTGTTGAACATCAGGAAGAGCAGGCCGAAGGACTGCACGGACTCGGTCTTCACCGAGCCGGCGAGCCGCTTCACATCGATGTACGGAACGTCCTCGATCGCCTGGACGCGGCCGGACTCCATGGCGCTGACGCGGGCCGACGGGTCCGAGATCAGGCGCCAGATCATCTTCTTGGCCCTGGCCGGGTGCGGACCGTTGTACGCGTCGTACTTCTCGAAGACGATCTTGTCCTCGCGGGTCGCCTCGATGAACCTGTACGGCCCCGAGCCGACGGGCCTGGCATCGAAGCCCTTGACGTCCGCCTCGACGATCTTCTTCGGCACGATCCGGGCGACGGCGATGCGGGACGGGAACAGGGCGAAGGCGTACTTCAGCTTGAACTCGACGGTCTTCGCGTCGACGGCGGTGACGGTGTCGATGAAGGGCACGAACTGCGCCATGAGCGAGGCGTTCTTCTCGTCCAGGATGCGTTCGAAGCTGAACACGACGTCGTCGGCGGTGACCGGCGAGCCGTCGTGGAAGGTCGCACCCTCGCGGAGCGTGGCCCGGTAGGTGGTGGCGTTGATCTTCTTCGGCATCTCGGTGGCGAGAGCGGGGCGGGCCACGAGTGTGGCCGGTTCGAGGTCCACGAGACCTTCGAAGATGTGCGTGTTGGCGGCGAAGGGAGTCGCACCCGATGTGATCATCGGGTCGAAGCCGGTCGACAGGGTGTACGACAGACCGGCCTCGATGATGCCGTGGCCATCGCCCTTGCCCGCCGCGCCGTCCGCGGTCGAGGACGGCCCGCCGCAGGCGGAGAGGCCCGCCGTAACGGCGGCGGCCGCGCCTATGGCACTGGTGTAACGCAGGAAGGTGCGGCGCTCGACGCCGGCTGGACTCAGCTCGGGCACGGGTCCTCCAAGGGACATTGAGGGAGCGAATGGGCAAAAACGGAGGGCTGCGCGGTCATGACACATGACTCCGGACCATCAAGCATCAGACGTCAGATGTCTGATGCCTTGATAGCGTGGGAACGTAGCTTGACAATCGAGAGGGGTCAAGAGGTGGGGAGTTCACATATGTCCGGCACCCGGTCCGGTCGGACGCTGCTCCGGCAAGAAGTGGTCGACGGCATCAAGCGCTACATCCTCGAGGAGCGACTGCGCCCCGGGGACCCGCTGCCCACGGAGCCCGCCCTGTGCGAGGCACTGGGAGCCAGCCGCTCCAGCGTCCGCGAAGCGGTCAAGATCCTTGCCGCCCTGGACATCGTCGAGGTGCGCCACGGTCACGGAACCTACGTCGGCCGGCTGAGCCTGTCCGCCCTGGTCGAGAGCCTCACCTTCCGGGGTCTCCTCTCCCCCGACGACGACTTCCAGGTGATGGCCGACCTCGTCGACGTACGCGAACTCTTCGAGCGGGGCATGGCCGACCGGATCATCTCGTCGCTCAGCACGGAGCAGCTCGACCGGCTCGACGGCCTGGTGGCCACGATGCGCGCGACCGGCGCCCGCGAGGGGAACGGCTTCGTGGAAGCCGACCGGGCCTTCCACGCCCTGCTCGTCGCCCCTCTGGGAAACGACCTCATCGGCCAGCTGTCGATGGCCTTCTGGGACGTGTACACGATCGTGGCGCCGCATCTCGACGGATTCACCCACGCCGACGAGACGGCGACGATCGCCGCCCACCAGAACATCGCGGACGCCGCACGGGCCGGCGACACCAGCGCCTTCCTGAAGGCCCTGGGAGAGCATTACGAGCCGGTCAGAAGGCGGATTTCCGAAGCGCGGGCCCGCAACGGCACCACGGCCTGAACACCCCTCCCGCTCCCCCACCCGGCCGGGGTGGCTTCCCGTAGCCCACGGGGATCCGCCCCGGCCGGTCCTCTTGACGATCTGCCGCAGCGGTATCTAGGGTCCGGTTGCCACCAAGACATCTGACGTCTTCTGTCCTGGTGATCCCGTACCCCACGGCGAGACCTGGAGGACAGGTCATCCGGTGGGCCCGAGCGGGGGCGAGAACAAGACCGTCGAGCTCAGCGACGGCCGCGTCCTGCTCAACAACCGGTCCAAGCCGTACCGCAACGATCGCGTACTCCACCGACGGCGGCGTCAGCTACGCCCCGTTCGCCCAGGACACCGCCCTGCCCGACCCGGCGAACAACGCCTCGGTCATCCGCTACGCCCCGGACGCCCCCACCTCCGACCCCACGTCCTCGTGGCTGCTGTTCAGCAACACCGAGGACACCGCGTCGCGGCGCAACCTCACCGTGAAGATGTCCTGCGACAACGGCAGGACCTGGCCCATCAGGAAGGTCGTCGACCCGGGCAGTGCGGCGTACTCGACGCTGACGCCGCTGCCCGGCGGGCGCGTCGGGCTGCCGTACGAGCGTGCCGACTACGCGAACGTCACGTACGCGTCGTTCGACCTGCAGTGGCTCGGCGGCACCTGCGCGGACATCACCCTCACCCCGCCCGCGTCCCTGACGGCCGGCACGGGCGCGGAGATGACCGTCCGGGTCGTCAACCGGATGGATGTGCGGCGCTCCCAGGGCACCGTCGACCTGACCGTGCCCGCCGGCTGGTCCGCGAAGCAGGTCGCCATGCCCGCGCTCCGTCCGGGCGAGGGCGCGAACATCAAGGTCCCCGTCACGGTCGCCGCGGGCGCGTCCGGCAGTGCCACGCTCACCGCGACGTACAGGGCGGACGGCAAGCAGGCCTCCGGCAGCAGAACGGTGACCGTCACTCCGTAGGCCCTGCTCTCCGGGCTCGTCGGGAGGTGTCTCTCCTCGTCCCGCACGCCCACAGCTGCGACGATGAGGCGGCAGGGCATCTCCCGGAGTCCCAGGACAGGTGGTAGCGGCGTGGCAGCAACAGGCTTACGGATGGGCGTGGTCGGCGGCAGCATCGCCGGGTGCGCCATGGCGATCGCCGGCTCCAGGGCCGGTGCGGACGTCACGGTGTACGAGCGCAGCACCGGCGACCTCCAGGACCGCGGTCTCGGCATCGTGATCCCGCCGGCCCTGCACGAACAGCTCGTCGGCACGGGCTATCTGGACGCCGCGATGCCGACGGCCCCGGTGGCCGTGCGCGTCTGGCTGACCCGGCAGCCGGGGCAGCGGTCGGCCCGCGAGTTCGCGCGCCAGCCGAGTCCGGTCACCCCGTGCAACTGGGGTTTGCTGTGGCGGTCGTTGCGCGCGAGGACCGGGGCGGCCCGCTATCACCGGGGCCTTCCCGTCACCTCCGTCGAACGGACCCCTTCGGGGCACGCCCTCGTCCGTACGGCCGGGGCGGAGGAGTCGTACGACATCGTGGTGGGCGCCGACGGGCACCGGTCGCTCACCCGGCACGCCCTCGCCCCCGGGCTGAGTCCGTCGCCCGCCGGGTACATGGTGTGGCGCGGCACGCTCCCGCTGAGCGCGCTCGACGGTCACCGGCGGCAGCTGGAACTTCTGCGGAGCGCCTGGATCACCCTCGGCTATCCCGGCGGACACGGCATCTTCTATCTGATCCCGCGAGGCGGCGGAGCCGGACCCGAGGAGCGTCTGCTCGCCTACGCCATCTACGCGACGCCGCCCACGCCGGGCAGCGTTGATCCGCAGGAACTGACCCCGTACGTACGGGACATCGCCGATGAGCACTTCCCTCCGGAGTGGGCGGACATCGTCGCCCGCGGCGAGCACACCTCCATGGTCTGCCACCCGGTGACAGACCTCCACGCACCCCGGTCGGCGGACCCGCCGTTCCTGCTGGCCGGGGACGCGGCAGGCGTCACCCGGCCGCACACGGCAAGCGGCGCGGTCAAGGCACTGCAGGACGCCCTCTGTCTGGAGGAGGCGCTGCGCAAAGCCGCCTCGCCGGCCGAGGCGCTGCGGCACTACGCGCGGGAGCGCACCGCGGAGGGCGCGCGGCTGATGGAACTCGGCCGCAGGCTGGGCGGCGCCCAGGTGGAACGCACTCCCGACTGGACCGCGATGGACCAGGAAGCGGTGGACGCCTGGTGCCGCGCCACCCTCGCCGGCAGTACGAGCTATCTGTACGGCGGCGTCCAGTAGCAGGGGCTTTGCCGTCGCGTCACACCCCGGGCGGAGAGGGCGCGCTCAGCCGGGTGCGGATGCCGTCGAAGTGGGTGCGCATGGCGCGCACCGCGCGTTCGCCGTCCGCTGCGGCGACCGCCTCGACGATCTCGTGGTGCTGGGCGCAGGTGGTCCCGGGATCCTGGTGCCCGTCGTCGAGGTCCTCGCGCACCCGGTCCATGGCCTCCCAGAACGCGTCCAGCACCTCGCTGAGCAGGTGGTTGTCGAGCGAGGCGTAGAGCGCGAGGTGGAAGGCGCGGTCGGTGGCACGTGCCACCCGGCCGCCGCGCGCCTCGGACTCCATCCTCGCGACGAGTGCGCGCAGCACGGCCAGGTCCTCGTCCGGGATACCCGCGGTGACGGCACCGACCAGCCCGGCCTCCAAAGCCTCGCGGACCTTCATCAGCTCGAGGAGGCCGGGCTCGCCCTGCCGGTGCCGCACTGCCGCGCGGAAGGCGAGCCCTTCGGCGAACGGCGACAGGGACAGTGAGCCGACGAAGGTGCCGAAGCCGCGCCGGATCTCGACGACGTTGACGGCCTGGAGCGACTTGAGCGCCTCACGCACCGAAACCCGGCCGGCACCGAAGAGATCCATCAGCTCGGCCTCGGTGGGGAGCGGATCGCCGGGACCGAGCCTGTTCTACCTCGGTCTGATACCGATCGCGGTCGCGCTGTGCATGCGACGCGCGCTTCCGGAGGCCGAGGAGTGGACGGAGTCCGTTGCGGACAAGGGCGCAAAGCCCAACCCGTTCCGGCCGCTGTTCGCGACCCGGGGACGGGCCGTGGCCAATACGGTCCTCGTCGTGGCCGCCACGCTCTCGCTCTTCCTGATCTTCACCCCGGGCAGCGACGGCCTCGTACCGGTCCTGTCGGTGGTGGCGGGTCTGGCGCTCGCCGCCTTCGCGGTGCAACTGGGCGAAAAGCGGAGCTGGCTGCTGTACGTCTCCATGATCGTGACGCTGTTCTTCGCGTTCCTGTACTCCTGGCCCATCCAGGCGCTGCTGCCCACCTATCTGAAGACCGAACTGGGATACAGCACCGACCAGGTCACCGACGTGCTGTACTTCGCGGGCTTCGGAACCATGATCGGCTGCTGGGCTGCGGGTTTTCTGGGCGACTGGATCGGGGCGAGGAAGGCGTACGCGCTGACACTGCTGGCCTCGCTCGCCTTCGTCTACCCGGTCTTCGCCGTGAAGGACAACCTGCTGCTGCTCGGCTGCCTGCTGTTCCTGCTGCAGGCGACCAGTTTCGGCATCTCCGGGCTGCTGCCGCGCTACATCGGCGGCCACTTCCCGACCGCGAGCCGCGGCGCCGCGCTCGGCTTCACGTACAACGTGGGCGCTCTCGGTGGCGCCGTCGCACCCGTCCTCGGCGCACATCTCGCGTCCGGAATGGATCTGGGGCAGGCGCTCGCGGTGCTGACGTTCGCGGGCACGGTGATCGTGGTGCTGCTGGTCGGCTTCGACGTACCGGCGCGGCTGAACCGGCTGACGGACCCCGATGCGGACAGGGACTATCTGGCCGCGCCGGTCGATGCTGCGGAGACGAAGCGGAAGGCCCGGGTCGGCTAGCACTCCAGCCGGACTTCTCCATTACTGCTGGTCAGCGGCTTGAGCGTGGAGAGTGTAGCGGGCTGGAACGGGTGGGGCGGTCTTTGCCGGGCCGTCGCACGCGGCCGCGACAGAGCCCCCCGGGCCTCCATGCGCCAGCACCGCATGCGCGAGGCCCGGAGGGACGACCTCAGACGGAGGAAAAGCCCGGCACCGAGTCTCCGTTCAGGGCCCACAGAGCGGCGGTGTACCAGAGGAGGGCCACTCCGAGCACGAGCAGGGCGCCCATCACCGGGAGAAGCCGGCCGGGCAGGCGCCTGCTGCGCACGACGATCACCTTGGCTACGAACGCGCCGTACAGGGCGCACCCGCCGAAGGAGTGGATCGCGGTTCGCGGATCCGTCGTCTCGACCCCGTACGTCACAAGGCAGTGGTAGGCGATCGGCAGGGAGAAGAGGAAGGTGAGGAATCCGAGCACGCGGTGTCCCAGTCGCACCGGTCGGGGCGCGGGGCGGGCGCCGGGCACGCGGCCGTACATCCACAGAGCGAGGCCGAGTTGGATGAGGGCGAGGGCGAGAAGCGCGGTGCTGAGCTGCGCCTTGAGGTCGACTGCGGCGTCGCCGTGCTCACCGAAGAGCCCGTTGTCGTAGTCCGGTGTGTGGTGGGTTCCGTAAAGGTAGATTCCCACTCCGACCGCGACAGGCACCAGCACGGCGAGCACGGCCCGGGTCGCGAGGTTCCTGCCGCCTTCTTCGCCGTGCTGCGCACTCATGCCGCTTCGCCGGCTCAGCTATCGACCTGCTTGCCCTTGGCGTCGAGGACGTACCACTCGGCACCGAACTGATCGAGGTCCTGGCCGTTCGTCTCGCCGGGCTTCTTGTCGCCGGCGTAGTAGTACAGGGGGTGGCCGTTGTACGTGACCTGCTCGTCACCACCGGAACGCTTGGTGATGTCGAGCAGCTTCTTGTCCACGCCCTTGCCTGCCTTGGCATCACCCTTGCTGAGCAGCGGAGGCCACGCCTCGGCGCAATCGCCCGTGCACGTCGACTTGTTCTTCTTGTCGGCGCGGAAGAGGTAGAGGGTGCGGCCCTTCTCGTCCACGAGGATGGTGCCGAGTTCGTCCGCAGACTTCGTGTCGACGGTGGCCGGCTTCGAAGGCGAGGCGCTGACAGCGGCCGGGCCGTATCCCTCCCTCGCGGTGTCGCTGGTGCTGTCGGAGCAGCCGGTCAGGACAGCGGCGATCAGGACAGCGGCACAGGTGACCGTCGTGGCGGGGCGCTTCATCAAAGGCTCCATGGGTGATCGTGCGGCGAGGGCCCCATGTGTCTCCCCGACTGTGCCCGCCCGCTCACGGCGCCGTCCTCAAGTCCACTCCCCCGGCTCAGCGGGGGTTCGCCACACCCTGCTCACCGCTGCCCTGCGTGCGGCGCCGACTCGGACGTGGTCCGGAGCCTCGGTGGTGTCGGGCGATAAGGGCGCGTGGTCGTGGCGAACGGGGCTCTGACGGAGGGTTCGTCCGCGCAGGCTGCGCGCCAGCCGGGCTGCTACGGGGAGCCGGTTTACGATCGCGCCGTGCCGACGGCGATCGAGGTCCTCAAGCGTCTGGTCATCGGGCGTGCCCGGCGGAGTGAGGAACTGGGTGAGACGCTGCTGCCCAAGCGGATCGCACTGCCGATCTTCGCGTCCGACCCGCTCTCCTCCGTGGCCTACGCCACGCAGGAGATTTTGTTGGTCCTCACCCTCGGCGGTTTGGCCTACCTGCACTTCACCCCGTGGATCGGGGCTGCGGTCGTCGCGCTGATGACGGTGGTGGTGCTCTCCTACCGGCAGGTCGTCCGCGCCTACCCGAGCGGCGGCGGGTCGTACGCGGTCGTCTCGACGAATCTCGGCCCCTCCGCCGGTCTGGTGGTCGGGGCCTCGCTGCTGGTCGACTACGTCATGACCGTGGCGGTGTCCGTGGCCTCGGGAGTGGACAACATCATCTCGGCGCTGCCCTCCCTGGCCGACTACCGCGTGCTGTTGGCGCTGGGTTTCGTGGCCCTGCTCACCGCGCTGAACCTCCGGGGTCTGCGCGAGTCCGGCCGGTTGTTCGCCGCTCCGACCTATCTGTTCGTCGGCGGTGTGCTGATCATGATCGGCACCGGGCTGCTGCGCTACCTCCTGGGCGATGCCCCGGTCGCCGAGACCTCCCGGTACGGCATCACCCCCCAGAAGGGCGACCTGGACCTGGCCGGGCTCGCACTGGTCATGTTGGTGCTCCGCGCGTTCTCCAGCGGCTGTACGGCGCTGACGGGTGTGGAGGCGATCTCCAACGGAGTGCCGGCGTTCCGCAAGCCCAAGGCGCGGAACGCCGCAAACACACTGGCCGCCATGGGCATCATCGCCGTCATCCTGTTCGCCGGCGTGACCACGCTCGCGATCGTGGCCGAGGTGCACATCGCAGCCGACTCCTGCCGGCTGACCGGACTACCCGACTGCGCCGGCTACACGCAGCGGACCGTCATCGCGCAGCTCGCCGCAGCGGTCTTCGGCGGGACCACCAGCTTCGGCTTCTTCTACATCCAGGCAGTCACGGCACTGATCCTGATCCTGGCGGCGAACACCGCCTTCAACGGTTTTCCGCTGCTCTCCTCGATCCTCGCCCAGGACAGCTACCTGCCGCGCCAGCTGCACAACCGCGGCGACCGACTCGTCTTCTCCAACGGCATCGTCGCTCTGGCAGTCGTCGCCGGGCTCCTGCTGTACGGCTTCAGGGCCAACGTCTCCAGCCTGATCCACCTCTACATCCTCGGCGTCTTCACCTCCTTCACCCTCTCCCAGACCGGCATGGTCCGGCACTGGAACCGTGCGCTGCGCGGCGAGACCGACCCCGCGCAGCGCCGCCGTCACCACGTGGCCCGCGCGGTCAACTCCACCGGCGCTGTCGTCACCGGGCTGGTCCTGGTCATCGTGCTGGCCACCAAGTTCACCCAGGGGGCGTGGCTGGCCGTCGTCACCGCGGCCGTGCTGTGGCTGATGATGCGGGGCATCCGCCGGCAGTACGACAGGACTGCCGCCGAACTCGCCGTGACCGACCCGCGGCAGGACAGCATCCCGCCCACCCGGGTCCTGGCCATCGTGCTCGTCTCCACCCTCCACAAGCCGACCCTGCGAGCCCTCGCCTACGCCAGAGCCTTCCGGCCCGACCACCTCGAAGCACTCACCGTCGCGGTCGACCAGGAGTCCGTGTCCACCCTGCGCAGGCAGTGGAACGAGTTCGATATCCAGGTCCCGCTCACAGTGCTCCGGTCCCCCTACCGCGAGATCACGAGACCAGCGGTGGAATACGTACGCGCCATCCGCCGCGACGGACCTCACGACGTCGTCGCCGTCTTCATCCCCGAGTACGTCGTCGGCCACTGGTGGGAGAACTTCCTCCACAACCAGACCGCCCTCTGGCTCAAGAGCCGCCTGCTCTTCACCCCCGGGGTGACCGTGACCAGCGTCCCCTGGCAACTGTCCTCCGCCACCGGCCCCCGCCGTCCCATCGCCCGCGCCCCCGGCTCGGTCCGCCGCGGAGAACCCCCCGACACCGTCGGACACTCCCCCTCACAACGGAGCGGCACGAAATGACCGAGCGAATCCAGCATCCAGCGCCCGCACAGCGCCTCAGGTGCTCCGCGCCGACGGTCACCAGCGCCGGATCCCTGACGGGACGGTCCTCACGGATAGAAGTGCGTCAGCGACTCCGCGGCACAGGCCGGCTTCTGTGACCCTTCGAGTTCGAAGGTGAAGGCCCGCGTCATCTGTACGCCGCCCTGCGCGACCTCCTTCACCTCGGTGACGGAGGCGTGCAGCCGTACGCGGCTGCCGACGGGGACGGGCGCCGGGTACCTGACGCGGTTGACCCCGTAGTTGAGCGCGCGTCCCACGCCGCTCACCTGGAGCAGCTCGCCGAACATCGGGATGCCCCAGCTCAGGACCATGTAGCCGTGGGCGATGGTGCGCCCGTACGGTCCGGCCGCGGCGCGTTCGACATCGGTGTGGATCCACTGGTGGTCACCGGAGACGTACGCGTACGTGTCGATGAGCTCCTGGGTGATCTCCTTCCAGGCGGAGCGCCCGAGGTCGCGCCCGCCGAGGGCGAGGATCTCCGGGATGCCGTGCACGGTCAGGGGCATGGGCGGTACTCCGTTCTGTTCGTACGGGGCGCGGTCAGGCGGTGACGGGGACGGTGCGGGGTGCGGCGGCCGGCTCGGCGGCCTGCTCGTCGTGGTTGGGGCGCTTGAGCAGGAGCAGCATGCAGCCCAGGGTCAGCGCCACCTGGAAGGTGGCGTACGCGATGACCGCGGTGATCGAGCCCGTCCGGTTGAGCAGGAACTGGCCGATGATCGGGGTCGTTCCGCCGAGCAGGGTGCCGCACAGCTGGTAGCAGAGCGAGATGCCGGTGTAGCGCAGATGGGCGGGGAAGCGGCTGGCGAGCATGCCGGCGAGTGCCGCGTAGTAGAGGCAGTGCGGGATGGTGGCAACGGCGACTCCGAGCATCGCGAGGCCGTAGTTCTCGGTGCTGATCAGGACGAACATCACCGGCATCAGGATCAGTTCGGGCAGCAGCATCACGGTGACCGCTCGGGACCAGCTCTTCATCCGGGTGGCGATGACGGCACCGAAGGGCTGGACGATGATCTGGGTGATGTTGGCGACGAGGATGATCGTCAGGAACGAGCTGCGGTCGAAGTCGAGCGATGTGGTGGCCCAGGACAGGGCGAACGTCGACTTGAAGTAGGTCGCCGACAGACCGATCGTGCAGGCGCCGATGCCGAGGACGATCAGCATGGGGTGGCTGCGCAGGACCTCGGTCAGCGGGAGCTTGACGACTTCCTTCTTCTCGATGAGCTTGGCCATGGCCGGGGACTCGGTGACCTTCAGCCGGACCAGCAGACCGACCATCACGAGTGCGGCGGAGGCGAGGAAGGGGACCCGCCAGCCCCAGGAGACGAAGTCGGCGTCGGGCAGCTGGCTGATGGCGAGGAAGCTCACCGTGGAGAGGGTGTTGCCGACGGGTGAGCCCTGCTGGGCGAACGCCCCGTACAGCACGGACTTGCCCTTGGGTGCGTGCTCGGACGCGATCAGGACGGAGCCGCCCCACTCACCGCCGAGGCCGATGCCCTGGATCATGCGGATGCAGACCAGCAGGATCGGGGCAGCGATGCCGATGGAGGCGTAGCCGGGGAGCAGACCGATCGCGGTGGTGGAGATGCCCATCATCAACAGGGTGATGACGAGGGTCTTCTTGCGGCCGAGGCGGTCGCCGTAGTGGCCGAAGATGATGCCGCCGATGGGTCGGGCGAGGAAGCCGACCCAGAAGGTCGCGAAGGCGACCAGGGTGCCTATGGGGCCTTCGAGTTCGGGGAAGAACACCTTGTCGAAGACGAGCGCTGCCGCGGTTCCGTAGATGTAGAAGTCGAACCACTCGATGGTGGAGCCGATGAAGGCTCCGAATCCTGCACGGTTGGCGGCTTTCGTCTTCTCGCGTGCGGTTGCGGTGGACGCACTCATAGGTGGCTCCCGTGAACATCGTTGATCAAGCGGATGGGGGCATGGCGGACGGAGGCGTCGCCCGAGACGCCCGGTGTCACGCGGTGGGGGAAGACGTACTGAAGGACGGGGACGGGCGACGGGGGACGGGGGACGGGGGGGACGCTCAGGCGGTGATGCGCTCGAAGACCGCGGCGAGGCCCTGGCCACCGCCGATGCACATGGTCTCCAGGCCGTAGCGGGCCTCGCTGCGGTGCATCTCGCGGGTGAGCGTGGCGAGGATGCGGGCCCCGGTGGCGCCCACCGGGTGGCCGAGCGAGACTCCGGATCCGTTGACGTTGATCCGCTGCTCGTGGTCCTTCTCGCCGAGGCCCAACTCCCGGGTGCAGGCCAGGACCTGGGCGGCGAAGGCTTCGTTGATCTCGATGAGGTCGAGGTCGGCGAGGGTGAGCCCGGCGCGGCCGAGGGCCGCGTGGGTGGCCGGCACGGGGCCGATGCCCATGGTCGCGGCGGGGACGCCGGCCCGGGCGAAGGAGACGAGCCTGACCAGGGGGGTCAGTCCGAGCCGTTCGGCTGTGGCGGCGCTGGTGACCAGACAGGCGGCAGCCGCGTCGTTCTGGCCGCTGGCGTTGCCCGCGGTGACGGTCGCCTCCGGGTCGGACTTGCCCATGATGGGGCGCAGCGCTGCGAGCTGCTCGGCGGTCGTGTCGGGCCGGGGGTGCTCGTCGGCGGTCACGACCGTCTCGCCCTTGCGCGTGCGTACGGTGACGGGGACGGTCTCGGCGTCGTAGCGCCCCTCCGCGGCGGCGCGGGCGGCGCGGGCCTGCGAGCGCAGGGCCAGGGCGTCCTGGTCGGCGCGGCTGATGGAGTAGGCGCGCCGCAGGTTCTCCGCGGTCTCGATCATGCCGCCGGGTACGGGGTGGTTGACGCCTCCCGCGGTGACCCGGCCGCGGGCCAGCGAGTCGTGGAGCTGCAGTCCGGGGCCCTTGATGCCCCAGCGCCCGTCGTGCGTGTAGTAGGGGGCGGCGCTCATCACGTCGACGCCGCCCGCGATCACGACGTCGCTGAATCCGGCCCGGATCTGCATGGCCGCGTCGAGGACGGCCTGGAGGCCGGAACCGCAGCGCCGGTCGATCTGGGCGCCGGTGACGGAGTCGGGGAGCCCGGCGTCCAGGGCGGCGACCCGGCCGATGGCCGGGGCGTCGGACGTGGGGTAGGCGTGGCCGAGGATCACCTCGTCGACCCGGGCCGGGTCGATCCCCGTACGGGCCACGACCTCGGCGATGACGCGTGCGGCGAGCGCGGCCGGCGTCTGCTGGGCGAACGCTCCGCCGAAACGTCCGATGGGGGTGCGCAGCGGTTCGCAGATGACGACGTCGGTCTGGTCGGGCACGGGGGACACCTTTCGGCGGTTCGGGTGTGTGGGGCGACCTTCGCACCCGACCACTGAGTCGGTCCAATATCGAGTTGCCCCCTCTTCAAGACGCAGCGCGTCTCAATCGCCCCCGGGGCGTGCCCTACGGCGTCGGCAGGGCCTCCTCGGCGACCACGCCCCCGGGGCGTGCCCTACGGCGTCGGCAGGGCCTCCTCGGCGACCGTCAGCACCGCACGGAGCGCCGCGGACGGATTGTCGGCACGCCAGGCCAGCGCCGCCTGCCGCCGGATGGGAGGGCCGGCGAGGGGCCGGTACACCAGCCCGTTCTGCTGGATGTGCCGGCAGGAGGAGACGGTGAGGGTGACACCGACGCCTGCGGCGACCAGGGCCAGAATCGTGTACGAGTCGGGGGCCTCCTGCACCACACGCGGATTGAAGCCGGTGGCCTCGCAGGCCTCGACCATCGCGTCGCGCACGGTGGATCCGGCGTTGGCCGGGAAGGAGACGAAGGGCTCGTCGGCGAGGATCCCGATCGGGATGCTCTCGAGGTGTGCCAGCCGGTGGTCGGAGGGCAGCGCACACAGCAGCTCCTCCTCGTCGATCACCCGGTAGGCCACCCCCGGCTGGGTGACCGGGAGCCGGACGAAGCCCAGGTCGAGCGAGCCGTCGGCGACCCGGGACAGGGCGACATTGGCGTACGTCTGCCCCTTCATGACCAGCTCCAGCGCGGGGTGGGCCGCACGTACGGCCCGGGTCAGCTGCGGCAGCGTCTCGTGGCTGGAGGCACCGGCGAAGCCGATCGTGACCCGGCCGTACTCGCCGCGCCCGGCGGCCCTGGCCGCCCGTACCGCCGTGTCGAGGTCCTCGAGCACGGTCCGTACAGGTTCGAGGAAGGACTCCCCCGCACTGGTGAGCCGCACCGAGCGGGTGTTGCGCTCGAAGAGCTGGACGCCGAGCTCCTTCTCCAGCTGCCGGATCTGCTGGCTGAGCGGCGGCTGCGCCATCTGCAGCCGCTTGGCGGCCCGGCCGAAGTGCAGCTCCTCGGCCACGGCGGTGAAGGCGGTCAGATGACGCAGTTCCATACGGAACACCCATTCATTAATCAGCGGTCTTGATCCGACCTTAATTTGGTATTGGACAGCAATCAATGGCCGCTGACACGGTAGGGCCACCTGCACACACTCGCCGAGGAGCACCGTGGACCGGACGGACAGGACCGACGACGGGCCGGACAAGACCATGTCGATGAAGGCGGCCGTCGCCGCCTTCGTCCAGGACGGCGCCACCGTCTGCCTGGAAGGCTTCACCCACCTCATCCCCACTGCGGCCGGGCACGAGATCATCCGCCAGGGCCGCCGGGACCTCACGGTCGTGCGGATGACCGCGGACATCGTGGTGGACCAGATGATCGCCGCGGGCTGCGTCTCGCGGCTGGTCTCCTCCTTCGTCGGCAACTCCTCCGCCGGTTCGCTCGGTGAGCTGCGGCGCCGGATCGAGAGCAGCGACCCCGCGCCGCTCGCCTTCGAGGAGTACAGCCACTACGGCATGATCTGCCGCTATCTCGCCGGAGCCCAGCGGCTGCCGTTCTATCCGCTGCGCAGCTACGGGGGCAGTGATCTGCCGTCGGTCAACAGCGATCTGCGCAAGGTCACCTCGCCCTATCCGGGGCCGGACGGCGAAGCCGAGCAGATCTACGTCGTACCGCCGGTGAACCCGGATGTGACGTTCATCCACGCCCAGCGGGCCGACCGCCGGGGCAACACACAGATGTGGGGTCTGACGGGCATCCAGGCGGAGGCCGTGTACGCGGCCGGCAAGGCGGTCGTCGTCGTGGAGGAGATCGTCGACGACGAGGTGGTCCGATCGGACCCGAACCGTACGCTCGTTCCCGCCCACGCGGTGGATGCCGTCGTCGTCTGCCCGCGCGGCGCGCACCCCTCGTTCGCGCAGGGCTACTACGACCGGGACAACGACTTCTACCGGGCCTGGTCGCACATCAGCAAGGATCCGGAGCGGCTGCAGGAGTGGCTGCGGGAGTGGGTGTACGGCACAGCCGACCACTCCGAGTACGTCGCCAAGCTGGGCGAGGAGTTCTGGGCCGGGCTCGCGGTCGGCGAGGCGCTCAGCGAACCGGTGAACTACGGACGTCGGCTGTGAGCGCGGAACACGAGAAGGAGCTGGCCATGACCACCACCACCGAACCGGGCACGGTCACGTCCTCGGAGCTGCTCTCCGTCGTCGCCTCCCGCGAACTGGCGTCGCGCCGCACGGTGTTCGCCGGAATCGGACTGCCGACGCTCGCCACCGAGCTGGCCCATCTGACGGTGGCCCCGCAGATCGAGGTCGTGTACGAGTCCGGGGTCTGCGGGGCCCACCCCTCGCACCTGCCCGAGACCATCGCCGACGCCGTGCTCATCTCGGGCGCGGAGGCGGTGCTGTCGATGCCGGCCCTGTTCGGCTGTGTCCTGCAGGGCGGCCACATCGACGTCGGTTTCCTGGGCGCGGCGCAGATCGACCGGTGGGGCAATCTGAACACCTCCGTGATCGGCGACTGGGAGAGCCCCACGGTGCGGCTGCCCGGATCCGGCGGCGGCATCGAGGTGATGGCCAACTCCCGTGAGGTCTTCGTGGTGATGCGCCGCCACAACCCGCGCTCCTTCACCGAGACCCTGGACTTCTGCACCACACCGGGCCCCGACCGCGCGCTCGCCGAGGGCATCCGGCCGCTGGGGGTCGGCGTCACCCGGGTCATCACCGAGCTGGGCATCCTGGCCCGCGAGGGCATCGGCCAGGAGCTCCGGCTGATCTCGGTGCATCCGGGCGTCACGGTCGAGCAGGTGCGGGCGGCGACGGGCTGGGACCTGAAGGTGGCCGACTCGGTCGGGACCGTGCCACCACCGACCGCTGCGGAGTTGCGGCTCCTGCGGGAGGACGTCGATCCCGACCGCGTCTATCTTCGCTGAGACGACTCACCAGCCCCTCCCGAGAGGACCCATCTGCCATGCGTATCAGGATCGTCGGCGCCGGAGCCATGGGCCGCGGCATCGCCCAGTGGGCGGCGGCCGCCGGACACACCGTCGAGCTGTGCGACGTCCGTACGGAGGCGGTGACGGCGGCCGTGGACTTCGTACGGTCCATGCTGGAACGCGCCGTGGACAAGGGCCGGATGTCCGCCGGGGACTGTGCCGCCGCCCTGGAGCGGCTGGTCCCCCTGGACGACCCCTGGACACAGGGACCTGACGTCGACCTGGTCATCGAGGCCGTACGGGAGGATCTGGACACCAAGGCGGAGGTCTTCGGGAAGCTGGAGCAGGCCCTGCCCGGCTCCGCCGTCTTCGCGACCAACACCTCGTCCCTGTCGGTGACCCGGATCGCCGCGTCGCTGAAGGACCCGACGCGGCTGGCGGGGCTGCACTTCTTCAACCCCGTACCGCTCATGAAGATCGTCGAGATCGTGCCGGGAGCCGCCACCCGCCCCGAGATCCCGCCGGCCCTGACCGCGCTGGTCGAGAGCTGCGGCCACCGTGCCGTCACGGTCGCCGACACCCCCGGCTTCCTGGTCAACCACGCCGGACGCGGCCTGGTGACCGAGGCGCTCGCGCTGCTGGAGGAGTCGGTCGCCGACCCGGCGGGCATCGACCGGATCGCCCGGGACGTGCTGGGGCTGCGGATGGGCCCGTTCGAACTGATGGACCTCACCGGGCTCGATGTGACAGCGGCCGTGATCGACTCGATCTGGCAGGGCTTCCGTTACGAGGACCGGCTCCGCCCCTCCTACCTGACCCCGAACCGGGTGGCCGCGGGCCTGCACGGCCGCAAGACCGGGCAGGGCTGGTTCGCGTACGGCTCCGAGGCCTCCGCCCCGGACACGGAGGCGCCGGTGACGGGCGATGCGGACCGGCCGGTGTTCGTGGTGGACACCGGCACGGCATCCGGCACCGGCGCAGGGTCCGGCGCGGGCGCAGCCTCCGGCACCGGCGCGGAGTCCGATGCCGGCGTCCTGCGTGCGGCGCTGGCCGCCGCGGGAGCCGACGTGGAGAGTGGCCCCGGGCCCTCCGCCGATTCCATCGTCCTGGTCCCGGTCTGGGGCACCACGGTGGCCGCCGCGGTTGCCTCGCTCGGCCTGCCCGCCGGGCGCACCTTCGGCGTGGACCCGCTGCCCGCGGCCGGCCGCCGCCGTGTGCTCGCGGTGACGCCCGCGGCCGGCCCGGCCGCCGCGCGGGACGCCCGCGCGGTGCTGGCCCGCGCGGGGGACGGCGAGGAGCCGTACGCCGTGTCGGTGGTGCGGGACACGGCAGGTTCGGTGGCGCAACGGCTGCTCGCCTCGGTGGTGTCCGTCGCCGCGTCGATCGCCGAGCGCTCACTCGCCACCCCGGCGGACATCGACCTGGCGGTGACGGCCGGGCTCGGCTACCCCGTGGGACCGCTTGCCTGGGGCGACCGGATCGGTACCGCACGGTTGCTGGAGCTGCAGCGGGCCCTGCACACGACGACAGGCGATCCCCGCCACCGGCCGACCCGCTGGCTCACCGAACGCGCCCAGCTCGGCCTGCCGCTGACGGACCCGGGCACCTCGCCCGCCGCCTGCACGGCCGGGTGACGGTGGTGACCGTTTCGTACAAGACCTGCGAGCGGTGACCCGCATATCTTCGGTCCATGACTCCACGACTCGACGCGATCGGCATCACGACCGCGGACCTGGCCGCATCGCTCGCCTTCTACCGCCGGCTCGGGCTCGACATCCCCGCCGGTGCCGAATCCGCACCCCATGTCGAAGTGGCCCTGCCCGGCGGGCAGCGTCTGCTGTGGGACACCGAGGACGTCGTCCGTACCTTCGATCCGGACTGGACCGGGGCGAAGGGCGGCGAGCGGCTCGGGCTCGCCTTCCTGTGTGAGAACCCCGCGGAGGTCGACGCGGTGTACGCCGATCTGACCGGTGCCGGATATCAGGGCCACCTGGAGCCCTGGGACGCCGTGTGGGGGCAGCGCTACGCCGTCGTGCTCGATCCGGACGGCTGCGCGGTGTCGCTCTTCGCCGGCGCCTGACTGCCCAGCGCGGCCAGATAGCCGCCGAGTGTCGTACCGGCCAGGTCCCGCACCTCGCGGGCCAGGTGGGCCTGGTCGGTGTCACCCGACGGTGCAGGCAGCTTCGGCGAACGACGTTCCGGCCCGTACGAGGGCCAGGGCGCGCTGCAGGCGCAGGACCCTGGCGAGGGTCTTCGGTCCGTATCCGAGGGCGGCAAGGGAGCGGCGGTGCAGCTGGCGGGCCCCCAGGCCGACCGACCGGGCGGTGTCGACGACGGAACTCCCCTTCCCGAGCTGTTCCGCGACGGACACCACGAGCGGATCCGGCGGGCTCGCGTCGGCCGCCCGGTACAGAGCGACGCCCTCCAGCGCGACGGCCGGGTCTGTGGCCCCGTCGATCCTCTCGGCCAGCCTGCGGACCTCCGCAACCGGCCACAGCGCTTCGAGTGGCACCCGCCGGTCACGCAGTTCGTGCGCGGGTACGCCGAGAAGTGCGGGCGCCGTGCCGGGCGCGAAGCGGATGCCCGTACACGGTCCGCGGTCGGCCTCCAGGACCGTGAACGGCTGCGTGTCGGGGCCCGCCACCAGCAGCCGGCCGCCGGTCCAGAGCAGGTCCATGCAGCCGTCGGGCAGGACCGCCCGCGCCGGGTCGCGCGGCCCGCTCCAGGTCCAGGCCGTCGCACCGCCGAAGCGCGACGGCCACTCCTCGTACCGTCCGTCCGCACCCACGGGCACCTCGCTACGCGTTACTGCTCCCTGGCGTCCTTGTCCCGGTTCGCATGCAGCCGGGACTTCACGTCGTCCGGCGGCAGGAAGCGGGACCAGCGCTCCGGGAACTCGGACGGCATGGACACATCCTCGTCCTCGTCGTCCGCGTAGGCGTCCCAGTTCGCCGACTGGGCGCGGGCCAGGAGCTCCGCGGCCTGGGCCGCCCGTACCCGCTCATTGGCCGCGCGGGCCGCGGCGGTGGCCATCGACGGCCACACCCGGTCGATCGCGGCGTTCACCGCAGCGCCGACCAGTACGGCGAATGCGGAGATACCTATCCAGAGCAGGACAGCAATGGGTGCGGCCAACGAACCGTAGATCGTGGGCCCTTCGACCGTGTTCGTGAGATAGATCCGCAGCAGGAAGCAGCCCACCACCCACATCGCCAGCGCCACCAGCGCGCCGGGAACGTCCTCTATCCACGGCGAACGGACAGGGACGGAGACGTGGTAGAGCGTCGTCAGGAACGCGATCGACAGCACGATGACCAACGGCCAGTACAGGACGGCGAGTACCTCGGTGCCCCACGGGACGAAATCCACCACCCGGTCGGGGCCGACCACCAGCAACGGCAGCACCACCGCTCCCAGCAGCAGCGCGACCACGTACAGCAGGAAGGCGAGCAGGCGGGTCTTGACGATGCCCCGGTGCCCGTCGAGCCCGTACATCACGGTGATGGTGTCGATGAAGACGTTCACCGCACGGGAACCCGACCAGAGGGCAATCGCGAAGCCGAGCGAGATGACGTCGGGGCGGGCACCGGTCGTCACGTCGTCCATGAGCGGCCTGGCGATGTCCTTCACGCCCCGCTCGGACAGCACGGTCTGCACCGCACCGAGGATGTTGCGCTCGATGGAGGCGACCGTGGTGGTGGCCGTCCAGTCGTCGACGTAGCCGAGCAGGCCGATCAGCCCGAGCAGCAGCGGCGGCAGTGACAGCAGGGTGAAGAACGCCGCCTCGGCCGCGAGACCGAGGATGCGGTATTCCATGCACGAGTTGACCGTGTCCTTGAGCAACTGCCACGCCATCTGCCGCTTGGATACGTTGCGGTAGAGGACTCGAGCCCGGTGGAGCCGACCCGGTGGCCGCTCGGGTGTTTCTTTTGCTGCCTGCACCTCCTTACCGTATCGGCATGGCAGCAACCACCCACACAGTGACCAACCAGGTTCCGCCGCTGGTCGGCTATGACGTCTTCGCCACCGACCGCGCTCTCACCGAAGCGGTCGAGCGTCACATCGCGCCCGAGATCCTCCCCGAGGCGCAGACGGAACTCGGAGCCCTCGGTCTGTCCGCGGGCTCCGCCCAGGCGCAGCAGTGGGGTGCGCAGGCGAACGAGAATCCGCCCACACTGCACACACACGACCGGTACGGACACCGCGTCGACGAAGTGGAGTTCCATCCGGCCTGGCACCGGCTGCTGGGGCATGCGGTGTCCGGCGGTCTGACCGACGCCTGGGGCCGGCCGGCCGGGCATGTCCGACGGGCTGCCGGGTTCCTGGTGTGGACGCAGGCCGAGGCCGGCCACGGCTGCCCGCTGTCGATGACGCACGCCGCCGTCCCCGCACTGCGGACCGACCCGGCGCTGGCCGCCGAGTGGGAGCCCCTGCTGACCTCGCACGTGTACGAGGAGGGACTGCGACCGGCGTCGCAGAAGGCCGGCGTGCTCTTCGGGATGGGCATGACGGAGAAGCAGGGCGGCACGGATGTGCGCTCCAACACCACGCGCGCCGAGCCGCTCGCCGCCGACGGGGAATATCTGCTCACCGGCCACAAGTGGTTCTGCTCGGCGCCCATGTCCGACGGGTTCCTCGTGCTGGCCCAGGCGCCGGGCGGGCTGAGCTGCTTCCTCGTGCCGCGCGTCCTGCCGGACGGCGCCCGCAACGTGTTCGCGATCCAGCGGCTCAAGGACAAGCTGGGCAACAGGTCCAACGCCTCCAGCGAGGTCGAGTTCGACGGGACCTGGGCCCGCCGGGTCGGCGAGGAGGGGCGCGGGGTGCGCACCATCATCGAGATGGTGGCGGCGACCCGGCTGGACTGCGTGGTCGGTTCGTCGGCGCTGATGCGGCAGGCGGTGGCGCAGGCGATCCATCACACCGCATACCGCAGCGCGTTCGGCGGGCTGCTGATCGAGAAGCCGCTGATGCGCAACGTCCTGGCCGATCTGGCCCTGGAGTCGGAGGCTGCGACGACGCTGGCGCTGCGGCTGGCCGCCGCGTACGACGCGGACACGGAGGAGGAGCGGGCGTTCCTGCGGATCGCCGTGCCGACCGCCAAGTACTGGGTGACGAAGCGGTGCAGCGCGGTGGTCGGTGAGGCTCTGGAGTGCCTCGGCGGGAACGGGTACGTGGAGGAGTCCGGGATGCCCCGGCTGCTGCGCGAGGCGCCGCTCAACTCGATCTGGGAGGGCTCGGGCAACGTACAGGCGCTCGATGTGCTGCGCGCGCTCCAGCGCGAGCCCCAGGCGCTCAACGCGTTCCTCCAGGAGGTCGGAAAGGCACGCGGCGCCGATCACCGGCTCGATGCGGCGATCAAGGACCTGCTGACCGAGCTGGCGGATCTGGATTCCGTGGAGGCGCGGGCCAGGCGACTGGTGGAGCGGATGGCGCTCGTGCTCCAGGGCTCACTGCTGCTGCGCTGGGCTCCGCCGGAGGTCGCTGACGCGTTCTGCGCCTCGCGGCTCGGCGGGGACTGGGGCTCTGCGTTCGGGACGCTGCCGCACAGCCTGGATCTGGCCTCGGTCGTGGAGCGGGCCCGGGCCCAGGACCGGTAGTTCCCCGGCGCACGGACAACGATGGAGGGTGGTGCTGCGCCGACACGGCACCACCCTCCACCTTTGTGGACCACCGAACGGTGGGGCCGAGGACCCCCGTCCGGTGTTCTACCACTCTCGTACGGTCTGCGGCCTGTCACCAGGGTTGCAAAGGGTTGCAAGCTGCTGTCGGTTTGGTGTGCAGATGCGAGCTGTAGAGCCGGGAGTGAGTCCGGTGGTGGGCCGGCACAGATCGGAACGGGCGTTTGGAGGCCGAATGGGTGACCTGAGTGCCTGCTCGTTGTGCTGGGTGGTAGCCGTCCGGCGATAGGGGTGTGGTGGTGGGTGGTGTCCGGGCGTTGGCGGCGTCGTTCGTCGTGCCGGGCCCTTCTGGTGATCGTGTCGGGCATCGGACCGCCCAGGCCGGACCAGGTGTACCAGGGCGTGAGGGAACCCGCCCACCCGCAACGGACCACGCCCCTGGAGGCGTGCCGCCGAACGGGACGCGAAAGCGGCAACCCAGCGCATCCAACACCGCTCGGGATGCGCCCAGAACACACAAGTGGGTCCAGGACTCACTTACGCGTCCTGGCTAGGAACGGTTGCAACCATTGTGTGGAGTGTGCGGTGGCTGACACACCGGCACGGCAGGATGGACCTCCTGGGCCCGGTACTTTCCCGTCCGGATCGGGTCCACGCATTGTTTTGGGGGGAACCCGTCATGGAGACAAGCCCTGTCGCGGCACCGCAGCCGGCTTCGGACCCGCACGCGGTGGTGACCGCCACCCGCCTGGTGCACCTTGCCAGGGAAGCCCGCCTGGCGGGCGAGCGTGGGGTGCCGGTCCCGCGCGCGGAGATCGACGCCTCCTGGGACCGGGTGCTGCGCAGCGGCATCAATCCCGAGCAGTCGCCGGAGAGCGAGCTGCTGGAGGCGGACGAGATCGAGCACCGGCGCCGGAGCACGGCACTCGGCGACGTCATGCCGCTGCTGCGGGACGGGCTGGCCGCGATCGCCGACGCGGCCCAGCAGATCCTGGTCGTCACGGACCCGGAGGGCCGGGTGCTGTGGCGCCAGGGCCACTCGGCCGTGATGCGTCTGGCCAAGGACATCTGCCTGGAGGAGGGTGCCGCCTGGTCCGAGTCGACGACCGGGACCAACGCGATCGGCACGGCGCTCGCCACCCGCACTCCCGTGCAGGTCCACTCGGCCGAGCACTTCATCCGTGCCCTGCACAACTGGACCTGTGCGGCGGCCCCGGTGCGCGATCCACGGGACGGACGGCTGATGGGCATCGTCGACATCAGCGGCCCCGCGTCCACCTTCCATCCGACGACGCTGGCACTGGTCGGCACGGTGGCCTCGCTCGCGGAGAGCGAACTGCGGACACGGCACCTGGTGGCGATCGAGCGGCTGCGGTCGGTGGCGGCCCCCATCCTGTGCCGACTGGGCGGCCGTGCGCTGGTGGTGGACACCCACGGCTGGCTGGCCGCCGTCAGCGGGATGCCGCCGGTGGACCGGCTGCCGCTGCCGAAGTCGTTGCAGCCGGGCCGGGTGTGGCTGGCCTCGCTCGGGATGTGCCTCGTGGAGCCACTGCCGGGCGGCTGGCTGGTGCGGGCGGCGGACGGCCGGGCGGACGGACCGCCGCGCCGTGTGGTGCTCGACCTGAGCCGGGAGCGCGGGCTCGCCGTGCATGTGGCGGGTCCGGTGGGCACCTGGACCCAGCAGCTCTCCCCCCGCCACGCGGAGCTGCTGTACGCGCTGGCCCTGCACCGGGAGGGGCGCACCGCGGCGGAGCTGGCCCAGGACATCTTCGGCGACCCGACCCGGACGGTGACGGTCCGGGCCGAGATCTCGCGGATACGGCGTCATCTGGCGGAGGTGCTCGCCCATCGCCCGTACCGCTTCGGTGAGGGGGTGCAGGTGGAGGTGATCCACCCGGACCTGCCGGCCGACCTGCTGCCCCGTTCGACGGCTCCGGTGGTGATCAGGGCGCGCATGTCCGCGGGTGCGGCCTGAGACCGGGCGGACAGCGGGACGGCCGGTCCGGCGTTGCGCGGGTTGCTCGATTGCGCGGGGACCGGGTTCGGCGCGGCGCGGGTTGCGCGGGGACCGGGTTTGGCGCGGCACGGGCGGCGTGGTTTTCTGGCGGCCATGAGCAACTCCATCCTTCCCGCCGCCGCTCCCACCTCCGAGGTGACGATCTGGTCGCTGGAGCAGACCTCGTCCGCCGATCTGCTTCCCGCCGCCGTCCCCGCGGGTGACGTGCGGATCGTACGGTCGCAGACGGCACTGCCGGAGTTCAGCCGGTTCCTCTACACGGCGGTGGGCGGCGACGTCCGGTGGACCGACCGGCTGGGGCTGACGTACGCGCAGTGGCAGGAGGTCCTGGACCGGCCGGGCGCCGAGACCTGGGTGGCGTACGAGAACGGGACCCCCGCCGGTTTCATCGAGCTCGACTCGCAGGAGGGCGGAGTGGTCGAGATCGGGTACTTCGGGCTGATCCCGGCCTTCCGGGGACGCCGGATCGGCGGCCATCTCCTGTCGTACGGGGTCGCGCGCGCCTGGGACCTGGCCGAGCGCCACCCCGGCCGGATGGCGACCGAGCGGGTGTGGGTGCACACCTGTTCCAACGACGGCCCGCACGCCATGGACAACTACCTGCGCCGCGGATTCCGGCTCTTCGACACCCGGACCGAGCGGGAGCCCGACGCCGCGAACCCCGGCCCCTGGCCCGGCGCGTACGACGGCTCCGAGTCCTGATCAAGTCGCTTTGTCGACGTCCCGGAAGTGACGGATACCACAGCGTCTCACATTTCGGGACCATCTCGTCCACATAGTGGATCGTGGTGGACTGCCCCGAGATCCGCGTGACACGCTTCCTTCATGTCTGGAACTGGAATTGCCTTGGTGAGTCGGCGGCACGTCGACCTCGGCCGCATGTCCAGCGCCATCTGTCCGGCCCGCTGAGAGTCTCCAGCACCGCCGCGCTTCCTTGATCACGCTTCATCCTGCGCACCGCCGCGCTTCACGCGAGTGTGCAGTTCAGAGCCGCCCTCCTGCAGTCCCGAAGGACGTATTTGCCATGGCCGCCACCCCCGAACAGCCTGCTACCGCCACGCCCCGCCGCAAGGCCGGACGTCACCGTGGTGAAGGTCAGTGGGCCATGGGTCACTACACCCCGCTCAACGGGAACGAGCAGTTCAAGAAGGACGACGACAGTCTCAACGTGCGGACGCGCATTGAGACGATCTACTCCAAGCGCGGCTTCGACTCGATCGACCCGAACGACCTGCGCGGCCGTATGCGCTGGTGGGGCCTCTATACCCAGCGCCGGGCCGGCATCGACGGCGGCAAGACCGCGGTGCTGGAGCCCGAGGAGCTCGAGGACTCGTACTTCATGCTGCGGGTGCGCATCGACGGCGGAAGGCTGACGACCGCACAGTTGCGGGTGATCGGTGAGATCTCCGAGCAGTACGCGCGCGGGACGGCCGACATCACCGACCGGCAGAACGTCCAGATGCACTGGATCCGCATCGAGGACGTCCCGGCGATCTGGGAGAAGCTGGAGGCCGTCGGGCTCTCCACCACCGAGGCCTGCGGTGACTGCCCCCGCGTGATCATCGGCTCGCCCGTGGCGGGCATCGCCGCGGACGAGATCATCGACGGCACGCCCGCGGTGGACGAGATCCACGACCGGTACATCGGCAGCCCGGAGTTCTCCAACCTGCCGCGCAAGTTCAAGACCGCGATCTCCGGCTCGCCCGTCCAGGACGTGGTGCACGAGATCAACGACATCGCCTTCGTCGGTGTCGACCACCCCGAGCACGGTCCGGGCTTCGACGTCTGGGTCGGCGGTGGCCTGTCCACCAACCCGCGGCTGGCCGAACGCCTGGGCACCTGGGTGCCGTTGGACGAGGTTCCCGATGTCTGGGCCGGTGTCGTCGGCATCTTCCGCGACTACGGCTACCGCCGTCTCCGTACGCGCGCCCGCCTGAAGTTCCTGATGGCCGACTGGGGTCCGGCGAAGTTCCGCCAGGTGCTTCAGGACGAGTACCTGAAGCGCCCGCTGCTGGACGGCCCCGCCCCCGCCGAACCCTCTTCCCGCTGGCGCGACCACATCGGTGTCCACCAGCAGCAGGACGGCCGCTTCTACGTGGGCTTCGCCCCGCGCGTCGGCCGGGTGGACGGCTCCACCCTGGCCAAGATCGCGGAGCTGGCGGAGGCGCACGGCTCGGGCCGGGTGCGTACCACGGTCGAGCAGAAGATGATCATCCTGGACGTGGAGCAGGACCAGGTCGAGTCCCTCTCCGCCGGGCTGGAGGCGCTGGACTTCCAGGTGAAGCCCTCCACCTTCCGGCGCGGCACGATGGCCTGCACCGGCATCGAGTTCTGCAAGCTGGCCATCGTCGAGACGAAGGCGCGCGGCGCCGCGCTCATCGACGAACTGGAGCGCCGCCTGCCGGACTTCGAGGAACCGCTCACCATCAACATCAACGGCTGCCCCAACGCCTGCGCCCGCATCCAGACCGCGGACATCGGCCTCAAGGGCCAGCTCATGCTGGATGCCGACGGCAACCAGGTCGAGGGCTACCAGGTGCACCTCGGCGGCGCGCTCGGCCTGGAGGCCGGCTTCGGCCGCAAGGTCCGCGGACTGAAGGTCACTTCGGCCGAACTGCCCGACTACGTCGAGCGGGTCCTCGGCAGGTTCCAGGAGGAGCGCGAGGACGACGAGCGCTTCGCGACCTGGGCCGCGCGGGCCAGTGCGGAGTCGCTGTCATGAGCGAACGAGCAGCGCCGTTCTACTGCCCGTACTGCGGCGACGAGGATCTGCGCCCGCACGAGACAGGGCACGGCGCCTGGGAATGTGCTTCCTGCAATCGCGCGTTCCAGCTGAAGTTCCTGGGCCTGCTGGCCCAGGGACTCCAGCGCAACGACGTGGAAGGGGACGGGACATGACGGACACGCTGCAAGCCGGCGAACTCACCGACGAGGCTCTGGAGGAGCTGGCGACCCGTGCGGGGCGCGAGCTGGAGGACGCCTCCGCGCTCGACATCCTGAAGTGGGCCACCGACACCTTCGGCAAGAAGTTCTGCGTCACGTCCTCCATGGAGGACGCGGTCGTCGCACACCTCGCCTCCCGCGTCGCGCCCGGCGTGGACGTGGTGTTCCTCGACACCGGCTACCACTTCGAGGAGACGATCGGGACCCGGGACGCGGTCGACGCCGTGATGGACGTCAACGTCATCACGCTGACCCCGCGCCGGTCGGTGGCCGAACAGGACGCCGAGCACGGACCGAGGCTGCACGACCGCAACCCCGACCTGTGCTGCGCGCTGCGCAAGGTCAAGCCGCTGGAGGAGGGCCTGACCGCGTACGGGGCCTGGGCGACCGGCCTGCGCCGTGACGAGTCCCCCACCCGGGCGAACACCCCGGTCGTCGGCTGGGACGAGAAGCGCCGCAAGGTCAAGGTCTCGCCGATCGCCCGCTGGACCCAGGACGACGTGGACGCGTACGTCGCCGAACACGGCGTACTGACCAACCCGCTGCTGACGGACGGTTACGCCTCCGTCGGCTGCGCGCCCTGCACCCGGCGGGTGCTGGAGGGCGAGGACGCACGGGCCGGCCGCTGGGCCGGGCGCGGAAAGACCGAATGCGGGCTGCACGGCTGATGACGACTGATCAGGAGATTTCGATGAGCGTGACGGAGACGGGAGCCACCGTCTGGCTCACCGGTCTGCCGAGCGCGGGCAAGACCACCATCGCGTACGAGCTGGCGGGCCGGCTGCGCAGTGACGGCCACCGGGTCGAGGTCCTGGACGGCGACGAGATCCGGGAGTTCCTCTCCGCGGGCCTCGGCTTCTCCCGCGAGGACCGGCACACCAACGTCCAGCGGATCGGCTTCGTCGCCGGACTGCTGGCGGCCAACGGCGTGAAGGTGCTCGTGCCGGTCATCGCCCCGTACGCCGACAGCCGCGACGCGGTACGCAAGCGCCACGGCGCCGAGGGCACCGCCTATCTGGAGGTGCACGTCGCGACACCGGTCGAGGTCTGCTCCGTACGCGATGTCAAGGGGCTGTACGCCAAGCAGGCGGCGGGCGAGATCAGTGGCCTGACCGGGGTCGACGACCCCTACGAGGCACCCGAGTCGCCGGATCTGCGGATCGAATCGCACCAGCAGACCGTGCAGGAGTCCGCAGCGGCGCTTCGTGCGCTGCTCACCGAGAGGGGCCTGGCGTGAGCACCGTCGCCACCGTGCCGGAAGGCACCGTCAACCCGTACGCGCTCAGCCACCTCGACTCCCTGGAGTCCGAGGCGGTGCACATCTTCCGCGAGGTGGCGGGTGAGTTCGAGCGGCCGGTGATCCTTTTCTCCGGCGGCAAGGACTCGATCCTCATGCTGCACCTGGCCCTCAAGGCATTCGCCCCGGCCCCGGTCCCTTTCACGCTGCTGCACGTCGACACCGGGCACAACTTCCCCGAGGTCCTCGAATACCGTGACCGCACGGTCGAGAAGCACGGGCTGCGCCTGCATGTCGCCTCCGTCCAGGAGTACATCGACGCGGGCAAGCTCCGCGAGCGCCCCGACGGCACCCGCAACCCCCTGCAGACCGTCCCGCTGACCGAGGCGATCCAGCAGCACCGCTTCGACGCCGTGTTCGGCGGCGGCCGGCGCGACGAGGAGAAGGCCAGGGCCAAGGAGAGGGTCTTCTC
Organism: Streptomyces sp. NPDC060035; assembly: GCF_042736635.1. Lineage (NCBI taxonomy): Bacteria > Bacillati > Actinomycetota > Actinomycetes > Kitasatosporales > Streptomycetaceae > Streptomyces > Streptomyces sp. NPDC060035. The sequence continues at coordinate 28,225 of NZ_JBHWVO010000004.1, forward strand.
GCTGCGCGACGAGTTCTCCCAGTGGGACCCGCGCCGCCAGCGCCCCGAGCTGTGGCAGCTGTACAACGGCCGGCACGCCGCCGGTGAGCACGTCCGGGTGTTCCCGATCTCCAACTGGACCGAGCTCGACGTCTGGCAGTACATCGAGCGCGAGGGGATCGAGCTCCCGGAGATCTACTTCGCCCACGACCGCGAGGTCTTCAACCGCTCCGGCATGTGGCTGACCGCGGGCGACTGGGGCGGCCCCAAGGACCACGAGACGGTCGAGACCCGTCAGGTCCGGTACCGCACGGTCGGCGACATGTCCTGCACCGGTGCCGTCGACTCCGACGCCACCACACTGGATGCCGTGATCACCGAGATCGCCGCCTCCCGGCTCACCGAGCGGGGCGCGACCCGTGCCGACGACAAGATGTCAGAGGCCGCGATGGAAGACCGCAAGCGCGAGGGGTACTTCTAAATGACCACCACTACTGAGCAGTTGTCGGCCACCACCCTGCTGCGGTTCGCCACCGCGGGGTCCGTCGACGACGGCAAGTCCACCCTCGTGGGACGGCTCCTGCACGACTCCAAGTCGGTCCTCACCGACCAGCTGGAGGCCGTCGCGCTCGCCTCCACCAACCGCGGCCAGGAGGCGCCGGACCTGGCCCTGCTGACCGACGGGCTGCGGGCCGAGCGCGAGCAGGGCATCACCATCGATGTCGCGTACCGCTACTTCGCCACCACCCGGCGCCGGTTCATCCTCGCCGACACACCGGGTCATGTGCAGTACACCCGCAACATGGTCACGGGCGCCTCCACGGCCGAGCTGGCCGTCGTCCTGGTCGACGCCCGCAACGGCGTTGTCGAGCAGACCCGCCGGCACGCCGCCGTCGCGGCGCTGCTCCGTGTCCCGCACGTCGTGCTCGCCGTGAACAAGATGGACCTGGTCGACTACGCGGAGCCCGTGTTCGCCGCCATAGCGGAGGAGTTCACCGCGTACGCGGCTTCTCTCGGCGTCCCCGAGATCACCGCGATCCCGATCTCCGCACTGGCCGGCGACAACGTCGTGGAACCGTCCGCCCACATGGACTGGTACGGCGGCCCGACCGTCCTGGAACACCTGGAGACCGTGCCGGTCAGCCACGATCTCACCGCGTGCCCGGCCCGCTTCCCCATCCAGTACGTGATCCGCCCGCAGACCTCCGAGAACCCCGACTACCGGGGCTACGCCGGGCAGATCGCCTCCGGTGTGCTGCGGGTCGGCGAGGCCGTCACCGTCCTGCCCTCGGGCCGTACGTCGACGATCGCCGGGATCGACGCGCTGGGCGAAAGCGTCGACATCGCCTGGGCGCCGCAGTCCGTGACACTGCGGCTCACCGACGACCTGGACATCTCGCGCGGCGACCTGATCGCACCGAGCGCGGATGCGCCCCGCACCACACAGGACGTCGAGGCGACCGTCTGCCACGTGGCCGACCAGCCGCTCACCGTGGGTCAGCGGGTGCTGCTCAAGCACACCACCCGCACCGTGAAGGCGATCGTCAAGGACATCCCCTCGCGGCTCACGCTGGACGACCTCTCCCAGCACCCGGCGCCCGGACAGCTCGTCGCCAACGACATCGGCCGGGTCGTGGTCCGGACCGCCGAGCCGCTCGCGCTCGACGCCTACGCGGCCTCGCGGCGCACGGGTTCGTTCCTGCTGATCGACCCCGCGGACGGGACGACACTGACGGCCGGCATGGCGGGGGCCTCGTTCGCCGCCGTCACGGACGGGGACACCGGCAGCACGGCCGCCGACGATGCGGGGTGGGACTTCTGATGAGTATCGACTTCTTCTCGACCTTCGCGAAGGAGGGCGGCCGGGTAGGCAGCGGCGCCCTCGGCAGCGGCCAGGGCGGGGTCGGGCGATGTGCGTGATGACGTACGCGCACTGCCTGCGCGCCCGCTCGTACCACCCGCACCACCAGTTGAGACGAAGACCTGCCGACCTCCCGGCCGCGTCCCCCGACTTCAGAGGGACGTGAGTACCGGGCCAACGAGAGGAAAGCCTCCCGTGTCTGCCCCCCGTACCACCGTTCGCCGCAGCATCGCCGCTGCCGCCGCACTGCCGCTGCTCGCCGTGGCGCTCACCGCCTGCGGCTACGGTTCCGAGGCGAAGGACGACGACGCCAAGAAGTCGAACGTCTCCGCCGACGGAAAGAAGCTCTCCGCGGACACCGTGAAGATCGGCTACTTCCCGAACCTCACGCACGCCACCGCCCTGGTCGGTATCCAGGAAGGCCTCATCGCCAAGGAGCTGGGCGCAACCACGGTCAAGCCCTCGACGTTCAACGCCGGGCCCTCCGAGATAGAGGCGCTCAACGCGGGTTCGATCGACATCGGCTTCATCGGCCCCTCCCCCTCGATCAACGGCTTCGCCAAGTCCCAGGGCAAGAACCTGCGGATCCTCGGCGGTTCGGCGTCCGGCGGCGTGAAGCTGGTCGTCAACCCGAAGAAGATCAAGACGCTGGACGACCTCAAGGGCAAGAAGATCGCCACCCCGCAGCTGGGCAACACCCAGGACGTGGCGTTCCTCAACTGGATCTCCGAGAAGGGCTGGAAGGTCGACGCCCAGAGCGGCAAGGGCGACGTCTCCGTGGTCCGCTCGGACAACAAGGTGACGCCGGACGCCTACAAGTCGGGTGCCCTGGACGGCGCCTGGGTCCCGGAGCCGACCGCGTCCAAGCTGGTCGCCGAGGGCGGGAAGGTCCTGCTCGACGAGTCGACGCTGTGGCCCGACGACAAGTTCGTGATCACGAACATCATCGTGTCCCAGAAGTTCCTCTCCGAGCACCCGGACGTCGTCGAGGCGGTGCTGCGCGGCACTGTGAACACCAACAAGTGGATCAACGCCAACCCGGACGAGGCGAAGGCGTCGGCCAACGCCGCGCTCAAGGAGCTGAGCGGCAAGGCGCTGCCGGCCGAGGTTCTCGACCCGGCGTGGGAGTCCATCGAGATCACCAACGACCCGCTGGCGGCCACGCTCCAGGCACAGGCCGACCACGCGGTCAAGGCCGGTCTCCTGGAGAAGCCCGACCTCAACGGCATCTACGACCTGAAGCCGCTGAACAAGATCCTCAAGGCCGCGGGCCAGCCCGAGGTCGCCGACGCCGGTCTCGGCGTCAAGTAACCCGACCCGTACCCGGATTCCCGGACTCCCAGGAGGTGACGACCATGGCGACCACCACCCTCACCAAGGCCGAGGACCGCGCAGCGGTCGAGCACGCCGCTCGTATCACGCACGTCTCCAAGTCCTTCGCCGGACCCACAGGGCAGCAGCTCGTCCTGGACGACATCACGCTCGATGTCGCTCCCGGTGAGTTCGTCACCCTCCTGGGAGCCTCCGGGTGCGGCAAGTCGACACTGCTCAACCTGGTTGCGGGACTCGACCGCCCGACTGCGGGGTCCATCGAGACCCCCGGCGGGCGGCCGGCCCTGATGTTCCAGGAGCACGCCCTCTTCCCGTGGCTGACCGCGGGCAAGAACATCGAACTGGCCCTGCGGCTGCGCGGGGTCGCGAAGGCGGACCGCCGCACGGAGGCGGAGCGGCTGCTCGAACTCGTACGGCTCGGCGGGGCGTACGGGAAGCGGGTGCACGAACTCTCGGGCGGCATGCGCCAGCGGGTGGCGATGGCCCGCGCGCTCGCCCAGGACAGCCAACTGCTGCTGATGGACGAGCCGTTCGCGGCGCTCGACGCCATCACCCGCGATGTGCTGCACGACGAACTGACCCGGATCTGGCGCGAGACGAACGCCTCGGTCCTCTTCGTCACCCACAACGTGCGCGAGGCGGTACGGCTCGCGCAGCGCGTCATCCTGCTGTCGTCGCGGCCCGGCCGGATCGCCCGTGAGTGGACGGTCGACATCGAGCAGCCGCGCCGTATCGAGGACACCGCCGTGGCGGAGCTGTCCGTCGAGATCACCGAACAACTGCGTGGGGAGATCCGCCGTCATGGCCAGCACTGACACCAAGTCCGACGACCTGGCGGGACTTGAGGCCGGGCTGGACGCCCTGGACGCCGTGCAGGTACGGCGGACCCCGGCCCGCGAGGTCCTGCTGAACAAGGTCCTGCCACCGGTCGTCGCGGTGGTTCTGGTGGTCCTCGTCTGGCAGTTGCTGGTCTGGGCGAAGGTCACCGACGACTACAAGCTGCCGCCGCCGTCCGCGGTCTGGAACAGCCTGACCGACATGTGGGCGCAGGGGACGCTGCTGGAGGTCGTCTGGACGAGTGTGTCGCGCGGTCTGCTCGGCTTCCTGATGGCCGTGGCGATCGGTACGCCGCTGGGTCTGCTGGTGGCGAGGGTGAAGCTCGTCCGTGCCGCCATCGGACCGATCCTGTCCGGGCTGCAGTCCCTGCCGTCCGTGGCGTGGGTGGCACCGGCCATCATCTGGCTGGGGCTCGACGACAAGACGATGTACGCGGTCATCCTGCTCGGCGCCGTCCCGTCCGTCGCCAACGGACTGGTCTCCGGCGTCGACCAGGTACCGCCGCTGTTCCTGCGGGCGGGCCGCACGATCGGTGCGACCGGGCTGCGCGGGACCTGGCACATCGTCCTGCCGGCCGCTCTGCCGGGCTACCTGGCGGGTCTCAAGCAGGGCTGGGCGTTCTCCTGGCGTTCGCTGATGGCCGCCGAGATCATCGCGTCCTCGCCCGATCTCGGTCTGGGACTCGGCCAGTTGCTGGAGAACGGCCGCAACAACTTCGACATGCCGGGGATCTTCCTGGCGATCCTCCTCATCCTGTTCGTCGGCATCGCGATCGACCTGCTGATCTTCAGTCCGCTGGAGCGGCGGGTGCTGCGCAGCCGCGGTCTCCTCGTCAAGAGCTGAGTCTCCATGTCTGCCCCGGTCCTTCTCGTCATCGCCCACGGCAGCCGCGACCCGCGGCACGCGGCGACCGTGCACGCGCTCACCGCGCGGGTGCGGTCGCTGCGGCCTGGGCTGCGCGTGGAGACGGGCTTCCTGGAGTTCAACGCCCCGTCCGTGCCCAGGGTGCTGGAACGCCTGGCCGCGGAGGGGGCGGGCGAGGTCGTCGCCCTTCCCCTGCTGCTGACGCGGGCCTTCCACGCCAAGTCCGACATCCCGTCGGTGCTGCACGGGGCCCGGGCCCGGCTGCCGCAGCTGCGTATCAGTCAGGCCGAGGTCCTCGGCCCGTCCCCGCTGCTGAACGCGGCGCTGGAGCAGCGGCTGTACGAGGCCGGCGTCTCCCCCGCCGACAAGCGCTCGACCGGGCTCGTCCTGGCCTCGGCGGGCTCCACAGACCCGGAGGCGATCGCAGTGATCGCTGAAATCGCGCGGGAGCTGCGGCACACCGGTTGGTGCGCCGTGCGGCCTGCGTTCGCCTCCGCATCCCTTCCCCGCACCGCCGACGTCGTGCGAGCCCTGCGGGCCGACGGTGTACGGCGGGTGGCGGTGGCCCCGTACGTCATCGCCCCCGGCCGGCTCCCGGACCGTATCGCCGCGGGCGCGGCCGAGGCCGACGTGCTCTCCGGTGTCCTCGGGCCGTCCCCGGTCCTCGCACGGCTGCTGCTGAACCGGTACAACGAGGCGTGCGTCCCGTCGGCCCGCATGACGTCGCTCAGCGCATAGCGGGTCCGGCTCAGCCGCAGTCGAGGCTGCCCGTGCGCGTGCGCTTGAGCTCGAAGAAGTCCGGGTGGCCCGCCAGGACGCGGAAGCTGTCGAAGAGCTGTGCCGCCTCCTCGCCGCGCGGGACGGAGTTGAGGACCGGCCCGAACCACACCGCGCCGTCGACGTGGATCGTGGGCGTTCCGACGTAGGAGTCCGCAGCCGGGTCCTTGCCACGGTCGTGGCTGCGGCGCACGGCCTCGTCGCGTGCCGGGGAGTGCGCGGCGGAGGCGAGGGCGGCGGGCAGTCCCAGCTCGGCCAGGGACTCGGCGGTCACCGCGTCGAAGTCCTCGTTCTTCTGCTGGTGGATACGGGTGCCGAGCGCGGTGTAGAGGTCGCGCAGAACGGCGTCTCCATGGTCCGCTGCCGCCGCGACCGCGACCCGGACCGGTCCGAGCGACTGGTCGACCAGCTCCCGGTACCGGTCGGGGAGTTCGTTTCCGGCGTTGTGCAGGTAGAGGCTCATGACGTGGAAGCGGAGCTCGATGTCGCGCTGCCGCTCGACCTCCAGCATCCAGCGGGAGGCGATCCAGGCGAACGGGCAGGCGGGATCGAAGTAGAAGTCGACGGCCGTTTTGTCGGGTGCGGGGTTCCTGTGTGCACTCATGGAACGAGCCTAAGGAGCCAGTGGCCCGCCCGTCTGGGCCAATCGGCCCTCGGCAGACTGGGCCAACGTGCCCTGCGGCGCCGTCCCGGCCGGCTGCCGGAAGGCGGGTACGGCAACGGGCCGCGCCGGAAGGCGCGGCCCGTCGGGGTGAGCCGGGTCGGTGGTGCGTACGTGCGTCCTAGAAGACGCTGACGCCGTAGGCGCTCAGCGCCTCGGTGACGGGCTGGAAGAACGTGGTGCCGCCCGAGGAGCAGTTGCCGCTGCCGCCCGAGGTGAGGCCCAGCGCCTTGGTGCCGGCGAAGAGGGAGCCGCCGCTGTCGCCGGGCTCGGCGCAGACGTTGGTCTGGATCAGGCCGGAGACGACGTCTCCGCCGCCGTAGTTCACGGTCGCGTTGAGGCCGCTGACCGTGCCGCTGTGCACGCCGGTGGTGGAACCGCTCCGCTTCACCGCCTGGCCGACCGTGGGGGTGCCGGCGGAGGTGATGTCCTGGTAGCTGCCGTTGTAGAGGTAGACCCGGCCGTCAGCGTTGGCGGAGCTGGAGTGCCGGATGATCCCGTAGTCGTTGCCGGGGAAGCTGGAGCCCGCGGTCGAGCCGAGGACCGTGGTCTGCCCGGAGTTGGTGTACCAGGTGCTTCCTATGTTGGTGCAGTGACCGGCGGTCAGTGCGTAGTACGTACTGCCGCTGCGGACGTTGAAGCCGAGGGAGCAGCGGCCGCCCCCGGTGTAGATGGCCTGACCGCCCGCGATGAGCTTGTTGAAGGTGCCTTCGGTGTGCTTCACGGCGATCCGGGCGCCGGAGTCGGCGACGGTCTCCTTGATCGTGGCGATCTCGGTGGCGGTCACCGTGCTGTCGACCGTCACGACGACCTTGCCGGTGCTCGCGTCGGTGTACCAGGCCGTACCGGCGACGTCGGCGCCGCGCACGGCGGAACTGGCGTCGGCGAGCTCGGCCTTCGTCACGGTGGTGTCCGGTGCCGCCTGGGCCATCGCGGTCGGCGCTGCAAGCGCGACGGCTGTGACCAGACCGGATGTCACGGCGATGAGCCGTGCGTGTCTGGAGATGACGCCAAGGGGGGCGAAGCGCTTGAAGGTCACAACATCCTCCATTGATGGGGGGATACACGGGCCGCTGGGTGGGCGGACCGACAAGGTGCGACCGTCCGGGCCAGTGGGTTCTGGTCGTGGACCTGCCAATCGCACGTCCTGAATCCTTGACTCCACTTGGCCCTGTGGCAAGGTCACCTTCCGGACCGGCACCGGAGAACGGTCAGTGAACCCCGATACGCGACCAGGTGACCTCCGAACACCTACGTCCGCTGACCGAACGGACGCCGGAAGTAAATTGCAGCAAACCGTGAACCGCGGGCCGGACCCCGGTTCACATCGCCGGGCGTCACGATCACACACGTCCCAACCGTCTGTGAACCGGGGGCTACGCAGGACTCCGGGTCCCGGACCGGGCTCGGTACGGCCTCGCCCGTTCGGACGGCTTACCGCCGAATTGCCCAGGCGATCCAGGTGGCCGGAATCAGCCCTTCCGGCGAGAACCGGCCGGTTGCGGGGCACACATCAGGCCGGGGCGGCACTCTTGCGGGTCGCCCCCGGCGTGTGCTGCTGCAGCCACGCAGCGCATGTGCTGCTGCCCCGGGATGGCGCTGCGCGCTCAGACCTCGGCGAACGGGTCGTCGATGAACGGGGTGGCCTGGTGAAAATAGAGCAGCCAGCCGATCCCGGTCAGCCTCCACAGCGAACTGCGGTGCGATCGCAGCCCCTTGGACTCCGTGTCGAAGGTCAGCTGCACCAGATCCGCGGCGAGCTGCTCCCCCCGCATCCGTGAAGCGGTCAGGGGACTGGGCGGGGGCGCGTCGACGGCGGTGAGCGCGGCGATGATCGTGTCACGGTCCCACAGCCGGCCGCTGGTACCGATCTCCCGGAATCCGGGGTGGAGCAGGGTCGCCAGCAGATCCGCGGAGGCCCGTACCGTCGGATCGAGGAGGCGGAGCTCACCCTCGATGGCTGCGGCCACGGCGGGCGAGGGCTCAGTCACGCGTCATCTCCACGAGTTTGACCACCGTGTTCCAGTTACGAGTAGTGCCGATGAGGCCCTTGGTGAGGGCGGGCCGCGCGAGGGCGACGGCCAGCTTGGAGCGGCCGAGTCCGTCGGGGGCGTACAGATAGAGCTCGCGCTCGCCGAGCCTGAACTCCTCGGGGCGGAACGCGGCCGCGTCGAGCGGGGCGAAGCGGGCGGGGTCGACCTGCTTGTCGAAGTAGGTGACGTGCAGCTGCTTGCCCTCGAGCTCGGCGGCCGGGAACGGGCAGTCGTCGGCCACGGCGGCCAGGTAGGAGGCAGGGCGCACCAGAGTGTCGACCGGGAATCCGAACCGCGCCTCGATGGCCTTCTCCAGCGCCGCGGCCAGGGTGTTCTCGTCACCCGACGCAGTGCTGAACACCGCGTTCCCGCTCTGCAGATAGGTGGCGACGTCGCCGTGCCCCAGTTCCGTGAGCAGCGTGCGGAGTTCCGCCATCGGAACCCTCCGGTGCCCGCTGACGTTGATCCCGCGCAGCAGCGCCGCGTACATCGTGCTCATACCCCCACCTTAGGACGATCTTCCTGCCGGTGACGGCTGCCGCGCCCCGTGGGGGAGGGCGCGGCAGCCTCCGTAGCTGTTACTCGACGATCTTCAGGAGCTTGTTCGCCGTGCCCTCGGTCGCATTGGAGATCGCGTCCGGGGTGGCCCCGTCGGTGAGCGCCTTGGCCACCGCCTCCGGGGTGGCGTCCGGGTGCCCGCCGAGGTAGACGGCGGCTGCCCCGACGACGTGCGGGGTCGCCATCGACGTACCGGAGATGGTATTCGTACCGTCGTCGCTGTCGTTCCAGGTCGACGTGATGTCCGAGCCGGGTGCGTAGATGTCCACGACGGAACCGTAGTTGGAGAACGACGACTGCTCGTCGGCCTCGGTGGACGAGGCGACGGTGATGGCCTCGGGGACGCGGGACGGGGAGCCCTCGCCCGCGTCGCTCGACTCGTTGCCGGCCGCCACCGCGAAGGTGACACCGGAGGCGATCGCCTTCTGGACCGCGGCGTCGAGGGCGGGGTCCGCTCCGCCGCCGAGGCTCATGTTGGCGACGGACGGGCCCTGGTGGTTCTCGGTGACCCAGTCGATGCCCGCGACGACCTGCTCGGTGGTGCCGGAGCCCGCGTCGTCCAGGACACGCACGGCCACGATTTTCGCCTTCTTGGCGACACCGTGGGACGCGCCCGCGATCGTGCCGGCCACGTGGGTGCCGTGCCCGTTGCCGTCGTTCGCGTCGTCGTCGTTGTCCACCGCGTCGAAGCCCGAGGTGGCGCGGCCCTCGAAGTCGGTGTGCGTGACACGGACACCGGTGTCGATGACATACGCCGTGACGCCCTCGCCCGCGGCGTCCGGGTAGGTGTACGCACCGTCACCCGCGGTACCGGTCTGGTCGATCCGGTCCAGACCCCAGGACGGCGGGTTGTCCTGGGTGGCATTGATGTGGAACTTCTTGTTCTGGACGACCTTGGCGACGGCCGGGTCCGCAGCGAGCCGCTTGGCCTCCGTCTCCGAAAGACCGCTGGCGGAGAAGCCGTTGATGGCCGAGGTGTAGTCCCGCTTGAGCTCGCCGCCGTACTCCTTGGCAAGCTCCGCCTTGTCGGCCTTGTGGTCCAGCATCACGATGTAGCTGCCGGAGACGGCGGTCGCCGCGTCGGCCCCGTAGACCGTGCCCAGAACGGGAGCCGGCGCGGCTCCGGCGAACGAGGTGTTCATCAGGGTGACACCGGCTGCGGCTGCCACGGCGGTTATCGCGGCGGTGAGCTTGATCCGGCGTGCGCGCTTGTGAATTGCCATGAAGAGGGCTCTCCTCGTCATTCTTTGTGGGGGGATTGGCCCTCGGCCGGAAAATCTCCGGGGGCTGCCTCGAAACCCTGCTCGATTGACGCGCCCAGATCAAGACCTTCATGCAGCCGTCACGTAGTCACCAGATTTTCGACATAAAAAATCCGCGCCACTCCCGATCAAGTCGGACAGCCAGGCCCAACCGGCTTTACGTGTAGGGGGCTTGCATCCTCCTCGTCGGGGATCCACCCACCCCGCAGGGAGGACAAGTGCCTCGCACCGGTTCACCAGCAAGCAGGAGGAGAGGCCCATATTCCGCCCATAGCTTCGAAGCGGAGACGGTGGCACCCCGCCGGCGTCGCTCACGAGGGGGCACTCCCGGTCATGAGAAAAGCGGATTCGGCGCGTACGGGGACGCCACGGGTACACGGCATCGCCGCCCGGGCGGGTGGCTGGAGTGCGCGGCACCGGTGGGCGGCCGTGGGTATCTGGGTGCTCTTCGTCGTCCTGGCGATGGGACTCGGCACGGCGGCGGGCAGGGTCGACGTCAAGGACAGTGACGCGATGTCCGGCGAGGTGAGCCGGGCTGTCCAGATCACCGAGAGCGCGGGGATCGAGAACCCGGCCGGCGAAACGGTACTGATCCAGGCCGAGGACGCCTCGGTGAAGGCGACGGCACCGGAGGTCCGCGCCGCCGTCGACTCGGTGATCGAAGCGGTCGAGGCCACCGGCGAGGTCACCGGGGTGACCTCGCCGTACGACTCGAAGTCCATCTCCGCCGACGGGCGGACCGCGCTCGTCCAGTTCGAGATCGGCGGAGACGGGGAGACAGCGACGGAGCGCGTCGAGCCGGTCCTCTCCGCTGTGGAGAAGGTCCAGGGGGAGCATGACGGGCTGCTGATCGAGGAGATCGGCGACGCCAGCATGAACAAGACCTTCGACGACGCGTTCGGCGAGGACTTCGAACGGGCCGAACTCTCCGCCGTGCCGGTCGCCCTGGGGATCCTGCTGATCGCCTTCGGTGCGCTGGTCGCCGCACTGCTGCCGGTAGCCCTGGCCATGACGGCGATTGTCGCGACCATGGGGCTGATGGCCCTGGTCAGCCATGTCCTGCCGATGAGCGAGACCGCCGACTCGGTGATGCTGCTGGTCGGCCTCGCGGTCGGCGTCGACTACTGCCTGTTCTATCTGCGGCGTGAACGCGAGGAGCGGGCCGCAGGACGCGACCCCCGGACTGCCCTGATGATCGCCGCGGCGACAAGTGGGCGTGCCGTGATCGTCTCCGGAGTGACCGTGTGCGTGGCGATGGCGGGCATGCTGTTCACCGGGATCGCGGAGTTCGAGGCGATGGGCCTGGCCTCGCTGATGGTCGTCGCGGTGGCCATGGTCGGCTCGGTGACGGTGCTGCCCGCGCTGCTCTCCCTGCTGGGTGAGCGTGTCGACAAGGGCCGGCTGCCGTTCATCGACCGGATCAAGCGCTCCCGCCGCAAGAGCTCCGGGAGCAGCAGGGGTGAGAGCCGGGTGTGGCGGGCCGTGCTCGGCTCCGTACTCCGCAGGCCCTGGACCTCGGCGGTGCTCGCGGCCGGCGCACTGGCCGCCATCGCCCTGCCCGCCCTGGGCATGAACACCCAGAACCTCACCCTGGACCAGGAGTTCGGCGACTCCCTGCCGATCGTCCAGACGTACGACCGGCTCAACGAGGCGTTCCCCGGCGGCGCCGACCCGGCGCGCGTCGTGGTGAAGGCCGAGGACATCAGCGCGGCCCCGGTGCGTCAGGCACTGGCCGAATTCCGCCGTCAGGCCGTCGCGTCGGGTGCGTCCAAGGGCCCCGTCGACATGGTGACGCACGACGCGGAGAACATCGCGATCATCTCCGTTCCGCTGGTCGGGGGTTCCGATCAGGGCAAGGCGGAGAAGAGCCTGGACCTGCTGCGCGACCATGTACGCCCGGACACACTGCTCAAGGCCGAAGGGGTCGAGGCACCGATCACCGGACAGGTCGCCGGCTCGAAGGACTTCAACGACCAGATCGTCGGCTCGGTCGTCCCCGTCTTCGCCTTCGTCATCGTCTTCGCCTTCGTGCTGATGCTGCTCTGCTTCCGCTCGCTGACGATCGCGGTGACGTCGATCCTGCTCAACCTGCTCTCGGTGGGCGCGGCCTACGGCATCCTCACCGCGGTCTTCCAGCACGGCTGGGGCGCCTCACTCGTCGGCGCCCAGGGGGTCGGCGCGATCATTTCCTGGCTGCCGCTGTTCCTCTTCGTGATCCTCTTCGGGCTCTCGATGGACTACCACGTGTTCGTGGTGTCCCGGATCCGCGAGGCCCGGATGCAGGGCCGCACGACCCGGGACGCCATCGCCCACGGAGTGGTGTCGACGGCAGGCGTGGTGACGAGCGCGGCGGTCATCATGGTCGCGGTCTTCGCCATCTTCGGCACCCTGTCGATGCAGTCCATGAAGCAGATGGGTGTCGGCCTCGCCGCCGCCGTCCTGATCGATGCCACGATCATCCGCGGGGTGCTGCTCCCGGCGGTCATGGCGCTGCTCGACGAGCGCAACTGGTACATGCCCAGGTGGCTGCGGTGGCTGCCGGACCTGACCCATGACGAGTCGGCCTTCACCGATGCCGCTCCGGCCGCCGCGCCCGCGGTGCGCGGTGACGAAGAGCCGGAGCGCGTCACGGTCTGACCGCTTCGGGAACCCGGCGCGTCACGGCCCGGCCGGCTCCGGAATCAGGCGGGCAGTTCGGCCTCGATGAGGTCGGCTGCCTGCTTCGTGCCGCCCTCTCCCGCCATCCGTTCCCGCACCCGGGCCAGCTTCGCCGCCACCTCCGGATCGTCCACCAGGGCGAGCACGGCGGCGCGCAGGGACGCCGCGTCCGCCTCCTCCTTGGGAAGGTGCCTGGCCACACCGAGTGCCTGGAGCATGTCCGCGTTTGCGTACTGGTCGACGGCCTGCGGGACGGCGACCATCGGGGTGCCCGTGGCGAGCCCCTCCTGGCTGCCGCCGGCGCCCGCATGGGTGATGAAGGCGTCCGCCTGCTTGAGCACGGACAACTGCGGCACCCAGGAGTGCACTTCGACGTTCGCCGGTACGTCCCCGAGTGCGGACGGGGCGACATGCGCACCGATCTGGAGCACGACGTACCAGCCCGGCAGGTCACCGAAGGCCTTGACGCACTCGCGGTAGAAGTCCGGCTCGTCGGTGAACGACGAACCGAGCGATACCAGCAGCACCTTCCCTGCGCCGGCGGGGCGCTTCCACTCGCCCTGGTCGGCCCGCTCGCCCTGGCAGGCACCGACGAAGGTGTACACACTGTGGTCCACCCGGGCGGCGTTGGGCTGGAGCGCCTCGGGGATCAGGACGACGGCGCGGCGCGGCCGGGCGACGAAGTCGTCCGAGGACACGTCCCCCAGGCCGTTCTCCGCGAGCCAGGCCTCGAAACGCGCGTAGTACGCCCGGCCCCGCTCGGTCTCCTTGAGCCCGGCGGTCATCGGCTCGCCGATCTCCTTCTCGTACCCGTCCCACGGGACCAGGTTGGGCCAGAGGGAGACGGCGGGGACGCCCCAGCGGTGGGCGAGGACCCGCGCCGGATAGCTGGTGATGTCGTGCAGGACCAGGTCCGGTTCGTCGCCGTCGAAGGCCTCGGCGAGCTGAGGGAGAGCCTGGACGGCGTCTTCCAGGAACGGCTCGACATTGTCGATGACTTCCGTCCCCCAGTCCTCCGGGTTCTCGTCGGTGGGCAGCGTGGAGGTGTAGATCACCGGCTCGGCGCCGGTGGCGGCGGCCTTCTCCGCGAAGGAGGCCGGGATGGCGTAACTGACGCGGTACCCACGGGCGACGAGCTCCCGGATCACTTCGAGGCTCGGGTTCACGTGCCCGTGGGCGGCGATCGAGAACATGGCGATATGGGCTCGCGGGGTGTGGGTCATGCCGCCAGCGTAAACGAGACGATACGTCTCGTCCAGCTCATTTCAGGTTCCGGCTCAGCGCTGGTACCGGGCCAGCACCCGATTCCCGTCCTCGACCAGGCGCTTCTTCAGCTCCTCGGTGTCAATTGCCCCGCTGTAGTACTCCTGGAGAGCGGGCGTGGCGACCTTGTCCTTCCATTCGGGGTACCCGCGCACCGACTGCGCGGGGGCCGGGCGCAGCGCGCGGGCGAGTGCCGCGCCGGTCGCCCAGCCGTTCTCGGCGGTGTGCAGCGCGGGGTCGGCCAGGGCCTTCGTGCCGGTCGGCAGCATCCAGTCGCCCCGGGCGAGGCGCACCATGTTCTGCGGGCGCAGCAGGAAGTCGATGAACTGCACGGCTTCCTTCTTGTGGGGGCTGTCCTCCGCGACCGAGAGCGTCTGCGGGCTCACGCCCTGGGCGAGCCCGGCGCTGCCGGCCGGGGCGGGCAGGACCGTCCACTCGAAGCCCTCCGGTGCCTGCTCGACGACCTGCTGACGGTAGGAGAATCCGAGCGGCACCATGGCGTACTTGCCGCCGAAGAAGCCGGGGAGGGTGTCCGAGCCGCTCATGCCGAGCGCGGTGCGGGCGGCGCTGCGGTCGATGGTGATCTGGTCCTGGACCGTGCCGGGCATGACCCGGTCGCCGTCGTCGAAGCGGATGGTCACCTTGCCGTCCGCGTCACGGCGGAAGAGCTGCCCACCGGCGGAGAGGCCCAGGTTGAGGGTGACGGAGACCGGCTCCTTGAGCGGCCAGGCGACTCCGTACCTGCCCTTCTTTGTCAACTTCTTGGTGATCTGCCGGAATTCCGGCCAGCTCCACGGCTTCTCCGGAGTAGGAATCCGTACACCCGACGACTCGAGGATCCCGGTGTTGGCGATCAGGACCCGGGGCTCCTGGAGGAACGGCACCCCGTAGACACCGTCGCCGAAGGTGGTGGTCCGCCAGGACTGCTGCGGGATGTCCTCGGCCAGGCGCTCCGGCAGGAGGTGGCGCAGATCTGCGAGGTAGCCGCCGTAGGCGAAGTCCGCGAGGTCGTCGGAGGCGTCATGGATGATGTCGGGCGCCTCACCGCCCTCGAAGGAGGTGAGCAACTGGTCGTGGACGTTGTCCCAGCTGCCCTGGACGTAGTCCACCTGAATGTCGGGGTGGGCGGCGTTCCATTCCTTGACCAGCTGCTTGTTGGCGTCGACGGACTCCTTCTGCCAGGCCAGGGACTGGAAGCTCAGCCGGATCGCGCCGTCGGCGTCGGTACCGCGGCCGCCGTCGCCGGAACAGCCGCTGAGCAGGAGGACCAGCGCGGTCGCCACGGCAGCCGCCGCCCTCGTCACGGTGGGCGCGCGCATCAGTGCTTCACCGCCCCGGCCGTCAGTCCGCCCGTGATCCGCTTCTGGATGACCGCGAAGAGGACGAGGGAGGGAAGGGTGGCGAGAAACGCGGCGGCGGCGAGCGGCCCGAGGTCGGCCGCGCCCTCCGCGCCGAGGAAATGGGTGAGTACGACCGGCAAGGTCTGCTTCTCCGGTGTCTTGAGCAGGACGAGCGCGAAGAAGAACTCGTTCCATGCGGTGATGAACGCGAAGAGTGCGGTGGCGACGATCCCGGGTGCCAGCAGCGGGGCGGTGACCGAGACGAGTATCCGCACCTTTCCCGCCCCGTCGACGGCTGCGGCCTCCTCCAGCTCGGGCGGCACGGCACGCACGTACCCGGCCAGCATCCACAGCGCGAACGGCAGCGACCACACCACGTACACCATGATCAGCCCCCCCAGCGAGTTGATCAGATGCAGGTTCTTGAGTACCAGGAAGAGCGGAATGATCACCAGGACGAACGGGAACGCCTGACTGACCACCACCCATCCGGTGGCGGCGCTGGACAGCCTGCCCCGGTGGCGCGCCATCACATACGCCATGGGTGTGGCAATGACGACCGCGATGACCGCCGCGCAGAGCGCGGTGGTGAGCGAGTTGGCAGCGGCCCCGATCAGCGGCTGCTCGTCGAAGGCCTGCCGGAAGTTGTCCAGTGTCGGGTCGTCGGGAATCCACGTGGGGTGCAGAGACCCCAGCTCGCGGGCCGGTTTGAATGCGGTCGAGATCAGCCACAGGAACGGGAACGCCAGGAACACGAGGTAGCACAGGAGGGCGGCGTACTGCCCTGCCCGTGCGGTTCGGCTGGTTCGCAGACTCATGCGTCATCCACTCCCCTGAGCCGGCCGACGAGATAGAACGCGAGGAACACGGAGATCACCGCGACCATCACGCAGCCCATCGCTGCGGCATAGCCGAACTGCCCGTAACGGAAAGCCTCTTCGTAGGCGAAGAGCATGGGCAGCCGGGTACGTCCGCCCGGGCCTCCGCTGGTCAGGACATAGACCAGCGCGAAGGAGTTGAAGTTCCAGATGAAGTTGAGCGCGGTGATCGCGAGCGCGACCGGCTTGAGCACGGGCCAGGTGACGGTACGGAAGCGGCGCCAGGCTCCCGCACCGTCGAGCGCCGCCGCCTCGTGGAGTTCGTGCGGGGTGTTCTGCAGTCCGGCCAGCAGCGCGACGGTGGTCTGTGGCATGCCGGCCCAGATGCCCACGACGATCACCGCGGGCAGGGCGGTCGCGAGTCCGGTGAGCCAGTCCCTGCCGTCGCCGAGGCCGAGGTCGCGGATGGTCTCGTTGAGGATGCCCGCATCGGGGTTGTAGACGAGGCGCCACATCATGCCGACGACCACCTCCGGCATCGCCCAGGGGATGATCGCCAGCGCTCTGGCCAGCCAGCGCATCCGCAGATTCGCATGGAGCAGCAGGGCGAGGCCGAGTGCGAGCACGAACTGCGGGACAGTGACGCCGACCGCCCACAGCAGACCGATCCGGAAGGAGTCCCAGAACAGGGTGTCGTGCAGCAGGTCCTGGAAGTTGAGCCCGCCGATCCACTGGGTGGATCGGGTACGGCCGGACTGGGCGTCGGTGAAGGCCAGCGCCATGCCGTACAGCAGGGGTCCGACACTGAGGATCAGGATCGGTATCAGCGCCGGCAGTACCAGGAACCAGGCAGCCCCGTCCCGTTTACCCCGTCTACCCTGTCCGTTCCGTGGACCCTTGTGCCCGGACCGCGCCATTGCGGTCGCCAATGTCATGAATTCGACCCCTTTACCTCATTGGATCGGCTTCATCCCCGTATGGCCGATCGGGCGGCCTCCGTCATCGTGCTGACGGGCTGTCCGTTCGTCAAGGTGGCCTGCACGGATGCGAAAATCGGGCCATGGACGAAATGCGTGCGCGCGAGGTACTGACCGCTGCCGGGCTGCCCGGCGGCGCGGAGCTGCTCGCGCTGGGCGAGAACGCGGTGTTCGCCGTCGGCGACCTGGTGGCCAAGGTCGGCCGGGATGCCACGCTGCACCCGGAACTACGGGAACGCGCCGAGCGCGAGGTGGCCGTCGCCCAGTGGCTCGCCGCGTCGGAGGTGCCTGCCGTCCGGGCCGCTGAACCCGGCGCGCGCCTGGCCGTGGGCCACCCGGTGACCCTGTGGCACCGGCTCCCCGAGGCCGTACGCCCGACCGAGCCGCAGGATCTGGCCCCCCTGCTCACCCAGGTGCACGCCCTGCCCGACCCGGACGGCTTCACCCTGCCGCGCCGCGAGTTGCTCGGCGGCGTCGAGCGCTGGCTGCAGCTCGCGGGCGATGCGATCGAGCCGGCCGACGCCGACTATCTGCGCGGCCGGCGCGACGGCTTCGCGAAGGCCGCGGCGGCCCTTGCCCCGCACCTGCCGCCGGGCCCCATCCACGGCGATGCGCTCCCCCGCAATGTCCATGTCGGCCCGGACGGGCCGGTGCTGGTCGACCTGGAGACCTTCTCCGCCGATCTGCGCGAGCACGATCTGGTGGTCCTCGCACTCTCCCGCGACCGGTACGGCCTGCCCGCAGCGTCGTACGACGCGTTCACCGCGGCCTACGGCTGGGACGTCCGCACCTGGGAAGGCTGCGCGGTCCTGCGCGGAGCCCGCGAGACGGCCAGCTGTGCCTGGGTCTCCCAGCACGCCCCGGCCAACCCCAAGGCGCTGGCGGAATTCCGCCGCAGGGTGGCATCACTGCGCGAGGACGATCCCGAGGTCCGCTGGTACCCCTTCTGAACGGCGTTGCCCCTCGCGCAGAAGCTCTGGACAGGCGTCCGCCCTTGACCCGCGAGGGTGCGGCGCCGAGGTCCGGGGGTGCTGGTCCGGTGCCCGATGATCATTCCGTACTATTCCTCTGGGCCGCGAGGCCGAACAGGTGCGAATGCAAAGGGGGTTGCCCATGGGAACCGGTGAAGGCGGCGAGCAGACGCTCGCGAGCTCGGCGAGCGACAAGAAGCGCGCAACCTCGTGCAGTCGCAGGTCTACCTGTCCATGCCGGACGTCACCGATCCGAGCAGGCGGGCGGTGAGCCGTCTGATCCTGACGGTGACCGCGTCCCAGCACCTCGCCGCCCTGGAGGGCTTCCGGGACCTCGTGCGCACGGTCCGCCAGGACACCGGCGCGGCTTCGTAGGACGTCCCGCCGGAACGGCCCTTTCTTGCACCGCCAACCCGACCCCTCATAGGTTGATCTCATGGGATTCTTCGACATGCTGACCGGAACCAAGCGCCCCGAGGACGGGGTCGCGCCACGATCGGCCGAGGAGTTGCGGACAGCCCTGCTCGGTCTCAACCGGCCGGATGTCCCCTACATCATCAGCGACGGTGCAGCGCATGACGCCGATCTGGTGGCGGAGTGGCGGATCGCCGAGCCCGCCTGGCAGACCTTCTTCATCGGGTCCCAGCTGACGCACGCCCTCCGGATCCGGATGCGCCTGGTCGAGGAGGTCCCTGAGGTGCGTACCGTCGAGGAACAGTGGGAGGTCACCCGCGTCGGGAATCCCCCGCGGCTCCAGACTTCGGCGGAGTACGCGCGCGGCGCGGGCAGGACCGTCTCCCGCCGGTGGACGCTCCAACGGGGGGAGAACGGCCGCCTCGAAGCGACGGAGACATTCAGCTTCGACAGCGCACAGCTGACCGACCCCCTGCGGAACGCCGCCCTCGAATCGGGCTGGACCTGGCGCGGAGTGATCTTCGGCAAGTTGTGAGGTCTGCGCGACCACGACTCGCCGCCCGGCCCCGCGGCCTTCCGCGGGGACGCCCGACCGGGCCCCTGCCCGGACCGGGAGGGCCGGGCGTGTTCCCGCCTGCTGCCGGAGGTGGGCCGACCGCCCTCCGGCGGCATGCGCGGAACACGGTGCCCGCATGCTTCCGGCGACTGCTTTGATCATTCGGAATGGAGCCCCCATGACCGGAGCCCGCTCGACCGCAGTGACGTGGAGCCTCTCGGCCGCAGCAGCCGGTGTGCTGCTCGCAGGCTGCTCGGGGTCGGTCAGCGTCGGAAACTCCGAGCCGAAGCTGTCTTCGGACAAGCTGGCCACGACAGTCTCCGAAAAGCTCGCCAGTACAACGGGCCGGCCGAAGCCGGACATCACCTGCCCCGAGGACCTCGTCGGGAAGGTCGGCACCACCACCCGCTGCACGCTCACAGCGGCCGACGGCAGCACGCTGGGCGTGTCGGTCAAGGTCACCTCGGTCGACGGAGAACAGATCAACTTCGACATCAAGGCCGACGACACGGCTTCCCCGGCCGCGAACTGACAGCCGGGCTTCCACGGCCTCGGATCGCCTTCTCCGGCGAACAGACTCTCCCCCGGAGAGCGCCGACCGGCCCCGTCATCGCATCCGGGGGATGAGCGGCCAGGCCGGTTCGACGACTGCCGCCGGATCCGCGGTGCGCCGCAGATAGGCCTGCAGGGAGAGCGACTGCTCGGCTGCCGCGAGCACCTGAAGACCATGCAGGTCCTCCAACGGCATCACTCCGACGGGCTGGTGCTTCTCCCCCATACGTCGCACCACGCGGGCAGCGGCCACGGCGTCCGCCCTCGCGTCGTGCGCGTCGTCGAGCGACACACCGTAGTGGGCACACAGCGCGTGGAGGGCCCGCTTCCCCTTCCGGTACTTGTCGACATGCTTGTCGATCACCAACGGATCGATGACGGGCGAAGGTGCGTCGCCCAGTCGCTCGCTGACCGACTCGACCGCGTACCGCAGGCACTCACGGTCGAGCAGGGACAGGTCGTAGCGCGCGTTCATCACGACCAGCGGCGTCCCTGAACGCAGCCCGTCGGCGACAGCCCGGGTGATCTCCTCGATCGCGGAGGCGGCCGGCACCCCGTGCTCGCGGGCGCGTTCCGTCGAGATGCCGTGGATCGCCGATGCCTGCTCCGGTATGGCCACACCGGGATTCACCAGCCAGGTCCGCTCCTGCGACACGGATCCGTCCGACTCCAGCCGGACGACCGCCGCCGTCACGATGCGGTCGGTCTCGACATCCGTCCCCGTGGTCTCCAGGTCGAACGCCATCAGCGGCGCGCTGATCCAGCTCATCCCGTATCTCCTTCTGTGGTGCGTTCCCCCAAGTGATGACCACCTTCGCACGCACCACTGACAACGCAGGTGGAGCGTCAGGAGACGGGCCTGGAGTCCGTCCACACCGACTCGAACTCCTCGCGGTACGTCTCGAAGAGGCCGTGCTCGCTGTCCTGCCCGGCCCGGACGACCGCGCGCCCGCCGCCCCGCAGCACCAGCACCGGCGCCTCCATGCCGCGTGCGCGCCGGAGATACGGCTGGACGACCCCCACCGCATCCGGCCCGTCGCCGTCCACCAGGTAGGCCGTGAAGCGCGGCGTCTCGTCGAAGACATGGATCTGGAAGGCGCCGGGGTCGCGGAGCTTGGAGCGGACCCGGCGCATGTGGAGGATGTTCATCTCCACCGAGCGGCTCAGCTCGCCCTTCTTGAGGCCCAGCTCCCGCTCCCTGCGCTTGACCGCGCTGCTCGCCGGGTTGATGAACAGCAGCCGGACCCGGCAGCCCGACTCGGCGAGGCGGACCAGCCGGCGCCCCGAGAAGTTCTGCACGAGCAGGTTGAGCCCTATGCCGATGGCATCCAGCCGGCGCGAGCCGCCGAACAGGTCCTCGGCGGGCAGCTGGCGCTGGAGCCGCACCCGGTCCGGGTGGACGGAGACCACGTCGGCGTACCGGTCGCCGACCAGCTCCTCGACGGCATCGACGGGCAGCCGGTCGGCGGACGGGACCGCGGCACCGCTGCCGAGGATCTCCAGGAGCCGCGCGGAGGCCCGCTCGGCCTGGGCCAGGACCGCCTCGTTCAGCGCCCGGTTGCGGGAGACGACGTTGCGCGCCACCTCCAGCTCGTCCAGCGCGAGCTCCACCTCGCGACGGTCGTCGAAGTACGGCTCGAAGCACGGCCAGTGCTGGACCATCAGTTCGCGCAGCTGCGGCAGCGTGAGGAAGCTGAGGACGTTGTCGTCGGCCGGGTCGAGCAGATAGCCCTTGCGGCGCGAGACCTCCCGGACCGCCACGGCGCGCTGTACCCACTCCTGTCCGGCGGGTCCTGCGGCGGCCACCACCCAGTCCTCGCCGTGCACCGGCTCGTAGATCGGCCGGATCACGGCGGCGACCACGGCACGCAGCCGCTGTTCCACCAGATTCAGCCAGATGTACGCCCGCCCGGCGCGCTGCGCTCGCGTGCGCACCTCGTTCCAGGCGTCCGCTCCCCAGTCCAGTTCCGCACCGATCTCCATGGGCTGCGCCAGGGACACCGCCCCCGGCGGGGCATCGGTCGATTCCCCCTCGTGACCTGCGTCACCTGGGGGCAGCTCGAACCCGCCCGAGCTCACCCGCGTACCGCCTTCCACTCCCCCACCAACGATCAAGGAAGGGTACTCCGGGAGCAGGAGCCGGTGCAGCCGGATGCGCAGGCTCCTCACTCAACTCCCCTATGACGCAGGCTTGTTCCTTGCGGCAGGATGGGGTGGAGTGAGCTGATTCATAGTGGTTAGGCACCCCCGCGCATGCCACATACCGGACGGGAGGGCCTGCCTGTTACCCACGGTCCCTGTACGGGCGACACCGAAGTGTCCGAAGTTGACCGGCCCGGCGGGCGGCGAGCCGACCGAACCCGGCCGCACCGGTCGACGTACTAGGTAGGCGCACTTCTTTCGGGGAGTATTCGGGTCAAGAAGCCCGCAGCACCCGGATCAGAAGTGGAAGAGTCCTATCTATGCAGGTCTGGCCGGGACAGGCGTACCCCCTCGGTGCCACGTACGACGGCGCCGGGACCAACTTCGCGGTCTTCTCGGAGGCCGCCGACCGAATCGAGTTGTGCCTGCTGCATGACGACGGTTCAGAAACGGCGGTGGAGCTCCGCGAGACCGATGCCTTCGTCCGTCACGCCTATCTGCCCGGGGTGATGCCGGGCCAGCGGTACGGCTTCCGGGTGCACGGCCCGTACGAGCCGCAGCACGGGCAGCGCTGCAATTCCGCGAAACTGCTCCTCGATCCGTACGCGCGTGCGATCTCCGGGCAGATCACGTGGGGCGAGGCGGTGTACGGCTATCCGTTCGGCCGGCCCGACGCGCGCAACGACCTGGACTCCGCGCCGCACACCATGAGCTCCGTCGTCGTGAACCCGTACTTCGACTGGGGCGACGACCGCCGCCCCCGCACCGACTACCACCGCACGGTGATCTACGAGGCCCATGTGAAGGGCCTGACGATGCTGCACCCGGGCCTGCCCGAGGAGCTGCGCGGCACCTACGCCGGGCTCGCCCACCCGGAGATCATCGCCCACCTCACGGAGCTCGGTGTCACGGCGATCGAGCTGATGCCGGTGCACCAGTTCGTCCAGGACCACCGTCTCGCCGACGCGGGTCTCGCCAACTACTGGGGCTACAACACCATCGGGTTCTTCGCCCCGCACAACGCGTACGCCTCCTGGGGCGACCGCGGAGAGCAGGTACTCGAGTTCAAACAGGCCGTGCGGGCGCTTCACCAGGCCGGCATCGAGGTGATTCTCGACGTCGTCTACAACCACACCGCCGAAGGCAACCACCTGGGGCCGACGCTCTCGTTCCGGGGTCTGGACAACGCCTCGTACTACCGGCTGGCGGAGGACCAGCGGTACTACATGGACACCACGGGCACCGGGAACTCCCTGCTGATGCGGTCGCCGCACGTACTGCAGCTGATCATGGACTCCCTGCGGTACTGGGTGACCGAGATGCATGTGGACGGCTTCCGCTTCGATCTCGCCGCGACACTGGCGCGGCAGTTCCACGAGGTGGACCGGCTCTCGTCGTTCTTCGACCTGGTGCAGCAGGATCCGGTGGTCAGCCAGGTGAAGCTGATCGCCGAGCCGTGGGACGTGGGCGAGGGTGGCTACCAGGTGGGCAACTTCCCGCCGCTGTGGACCGAGTGGAACGGCAAGTACCGCGACACGGTGCGGGATCTGTGGCGTGGCGAGCCCCGGACGCTCGCGGAGTTCGCGGGGCGGCTCACCGGTTCCTCGGACCTGTACCAGGACGACGGCAGACGCCCCCTGGCCTCGATCAACTTCACCACCTGCCACGACGGGTTCACGCTGCACGACCTGGTCTCGTACAACGACAAGCGCAACGACGCGAACGGCGAGGGCAATCGGGACGGCGAGAGCCACAACCGCTCGTGGAACTGCGGTGCGGAGGGCGAGACCGAGGACAAGGAGATCCAGGAGCTGCGCAGCCGTCAGATGCGCAACTTCATCGCCACGCTGATGCTCTCCCAGGGCGTCCCGATGCTGAGCCACGGCGACGAGTTCGCCCGTACGCAGCGGGGCAACAACAACGCGTACTGCCAGGACAACGAGCTCTCGTGGGTCCACTGGCCCGATCCCGACGTCACGCAGGACGGAGACGGGGACGGCGCGGACGGCACGGACACCAGTCTGCTGGAGTTCACCCGGGCCATGGTCTGGCTGCGCCGTGACCACCCGGTCTTCCGGCGCAGGCGCTTCTTCCACGGCCGCCCGGTGGAGGGCACGCACGACGAGCTCTCCGACATCGCCTGGTTCACACCCAGGGGTGAGGAGATGACCCAGCGGGACTGGCAGGCCGCACACGCCAAGGCCATGACGGTCTTCCTGAACGGTCATGCGATCTCGGAGCCGGGGCCGCGCGGCGAGCGGATCTCCGACGACTCGTTCCTGCTGATGTTCAACGCGGGCGCCGACACCCTGGAATTCGCCGTACCGATGAACCACGGGAGGCAGTGGCAGGTCGTCGTGGACACGGCGATCCCGGACGGAGTGGCGCCGGGTGCGGGTCCCAAGGTGTCCGCGGGTGACCGGGTGACGCTCGTCGGGCGCAGCCTGACGGTACTCAAGCGCCCGGCGTAGGCCAAAGGTGCGCCCGGGGTGAATCGGGCACCGCCGGTGGAGCCCTGGTACGTGGTCGAGTGACACAGAAGCCGTCAGGGTGGGTACGTACGTGTCCATGACGCCCACCGCCACGTACCGGCTCCAGCTCCAACCGGACTTCCCGTTCGCCGCCGCCGGACAAGCCGTGCCGTATATCGCCGCGCTCGGCGTCTCCCATCTGCACCTGTCCCCCGTCCTGGAGGCCGTGCCCGGATCCGGACACGGCTACGACGTCGTCGACCACGGCCGGGTGCGGGCCGAGCTCGGCGGCGAGGAGGGGCTGCGGCAGCTGGCCGCCACAGCACGCGCACACGGCCTCGGGCTGATCGTCGACATCGTGCCCAATCACATGGCCGCCGCGCCCAGGCACAACCGGCAGCTGTGGGAGGTACTGCGCGAGGGACCGCTGTCCCCGTACGCCCACTGGTTCGACATCGACTGGGCTGCGGGCGGCGGCAAGGTACTGCTGCCCGTTCTCGCGGGGCGGATCGGCGAGGAGGCCGGCCTCCTCGAGGTCGGCGTCCGGGACGACGGCTCACCGGTGCTCCGCTACGGCGACCAGGAGTTCCCGCTGCGCGAGGGCACGGCGGACCTGCCCCTGCCGGAGCTCCTTGCCGCCCAGCACTACCGGCTCGGCTGGTGGCGGCTGGCTCGTACGGAGCTCAACTACCGCCGGTTCTTCACCATCTCCGAGCTGATCGGCGTCCGTGTCGAACACCCCGAGGTCTTCACCGCCACCCACGGCAAGGTCCTCGAGCTGGTCGGTGAGGGCGTCGTCGACGGTCTGCGCATCGACCATCCGGACGGGCTCGCCGACCCCGCCGCGTACCTGGAGCGGCTCGGCGAGGCCACCGGCGGGCGGTGGACGGTGGTCGAGAAGATCCTCACCGGCTCCGAACCCCTGCCCGCCGGCTGGGCGGTCGCGGGGACGACCGGTTACGACGCGCTGCACCGGATCGACGGTCTGTTCACCGACCCGATGGGCGCGGCGGACCTGCTCGGCCGCTACCGGGACTTCGCGGGTCCGCCCGGTGACCGGGGCGGCTACTGGACCGCCACCGTCCGCCGGGCGGCGTACCGCGTGGTCACCCATGAGCTGGCCGCGGAGACGGAGTGGCTGACCCGCCTCGCTGTGCAGGCGTGCGCCGGGGACCCCGCACTCGTGGACCATGCCCCGTGGGCCCTGCAGACGGCGGTGCGCGAGCTGCTCGTCCGGGTCCCCGTCTACCGTCCGTACGTCACGGCGGGCGGCCCGCTCACGGAGGTCGCGGAGTCGGCGCTGCCGGCCGAGGCGGTACAGGACGCCAAGGCGGTGTTCTCCGTACCGCAGGAGGCGGCGGCCGTCGACGTGGTGCGGGATCTGGCGCTGGGCCGGCTCGGTGACGGGCCGGAGCACACGGACTTCTGTGCCCGGTTCGCACAGACGGCGTCCGCGCTGCACGCCAAGTCGGTGGAGGACACCGCCTTCTACCGCTACGTTCCGCTGATCTCGGCGACCGAGGTGGGCGGCGATCCCGGCCGTCCGGCGGTGAGCCCGCAGGAGTTCCACGCCTTCTGCGCCCGGCTGTCCCGCGACTGGCCGGCCACCGGCACGGTGCTGACCACGCACGACACCAAGCGCAGCGGGGACGTACGGGCCCGGATCGCGGTTCTCTCGGAGTGCCCCGAACGATGGGCCTCGCTGGTGGCGCAGCTGGCCCGGGCGACGACCGTGTCCGCGCCGGATCCTCAGCTGGCCTGGCAGGCCTGGCAGTCGGCGTACGGCTGCGCGGGCCTGCCGGCCGGGGAGATGGCGGGCCGGCTGGAGCCTGCGCTGCTGAAGTCCGTACGGGAGGCGGGCCTGTTCACCAGCTGGACCGAGCCGGATCCGGCGTACGAGCGTGCGGTGAGCGACTTCGTCGCGGCGGGCCCGGGCGCCGACACGGGCCAGGCACGGGAGATGATGACGCGGTTCGCCGACACGCTCGCCCCCTTGGTGCGGGCCAATGTGCTGGGCGCCGCGCTGGTGCATCTGACGATGCCGGGCGTGCCCGATCTGTACCAGGGCACGGAGCGCGAGTACATCGCTCTGGTCGACCCGGACAACCGCCGGCCGTTCAGCCGGCCTCCCGCCGATGAGCCCGACGAGAAGGCCGATCTGACCGTGGCGGCGTTGCGGCTACGACGGGAACGGCCCGGACTCTTCGGCGAGTCGGGCACGTACGCCCCACTGGCGGCGCGCGGGCCGGCAGCCGCCCACTGCCTGGCGTTCTGCCGGTCGGGCGAGGCCGTCACGGCGGTGACCAGGCTTTCGCTGAGACTCGCGGAGGAGGGCGGCTGGAGCGATACGGCGCTGACGCTGCCCGACGAGGGCCCGTGGCACGACCTCCTGTCCCCGGGCCGGGAGTTCACGGGCACCGTGGTCGCGGTGGGCGAACTGTTCGCCGATCGGCCGGTGGCGCTGCTCGTGAAGGCTGTACGGGGAGAGTCCACGGACCACGGGTGAGCCGGCTCGCCCCCTGGAGGTGACCGCGCCGCCCCTCAGGCCGGGGGTCCGGGCAGGGGTGCGGAGAGCCGGAAGGTCATCCGGCCGAAGCTCACCTGGTCGCCGTCGCGTACCGCGGCCGAGCCGATGACCCGCTGGCCGTTGACGCAGGTGCCGTTCGTCGAGCCGAGATCGCGCAGGATCCACCGGCTGCCGTGCGCGGTCAGTTCGGCGTGCAGCCGCGACACCGTTTCGTGGCTGAGCCGCAGTCCGTTGCCCGGGTCGCGGCCGATGCGCAGCGGGTGCGGTCCCGGCACGGGCAGCAGCAGTTTGGGCAGCCGCTCGGACTGCCAGGCCCTGCGCACCCCCGCGGGAAAGGCGGAGACACCGCCCACCGCGCGGAAGAGCCTGCGGGACCAGCGCCCGCGGGTCTCCAGGTCGGAGGTGAGCGCCGCCAGCTCCTCGGAGCGCCGGGCTGTCAGGGCCAGTTCCATGCGTCGCAGGAACGTGTCGTGGGACAGCTTCCCCTGCGCCGCGCCGTCTCTGAGCACACCGAGGACACGGTCGCGCTGGGCGTCGGACAGCCGCGCGGGGTACGTGTAGGGCTCGAAGGAAGACGTCACAGTACTGATTGTCGGGCCGAGAGGCCCGGGGTGTCCAGAAGGAGCCCGGTTCCGGCCCTTCTGACCTGCGGGGCAGCCGGATAATCCCCGCACACCGACCGCACAGATGTTGTTAGTGTCGCCCGCTGCCGTCCATGGGCGGCGTCGACCGCGCCTCAGGAGCCTTCGTGACCCCTGCACCACCGGAACTGACCATCCGTCCGCTCACCGGAGCGGACGAGCTCGGTCTTTTCTGCCGTCTTCCGTACGTCCTCGACCACGAGCTCGCCGACGACCTCGCCACGGGCCGCCGCTGCCCCGAGTGGATGTGGGTGGCCCTGCGCGGCGACCGCCTCGTGGCCCGGATCGCCTGGTGGACGGGCCAGGACGGGGGCACCCCCCTGCTCCTGGACTTCTTCGACCTGGACGACACCCTGCCGGAGCCGGAGCGCGGTGCGATCGGGCTGGAGCTGCTGGAGACGGCGACCGCCGCGGTCGTACCCGCCGGGGCCGACCGACCCGAGTACGGCCGGTACATCCCGCCGGACTGGCGCGAGGACCTGGCGGCGCGCGACGTCGTCGAGGCCCGGATACGGGTCATGGAGGCGAGCGGCGCCCGGATGCTGGTCGAGCGGCTGCGTCTGGAGTGGCGGGCGGGCACGCCCGTGCCCGAGGACACAGGCCGGCTGGTGTTCCGCCCGGTCACCGGACGCAAGGACCTCCTCGCCCTGATGACCCCGGTGATGGCAGGCACTCTGGACGCGCACGGCCAGGCGGACCTGGCGTCCGGACTGAGTGCCCGCGATGCTGCGGAGAAGCACTACGACGACGAGTTCGCGGGTCTCGGGACGCCCCGCGCGTGGTGGCGTATCGCGGAGCTGCCGGGCGGCGAGCCGGTCGGCTTCGTCATTCCCGCCCGCAACAACTACCACCCCATGATCGCGTACATCGGGGTGCTGCCGGCGCACCGCGGGCACGGATACATCGACGACATCCTGGCCGAGGGCACCCGGGTGCTCGCCGCGCAGGACGTGGAGCGCATCAGGGCACGGACCGACCTCGGGAACGTCCCGATGGCGAAGTCGTTCGAGCGCCTGGGCTACGTCAACTTCGAGCGCGCCTTCGACATGGTGTGGGACTGACCGCAAAGCCGGTGGACGGCCGTGGCCGTGGCCGTACGGTCGGCGCGGAACCCGGGCCCCGGACGCGGAAGGAGGCGAGACGGATGCGTACAGCTTCTTTCCCGCGCTCCCCTTCCGACCGCACGGCGGTGTCGGACTCGGTCCGACCGGGAGCGCCACGCTTCTCGTCCGGAGTCCCGGCCAACGTCCGTGACGGATCCGGTCATGCGCGCGCTCACCCGGAGCGACGCACACCTTTTCGATTCACCGCAGGATCCCTGCCTCGTCGGCCGCGCCGCGTTCGGCCACCGCTTCACTGTTCACGACGGCGGTGAATACCGCCCCGAGTGGACCTGGGTCGCCCTGCGCCCAGGTGGATGCGCTCCTGCACGATGCGGTGGCCGGCCCGGGTGTGAGCTCCCCCGTGGCTGCCGGGGCGTCAGCCCGTCCCGGCGGCGCGCTGGGCGCTGATCACGTCGCGGTACCAGGCGTACGACTGCTTGGGGGTGCGCCGCAACGTCTCGTAGTCGATGTGGACCAGACCGAACCGCTTGCTGGCGCCCTCGGTCCACTCCACGTTGTCGGTCAGTGACCAGGTGAAGTAGCCGCGCACGTCGACGCCCGCATCGATGGCCGTACGCAGCGCCCCCAGGTGTCCTTCCAGGAAGGCGATGCGCCGGGCGTCGGCGACGGGCTCGTCGACCGCGCAGCCGTTCTCCGTGATGTAGACGGGCGGCAGCCGGTCGCCGAAGCGGCTCTGCAGCTGACCGAGCGTCTCCGCGAGCCCTTCGGGGACGACGGGCCAGCCGAAGTCGGTCGTGTCGTATCCCTCGATCTCCCTGATTCCGAAGGGGAGTTCGGAGGGCATTGTGTAGCCGGAGAAGGAGTCCAGGGCCTCTGGCTTCGGGGCACCGACGAGGGTGGGGTTGTAGTAGTTCACCCCGTACCAGTCGAGTGGCGTCGAGATCACCTTGAGGTCGTCCTCGACCGGGCCCGGCATCAGGGCGGCGAAGCCCTCGTCGGGGTAGCGGCCGGTGAGGACCGGGTCGGCGAACAGCCAGTTGGTGAGGGTGTCGTAGAGCTCCGCACCCATGCGGTCCTCCTCCGACTCCCCCGCGGTCCACACGGGCGTGTGCGAGAGGGCGATGCCGATGTTGTCGGCGCCCGCGGCGCGCAGCGCCCGTACGGCCAGTCCGTGGGCCAGCAGTTGGTGGTGGGCGGCGGGCAGCGCGTCGAAGAGGAGGGTGCGGCCGGGTGCGTGCTCACCCAGTGCGTAACCGAGCATCGTCACCTCCGCCGGCTCGTTGATGGTGATCCACATGGGTACGCGGTCGGCGAGGCGCTCCGCGACGATGCCCGCGTACTCGGCGAAGCGGTAGGCGGTGTCCCGGTTGAGCCAGCCACCGGCCTCGTCCAGCGGGAGCGGGGTGTCCCAGTGGTAGAGGGTCGGGGCGGGGGTGATGCCGTGGGCGCAGAGTTCGTCGACGAGCCGGTCGTAGAAGTCCAGTCCGGCGGGATTGAGCGCGCCGCTGCCGCCCGGCACGACACGGGGCCAGCTGATGGAGAAGCGGAAGGCGTCCGCGCCGAGTCCGGCGAGCAGGGCGACGTCCTCGCGGTAGTGCTCGTGGAAGCCGGTGCCACGGGTGGTGTCGGTGCCGTCCTTGATCCGGCCGGGCTGAGCCGCGAAGGCGTCCCAGCCCGAGGGCCCCTTGCCGTCGGTGTCGAACGCCCCTTCGGTCTGGAAAGCGGAGGCAGAGGCTCCCCAGAGGAAACCGGGTGGGAACGTCGGCACGGTCATCTCGGCCTCCAGCAGCCGTAAGGGGGATCTTGTGTATCACTGTCCGGGGTGTCGCGGCTACTGCCACCCCACTCATGGCCGCCGGCCGGCGGTCGAGGGCGTGCGGAAACCTCTGTCCCCTCGCTCCACTCATAGCCGATACGGACGCCGCCGGCCGCCGAACAGCGCCGGTCGCGCCCGAAGACGACCAACAGGTTCCGGGCGAGGCCTCGCTGCGGTTCGAGCACACTGCGCCCAGCCGTCGTCACCGCACCTCCGGGGGCGGGTGATGAGCGTCTTCCGTGCGACCTCGGCGGGAACCGGCCCTTGGGGCGCGACCCTCGGCGCACTCCGGACTGTCAACCACTCCGTCGTCGTCCGCGGTCTTGCTGCACAAGCGCCCCGCACGCAACACGGGGGACGTACGTTGCCGCCGACGCAGGCACGCGTACGGCATACAGCCGACCACAGACGACTCCCAGGAGCGCGGAATGACGATACGGAAGAGCTCAAGGTCCGGCGTGGTCGGTCTGGCGGCGGTCGCGATGGCCGCCACCGCCTTCACGGGTCCCGCCCAGGCGTCGCGGGACACGGCGCCCGCGGCGGTCGGCCACCAGGCGACGCGGAGCGCGATGGACGCGGCCGTGACGGCCGGCGTCCCGGGCATCACCGCCCACGCACGGGATGCCGACGGAGTCTGGAAGTCGGCATCGGGCGTGGGCGACCTGAAGACGGGTGCGCCGCGCGGCAAGAACGACCGGTTCCGCGTCGGCAGCATCACCAATACATTCGTGGCAACCGTCCTGCTCCAGATGGAGGCAGAAAAGAGACTCGGTCTCGACGACGCCGTGGAGCACCATCTGCCCGGCTTGGTGAGGGGCAACGGCAACGACGGCCGCGAGGTCACCGTACGGCAGCTTCTCAACCACACCAGTGGCCTGTTCGACTACCTCGCCGACACGGAGTACGGCGGGACGTACATGGAGGGCGACGCCTACCTCCAGCACCGGTACGACACCCTGACGCCCGAGATGCGCGTGAACGTGGCCCTCTCCCACGAGCCGCTGTTCAAGCCCGGTGCCAGGCACGCGTTCTCCAGCACCAACGACGTCCTGGCCGCGCTGATCATCGAGAAGATCGGTGGCAGGCCGTACGAGGACGAGGTGCGCGACCGCATCATCGAGCCCCTGGGGCTCAAGGCGACGTCCAATCCCGGCGACAGCGTCCAGCTGCCCCGGCCGAGCAGCCGCGGCTACTCCAAGCTGTTCCGGTCGGCCCCGGACCGGATCGACGACGTCACCGAGATGAACGGATCACAGGGCTGGGGCAACAGCGACATCATCTCCAGCGCAGCCGATCTGAACCGGTTCTACAGGGCTTTGATGCGCGGCAAACTGCTGCCACCGCGGCAGCTGAAGGCGATGAAGACGACCGTCGACAACCCCGATTTCCCGGGCTCGTCCTACGGGCTCGGCATCGAACGGTTCACGATGGGCTGCGGCACCACCCTGTGGTACCACGACGGAGGCGCGGTGGGCTGGCTCACCCTGGCCGCCACCACCGAGGACGGCCGCCACCAGCTCGCGTTCAACTACAACAGCAACTGGGGAGCAGAGACCCTCCTCCCCATCCTGGACGCCGAGTACTGCGACGACTCGCCTTCCCGCTCGCGCTGAAACGCAGGCCACGAAACGTCCCCTCCCCGATCGCGACACCAGAACGCCTGCCCGCACCACCTGGTGCGGGCAGGCGCCCGGCAGCGGCATCCCGGGCGAATTGCCCGGTCACCGCCCGGAGTTCTCCCCCGGCTCGCCGAGGGAGAACCGGCTGAACGCGCCGCCCGGGCCTCGCGGACCTGTTCTGCGGAACGAGGTGAGCGGACGCGGGAAGTCTGTGAGGCCGATGTGGAGCACACCTGCGCCGATGAGGTGAGCGTTGCCTGTCTCGCCGGCGGGACGTGCCCACGGAGCAGGTGAAAGGGCAGAGTGGTGGTGCCGGACCTTGGGGGTGCGGGGTCTCCTCGCCGACTCGGGCGGTCTTCACCGGCCGTCCGGCGAGGGCCTGTCCTCACCTCATCGCGACGACGACCTTGCCGGCCTTCGCACGGCCCTTCTCGACGTACTCCATGGCCTCCCGGGTCTCCTCGAACGGGAAGACACGGTCGACGACGGGACGGATCTTCCCGGCGTCGATGAGCGACGTGAGTTCGCGCAGCTGGTCGCCGCCGGCCTTCATGAACAGGAACGAGTACGTCACGTTGCGGCGCTCGGCGCGGCGCCGGGTCCGGAAGCTCAGCGCGCTCATCACCAGTCGGAGGATCACGTTCAGGCCCAGCTCGCGGGCGAAGGCGGCGTCGGGAGGGCCTGCGACGCTGATGACCTTTCCGCCGGGCTTGAGTACGTGCAGGGACTTCTCGAGCGTCTCGCCGCCGAGGGTGTCCAGGACGACGTCGTAGCCGTGCAGGACCGTCTCGAAATCCTGCTTCCTGTAGTCGACGACGATGTCCGCCCCGAGCTCCTTCACCAGGTCGGCCTTGGCCGTGCTCGCGGTGGTGGCCACGTGCGCGCCCAGCTGCTTGGCCAGCTGGACGGCGATGGTGCCGACGCCGCCGGAGCCCCCGTGGATGAGGATCTTCTGGCCTGGCTGCACCTGTGCCCGCTCGACCAGCGCCTGCCACGAGGTCAGGGCGACCAGGGGAAGGGACGCAGCCTCCTCCATGGTGAGCGTGGCCGGTTTGACCGCCACGTCGTCCTGGTGGACGGCGATGAGTTCGGCGAACGTGCCGATGCGGTCCTTGTCGGGCCGCGCGTAGACCTCGTCGCCCACCGCGAACCGCGTGACGGCCGATCCCACCTGGACCACGACCCCGGCGAAGTCGTTGCCCAGGACGAGCGGGAGACGGTACGGAAGGAACGCCTTGAAGGCCCCGTCACGGATCTTGAGGTCGAGCGGGTTGATGCTCGCCGCGTGGATCCGGACCAGGAGGTCGTCGGCACCCACCTGCGGGTCGGGCATCTCGCCGGCGCGCACGCCGGCCTTGTCGCCGTACCGCTCGATCATGAAGGCCTTCATCGTCGTCTCCGTTTCTCGTCCGCGAAGGGACGGGATCTCTGCTCATCCTGGGCTTCTCCCGGTACGAGCCACTTTGTGGTGTGTGCTTCGGTCTCCTGGAGCCCCTCGCCGACGCAACGGGCGACATGACCGACGCGTCATCTGCCGCGGGCCTCAGGAGCGGCGCCGCTACCGGGAACCGGCCGCACCGCTTTCGGACGTCAGCCCACCGGGGCGGCCGGGGCGATGACCCGGCTGGAGTCGCCTCCCTGGACGGCACCCAGGGACCCGGCGATCACCTCGTGAGGAACTCCGAGAGGCACCGCGCCGACTTCCGACAGGCGGGCGAACTGCTCGGGGGTCAACCGGACGTCGAGAGCGCCCAGGTAGTGGTCGAGCTGGCTGAGGGTGCGCGGCCCGATGATCGGGACGAGCGAGGTCGCGGACCGGGCGGCACGCTCCCGCACCCAGGCCACCGACACCTGGGCAGGGGGCGCGCCGATCTCCTCGGCGACGGCCAGGACGGCATCGACGACGGCGGTCTTCCGGCCGGTGCTCTCCGTGTGGATGACCGCCCCCAGGTCGCTGAGGCGCCCCTCGGCGCTGCGCCGGTACTTTCCGGTGAGCAGTCCGCCGCCGAGCGGGGACCACAGCGCGGCGCCGAGTCCGAGGCTCTCGGCCATCGGCAGCAGCTCGCGGTCGGCGGTCCGCTCGACGAGGCTGTACTCGTTCTGAATGCCCACCACGGGCGCCCAGTTCTTGAGGTCCGCGAGCGTCACTGCGCGGGAGACACGCCAGGCGGGGAAGTTGGACAGGGCGGCGTGGTGGATCTTGCCTGACCTCACCAGGTCGTCGAGCCCGCGCAGGATCTCTTCCATGGGGGTGAGTCCGTCGGGAAAGTGCACCCAGAGCAGGTCGATGTAGTCGGTGCCCAGGCGCTTCAGGCTGGCCTCCACCGACGCGACCATGTTCTTGCGGCTGTTGCCCGTCCTGGAGACGCTCGGCTGCGGCGCCGCCCCGAGGGCGAACTTGGTGGCCAGGACGAAGTGGTCCCGGTCGGCGGAGACGAACTTCCCCGTCAGCTCCTCCGACTCGCCGAACTGGTAGGCGTCCGCGGTATCGATGAAGGTGCCGCCCGCTTCGGCGAATCGGTCGAAGACGCGGCGCGCCTCGTCCGGCTCGGCGCCGGCACCCCAGCCGGTGCCAAGTTCGCCGTGCCGAGCGCGTACTCGGACACACGCAGTCCGGTCCGGAATCCGAAGGTGGTGTAACGCATCAGGTGTCCTTACTCAGGAATCGACAGGGGAAGGCGGCGGTGCGCGCCTCACGCCGCATTCGGCGAAGCGGCCAGACTCTGCCTGACGTACCGGGTGGTCTCGTCGGCGAGGATCTCGGCCAGCCCCGTCTCGACGCCGTACAGGGCCTGTGCGGCGACGTCGGCGGGGTCGGCCTTCTGATCGGCGGGAACGCTCACGGCCATGTCGGTGTCCATGTATCCGACGTGCAGCGCCGAGACGGTGATGCCGCGGGGGGCCAGTTCCTCCCGGGCCGCGTCGGTCAGCGCCCATGCTGCGGCTTTGGCCGCGGCGTAGGACCCGAGGCCGGCGGGGTGCAGCCAGGACAGGACGGACAGGACGTTGAGCACGGCGCCACCGCCGTTGCCCTCGATGACGGGGGTGAAAGCCCGTGTCACTACGAGCGGACCGAAGAAGTTCGTCTCCATCTCCAGGCGCACGGCGTCCAGGCCGCCCGCGATCAGCGGCGTGGCGGTGGAGATGCCGGCGTTGTTCACCAGCAGCGTCGCGTCGGATGCGGTGCGGGCCGCGGCCCGGATCGACTCCTCGTCCGTCACGTCCAACCGCAGCGGGATGACGCCCGGCAGGTCCACCGTCTCGGGACGGCGGGCCGCCGCGTACACCTTCGCTCCGCGCTCCACGAGCTGGGCGGCCAGATGCCGCCCGAGCCCACGGTTGGCGCCGGTGACTACCGCGATCGCGTCCTTCAGTTCCATGTCTGCTCCCAGCGTTGCGGGCGACGAGCGCCCCGCGAATTAGATTATGACCACAATCTAAACACCGGTCTAGAATAGATGCCAATCGACATCCAATCGGGAGGTGGCTCATGGGCCGCGTATCGCAGGCGCAGGCGGAGGAGAACCGCAGGCGGGTCGTGGAAACCGCCTCCCGGCTGTTCCGGGAGCAGGGCACCCACGTCAGCGTCGCCGATCTCATGAAGGCGTCCGGCCTGACGCACGGCGGTTTCTACAAGCAGTTCGCCTCCAAAGAGGCGCTCATCGACGAAGCCACCGTGCACGCCTTCGACGAGCTCACCCGGCTCCACGAAGACGGACTCGAGCAGCACGCCGGACAGCGCGACACCGCTCAGCAGGCACTGATCGACACCTATCTCTCCGTCGAGCACCGCGACAGCGCGGCAGACGGGTGCCCCGTCGCCGCGCTCGCCACCGACATGGCGCGCGAACCCGGAGACCGCGAGGCCCACCGCGTCTACACCGAGGGAGTGGGCGACTTCGCCGAGTGGCTCGCCACCGACGACCGGGACGGCATCACCCGGCTGTGCACCATGCTCGGCGCACTCGTCCTGGCCCGGGCCACCAAGGGCTCCCCGCTCTCCGAGGAGATCCTCACCGCCGCCCGCGCGGCGTTGACGGCAGCCGGCTGATCGGAAACATCCGCCGCTACTTCGAACCGCCGTCAGAGGCGATTGCCGGGCTCACAGGCCTGCTCGCGCCCGGCGGGCAGCAACCGCCGAGCCGCGTTCCTTGATCCTTCTCGGTGGCAACGGCGCCGGCGGAGAGGAGCGTCCCAGCGGCGAGGCTGCCCCAGAGGGCGACCGAGCCGTGGGGTGCGAGAGCGGTGATGACGGCCGGGGAGGCGGCGAGGCCGAAGCCCGTGGAGAGCTCGAAGCGGGCGAGGGTGCGACCCAGGACATGGGCCGGGGCGAGGACGGTGACGAGCGCGGTGGCGCTGCCGGCATAGATGATCTCGCCGATGGTGCAGACCACGGACACCGTGGCGACGGCCGGGGCGCCCCAGCCGTGTCCCGATGAGGTGGCCGCGAGGAAGCCGAGGTAGGACGCGGTGAGTACCACGCCGGCGAGAGCCAGCACGGCCCGCCGGGAGAAACGGGACATCAGGACAGTGACCGGAACCTGCAGGGTGACCACCAGCACCGTGTTGGCCACGAAGATTGCTGCCGACCACACCGGGGATGCGTGCAGCTGCGTCACCAGGACCAGAGGAAGCGCGATTTCGGGGACGTTGAGGCAGAAGGCGTAGATGACGTTGGCAGCCAGCAGCGCGCGCATCCGGGGTACGGGCCCGTCGTCACCGACCTTGGCCGGGGTAGCGGCCGGATACGCGTGTACGTGGACCGACCACGCCAAGGCCGCCGCAGCGAGACAGGCGAGCCCCGTGACGGCTGCCAGCGCCTGCAATGCGGTGGCGCCACCCGCCAGGCTTGCGGTGGCAAGGAGCGCGCCCGCACCCATGCCGGCGTTGCGCAGGGCGCGGCCTGCCGCGAGAGCGGTGTCGCGTTCCCGGCCGTGGGCGACCGTGGCCACGAGAGCTGCGTGGGCGGCCGGGAACGCCTGGTTGCCGATGCCGAGGAGGAGCGCCGCCGTCGCGAACAGCCAGACGTGCCCCGCCGGGGTGGCCAGCAGCAGCACCACGCCCAGCACCCGCACCAGCATCGACGCTGCCACGACCGTGCTGCGTGCGCCCCGGTCCAGCCATCGGCCCACCGCGGGCATGCACACCAGACCCACGACGACGCCGACCGTCATGGCGATGCCGGTGTCCGGGGCGGACAACCTCAGCACCGTCACCCCGTAGAGCAGCAGAAAGGGCCGCAGAAGACCGGTGCCGAGCGCGTCCACGGCCAGGGCGACGGCATAGCGAGGGCCTCCGGAGGCGCGGACGAGGGCGCGGGGCTGCATCTTGGTGGTGGTTGCCATGGCGTCAACGGTGCGTTCGGCCGCCGGGCCGGCTACGTCGGTTGACGGACTCCGTCAACCGACGCCGTCGCCGGTTATCGGTCGGTGATGATGAGGGGGTGACGTTGAGGATCGACATCAGCGGCCTGCCGTCCGAGCGACTGCGGTTCGCCGCCTCCCCGCTGGCCGAACTGACCGCGATGCTGCACGTGCTGGCCGAACCCGGGCATCATCCGCAGCTCGCCGACTGGGCCGGGGACGTCTGGGCCGGGCTGCGGCCGGAGCCGGCCGAGCGGTTGCGGGAGGCGGAGTTCCTCTGGCGTTCCTCACAAGCCGACTTCCTGCTTCCCGCCCGGCCCCGGCCGACCCTCGCCGAGGAGTTGGACGACGTGGACCGGATCGACGACGAAACGTATGTGACCGCCGCGCTCGTGACCACGTGCGGCAGCAACCGGGTCCACTTCGCCGCGCCGTCGCCGCTCACCGACGCGACTGCGCGCGAGCGCGCCCTGGACCTGGCCCAGGCCCGCGGCGCGCGGCAAGAGGCCTTCGCGGAACGGCTGCTCGCAGATCCGGCCGCTGTGCGGGCGCGGGTGCGCCACACCCTCGAACAGTGCGACGAGGCCTTCTTCGGTGCCGCTTGGGCGGGCGTCGCCGTGCAGCTCGCCACCGACCTGCGCCTGAAGAACGATCTGCTGAGGCGCCAGGGCATCGGGGCGGCACTGGCATCGGTCTCCGGCGCAGTCACCCTGGCACCGGACGGCGACTGCATCATCGTGGACAAGCTGCAGGACAAGGCGACCTCCGCCCACGGCACCGGTGTCACCTTCATCCCCAGTGTCTTCGGCCGCCCGCACCTGGTGGCGGTCCACGCGCCCGGGTGGCAGCCGGTGGTGCAGTACCCCGTGGCCGGGCCGAGCCCGTCGGAGCCGGTATCGCTGGAAACGGTCACGCTACGGCTGGAGGCACTCGCACATCCGGTACGGCTGCGACTGCTGCGCACCCTGGCCCGCGGCCCGCACACCACCGGTGAGCTGGGCCACGCCTGGGAACTTTCGCCCCCGGAGGTTTCCCGCCACCTCGCTGTCCTGCGCCGCGCGGGCCTGATCACGGCCCGGCGGCACGGTCGCTACGTCCGTTACACCCTCAATCTGCCCGATCTGACGGCGCTGGGCGGCGACCTGCTGGCGGCCGTACTGCGCTGAGCGGCTTCGGTCTGCCGGAACAGCCGGGGCTGCTCGAGCCCGCCTTCGACATCCTCTGCCCCCGCAGACACCGCATGTCGTTCGCACTTCAAGCGTGGAGTGAAGCCAGCACCTTTTCACTTCATGCTAAAAGTGATCGGCAGCTTGCCTGACTTCATGCTTGAAGCTACGGTGGGGTCATGGAAGAATCCCCGGAGCCTCAGGAGCCGCGCTGGCTCGATGCCGACGAGCAGCAGCAGTGGTACGCGTTCGCCTACGTGCTGACCCTGCTGCCGGCAGCCCTGGAGACGCGGATGCAGCGGGATGCGGGCATCAGCCACTTCGATTACCTGGTGCTGTCCGCGCTGTCCATGGCGCCGGAACGCACGCTGCGGATGAGCGATGTGGCCCAGTTCACCGGCAGCACTCTCTCCCGGCTGTCCAACGTGGTCGGCCGTCAGGAGAAGCGCGGCTGGGTGCGGCGGCATCCGGATCCGGCCGACGGCCGCTACACCCTGGCCACTCTCACCGACGCCGGTTTCGAGAAGGTCGCCGCGGCCGCCCCGAGCCATGTCGACGAGGTGCGCCGCCTTGTGTTCGATCCGCTCACCAAGGCGCAGCAGCGCCAGCTGGGAGGCGTCTCCCAGCGGCTGCTGCGGGCGCTCGAGGCGCCCTGCCCCGACTGGGAACCCGCAGACGGATCCCCTCCTTCCCCAAAGGGCTGATCCCGGCGCCCGCCCCACCTCACCCCGGCCGCGTGCCGGGCACCCACCTCTCGCACGAAGGAGATTCCCCATGCCCACCATTGCCATCGTCGGCGCAGGCCCCGGCCTGGGCCTGTCGATCGCCAAGGTCTTCGGCGGCCACGGTTTCGACGTCGCCCTGATATCCCGCAGCCAGGACAACCTCGACGGCCTGGCGAAGCAGCTGGCCGACGCCGGAATCACGGCGGCCGGCTTCGCGGCCGACACGGCCGACCACCCCCGGCTCATCGCCGCGCTCGAGGCGGCCGCCGCGCGCTTCGGCCGGATCGACGTCCTGGAGTTCTCGCCGCACGCAGGCCTGGTGTTCGCCTCCCCGCAGGAGGTCACGGTCGAGGCGCTGCGTCCGCAGATCGACGGCTTCGTCTACGGGGCCGTCACTGCCACCCGGACCGTCCTGCCCGCCATGCTGGAGGCCGGCGCAGGCACGCTGCTGTTCACCACCGGCGGCGGCGCGATCAACCCCTACCCGCAGCTGGCCACCGTCAACATCGCCCAGGCCGGACTGCGGAACTGGGCCCTCAACCTCCACCAGACCCTCGGTGAGAAGGGCGTTCATACCGCGAACGTCGCCATCAACGTACTGATCGGCGAGACGGCCCCCGACGGCGTCCCGCACCGCTCCCCGGACGCGATCGCCCAGGACTACTGGGACCTGCACACCCGGCGCGACCGGGCCGAGCACGTCATCGACCGCTGAGCCTGCCCACGGACGGAAGATCCCCATGCAGTCCATTCTCATCAGCGGCGGCAACAGCGGCATCGGTCTGCAGGCCGCGCGCGAATTCCTCGCCCGCGGCCACCGGGTCACCCTGCTCGGCCGTGACGCACGCAAGGGGGAGAAGGCGCTCGCATCCCTCGCCGACGCGCGTGACCGCGCCTCGTTCCACGCCGTCGACCTGTCCACCCACGCCGGGGTGCGCGACGCTGCCCAGCAGGTGCTGGCCGTGCACGACCGCTTTGACGCGGTCCTGCACTCGACCGGCGTGTTCACCTCCAAGGACATCCGCACAACCGACGGCCTCCACCCGTTCTTCACCGTCAACTACCTCAGCCGCTACCACCTCACGCAACTGATGCTGCCCGCCCTGCGGCGCGCCGAGCGCCCCCGGGTTGTGATGATGACGGCGAAGGTGCCGCTGTCCACCCCGGTGGACCTCTCGGTGTTCCCCCGCCTCGAGCCCTTCGACTTCACGCGCATGCGGCTGCCGGTCCAGGTGGCCAACCACCACTACGCCGCCCACCTGGCCGACACCGAGCCCTCTCTGCTCGCCGGGGTGGTCAACGCAGGCGCCGCCAGGACCGACATCCTGCGCATGACGCCCTGGTACGTCCGCACGATGGCCAAGGCGGCGGGCCCGGTGTTCTTCGACTCCTTGGAGACGTCGGCGCACAACGTCGTGGAAGCCTGCCTGCGCCAGGACTGGCCCGCCGCGACGTACTGGGACAAGCCCGGGGACTTCGACCGCCGCATGCCCATCGACCTGGACAAGGCGACGACCGGGCAGCTCATGACGGTCTCCCGGGACATCACCGGCGCCTGACAGTCGCGATCGTGAGCGGCGTGTGACGCCGCTTGGCCGAAGCCCTCGGCCTCTCGACGTATGAGCAGAACCCGGTAGGGCAATGATCAGGACCAGACCCTGATCGCCAGTGGTGGGCTCGCTCCACTCTCCCGGGGCACCGAGTGTGACTTCCGCCGATCATGGGGCCCGTTGCGGGGCATCCGGTTCATGGACGAGGAGTGGTGAATGCAGTTCGAGGTGTGGGCTCCTGAGGCCGAGTCGGCCGTGCTGCGGACGACCGGCGGGCGGCAGCCGATGGAGCGCGATCCGCTGCGGGAAGGCTGGTGGACGGCCGAGGCCGGGGCGGCCGACGGTGACCGCTACGGCTTCGTGCTCGACGACGGCCCCGTGCTCCCCGATCCGCGTTCGCGCCGCCAGCCGGACGGGCCCGACGGCGAGAGCGCGGTCGTCGACCACGAGGCGTACGCCTGGCGCAGCGGCTGGGCGGGACGGGGGCTGCCGGGCGCCGTCCTGTACGAGCTGCATGTCGGTACGTTCACGGACGCGGGCACCTTCGACGCCGCGGCCGGGAGGCTGGGACATCTCGTGGCGCTCGGCATCACCCATGTGTCACTGATGCCCGTCTGCCCCTTCCCCGGCACCCACGGATGGGGGTACGAGGGGGTGTCGCTGTGGGCTGTGCACGAACCGTACGGCGGCCCGGCCGGTCTGAAGCGCTTTGTCGACACGGCGCACGGGCTGGGTCTCGCGGTCGTCCTGGACGTGGTCCATAACCACCTCGGCCCGTCGGGCAACCATCTCCCGGCCTTCGGCCCGTACTTCACCGATACCCACCACACGCCCTGGGGCTCGGCCGTCAACCTCGACGCTCCGGGC
Organism: Streptomyces sp. NPDC060035; assembly: GCF_042736635.1. Classification (NCBI taxonomy): domain Bacteria; kingdom Bacillati; phylum Actinomycetota; class Actinomycetes; order Kitasatosporales; family Streptomycetaceae; genus Streptomyces; species Streptomyces sp. NPDC060035. The sequence goes on from NZ_JBHWVO010000004.1 coordinate 69,889, forward strand.
TCGGACGAGGTCCGCTCGTATCTGCTGGGCAGCGCGCTCGCCTGGCTGCGGGACTACCGGCTGGACGGGCTGCGGCTGGACGCCGTCCACGCGCTGGCCGACGGCCGGGCGCTCACCTTCCTGGAGGAGCTGTCCGGGGCCGTAGACGCCCTGGCCGCCGAGCTCGGCCGTCCGCTCTCCCTGATCGCGGAGTCCGACCTCTGCGATCCGCGCACGACCACACCGCGCGAGGAGGGCGGTCTCGGGCTGCACGCCCAGTGGAACGACGACTTCCATCACTGCCTGCACACCGCGTTCACCGGGGAGTCCCAGGGCTACTACGCCGACTTCGCCACCGCCCCGCTGGCCGCCCTCGCCAAGACTGTGACCAGCGCGTTCTTCCACAACGGTACGTACTCGAGCTTCCGGGGCCGTACGCACGGCCGTCCCGTCGACGTCACCCGCGCCCCCGCCCACCGCTTCGTCGGCTACGCCCAGACCCACGACCAGATCGGCAACCGGGCCCTCGGCGACCGGCTCGCCGCCACCCTCTCCCCCGGGCTCCAGGCCTGCGCTGCGGCCCTTGTGCTCACCGGCCCCTTCACCCCGATGCTCTTCATGGGCGAGGAGTGGGGTGCCCGCACTCCATGGCAGTTCTTCACCGACCACACCGACCCGGCGCTCGCCCAAGCCGTACGCGAGGGCAGGCGGCGTGAGTTCGCCGCGCACGGCTGGGCGGAGGAGGACATCCCGGACCCGCAGGACCCGCGCACCCGGGCCCGTTCCTGCCTCGACTGGAGCGAACCCGAGCGTGAGCCGCACGCCCGCCTCCAGGCCTGGTACCGCGAACTGATCGCGCTGCGCCGGGCCATGCCCGACCTCTCCGACCCCGATCTGGCCTCCGTCAGGACGGCGTTCGACGAGGAGGCGCGCTGGCTGGCGTTCCGCAGGGGCGATCTGCGGATCGCGGTCAATCTCTCCGCGAAGCCGGCCACCATCGCGCTGGGCGGCGGCCGTCACCGCACCGGCGGGGGCAGGGTACTGGCCGCCTGGCAGCCGGTCGAAGCGCCGGCTGGCGACGGGCTGCTGCATCTGCCGCCGGAATCGTGCGTGGTACTGGCGGACGACTGAACACGTCCCTTGCATTCGGGTGCACTTCAACTCGTAGCGTCAGCACCGAGCGACGGGAAGAAGCGAAGGGGACCCGATGAAGCAGCGATTCCTCGGCCGCCCGGGCGTGAGCGCACCGATCGTCGGGGCACGCACGGTCGAGCAGCTGACCGACAACCTGGGCGCCGCGGACTGGGAACTGACGCCAGATCAGACGGAGCGACTGGACGAGGCCAGTGCGCGTCCGCTGCCCTACCCGTACGACGTGCTGCACCGCTTCCGTGACCGTGAGTTGCGGGACTGATCAGTCGACGATCGCCAGCTCGCGCGGAGTGGTGTTCAGCCGCCGGCCGCCGTTCTCGGTGACGGTGACGATGTCCTCGATCCGGACTCCGAAGCGGCCCGGCAGATAGATACCGGGCTCCACCGAGAAGCACATGCCGGGTACCAGCGGCTGCTCCTCGCCCTCGATCATGTAGGGCGGCTCATGGGTGGTGACGCCGATGCCGTGGCCGGTGCGGTGGATGAAGCGCTCGCCGTAGCCGAATTCGGTGATGACGGCACGCGCCGCCCGGTCGACCTCCTGGCAGGCGACCCCGGGCCGCACCGCGCCGAAGCCCGCCTCCTGCGCCTCCCGAACGACGTCATGCACCCGCTGCTCCTCCGCGGTGGGTGGGCCGACGTGCACCGTACGGGAGGTGTCGGAGCCGTAGCCGTGCTTGAGGCCGCCGAAGTCGAGGACGACCATGTCACCCTGCTCGATGGTGCGGTCTCCGGCCTCGTGGTGCGGGTTGGCGCCGTTCGGACCGGAGCCGACCACGGTGAAATCGACCTGCGCATGGCCGTACTCCACGAGGAGAGCGGACAGATCCGCGGCGACGTCGGTCTCCTTCCGGCCGGAGAAGCGGACCTTCAGGATCTGTTCGTACGTGGCGTCGGCTGCGGCCCCCGCAGCCGCGAGACGCTCCAGCTCGGCCGCGTCCTTGACCGCACGCAGCATCGGCAGGGCGGCGGTGAGGGAGGCGTACGAGGTGGCGGGAAGGAGCTGTTGCAGCGCGAGCAGATGCAGCGCCCAGGCGTTGTCACTGACCCCGAACCGGCCCTTGCCGTCGAGCAGTTCGGCGGTCAGGGCGTACGGGTCCGCGGCGTCGGTCCAGTCCCGCAGGGTGAGGACGGGGGCGCCGACGGCACGCTCGGCGTCCGCGGCCTCCAGGGCCGGGACGACGAGGACGGGGTCGTGGCCCGCCCTGATGACGAGCAGGGTGAGGCGTTCGGTGGCGGCGGTCGGCCGGTATCCGGTGAGGTGGACCAGGTCGGGGCCCGGCGCCACGAGGACGCCCGCGAGGCCTGCGGCGTCGGCGGACTCCGCCGCTCGGGTCATCCGGGCCCGGTAGTCGTCGGCGGTGAAGGGTACGGGCTGGTCGGGGATGGACATGACAAACCTCCTGGCGGGGCGACGCGGCACACAGCATCCTGCCCGTACGTGCCGGTGGATGCGAACGCATTCGGAACGCGGCGCGGGGCCGTACGAGCGGGCGGTCTACTTCGTCCGGGCGCCTGCCGTCGGGCCGCCCACCCGGTCGTCGGCGTCCAGCATGCGCCGGAGCAGCGCGGTCAGCGTCTCGCGTTCGGCGGGTGAGAGACACGCCAGGAACGCCTCCTGGGACTCCTCGGCCACCCTGAGCAACCGGCGCTGGAGCGCGGCCCCTTCCTCCGTCAGACCGACCACCTGCCGCCGCCGGTCCGCCTTGTCCCGGGCCCGGTACACGAAGCCGCGCTCCTCGACGAGGTCGAGGTAGCCCCCCAGGTGGCTGCGCTGGAATCCCAGCCGTTCCGCCAGTACGTGCTGCGGCAGCGGCCCGAAGTCCGCGAGGGCGGTTAGCGTGGCGAAGTGGGGCAGCCGCAGGTCGTACTCGCCCACGGACGCGACCAGTGCGTCGTGACCGATGCGCCCCACATGGCTGGCGAGGTACGAGGGCAGTGCCAGCAGGCCCGGCGGGCGGGGGCCCCGCTCCGTGGCCTCGGGAGGGACTGCGCTGTCGGGCCCGCACTCGGGGGATTCGCTCATCCACGCATGCTATCCGGTCAGTGACTGGACGTAAGGATGACGTCATGTAATGATTCCGTGGTGCTATTAATTCGACGCTCTGCCCGCCCCCCTGCCCAGCCGCCGGCGGCGGACCCGCGACGCCGCACCGCGGCACCTTTCGCGGCCCTCCTCCTCGCCGTGCTGTCCTTCTCGCTGATGCAGACGATGGTCGTCCCGGCGCTCCCCGGCCTCCAGCGCGAGTTCAACACCTCCGCGACCACCGTCTCCTGGGTTCTCAGCTCCTTCCTGCTCACCGCTTCGGTGGCCACCGCGCTACTCGGCCGGGTGGGCGACATGTTCGGCAAGCGGCGGGTGCTCCTCGCGAGCCTCACCGTCTTCGCCGCCGGCACTCTGCTGGCCGCCCTGTCCGACTCGCTCGGGCTGCTGATCGCGGCCCGCGCCGTCCAGGGCGTCGGCTCGGCCGCCTTCCCCCTGGCTTTCGGGATCGTGCGCGACCAGTTCCCGCGTGAGCGCGTGCCTCTGGCGATCGGCCTGATCTCGTCGACCTTCGGCATCGGCTTCGGCGTCGGGCTCGTCATCCCCGGCCCCCTGGTGGATGCCCTGAACTGGCACTGGATCTTCTGGACCGGTCTGATCGTGATCCTGGCGGGCATCGCGGCCGTGGCCGCGTTCGTCCAGGAGCCCCCGGTCCGCTCCCCGGGCCGCATCGACTGGGGCGGCGTGGTGCTGCTGAGCGCCGGCATCGTGGCCCTGCTGATCGCCATCAGCCAGGGCAGGTCCTGGGGTTGGACGTCGGGCGGCATCATCGCCCTCTTCGCGGCGGCCGTCGTGCTCCTCGTGGTCTTCACGTACGTCGAGAAGAAGGTCCGCGAGCCCCTGATCGACATCGAGCTGCTGCGCCGTCCCGCTGTCCTGTCCAGCCACATCACGGCGCTCGTCATCGGTTTCGGCATGTACGGCGCGTTCACCCTCGTGCCGCTGCTCGCCCAGACCCCCACCGAGGCCGGGTACGGCTTCGGGGCCTCCGTCACCGAGTCCGGACTGTTCATGGTCCCGATGGCCGTGGCCATGCTGATCGCCGGCCCGCTCGCCGGACGGATCGGGGCCGCCGCGGGCTGGAAGCTGCCGCTGGTGCTCGCCTGCCTGATCGGGGTGGCCGGCTTCGTCGTCTACGCCACGGCCCACGACAGCGAGTGGGCGATGTACGCCGGCTCCGCGGTGCTCGGCACCGGTGTCGGGTTCGCCTTCGCGGCCCTGGCCAACCTGGTCGTCAGCGCGGTCGACCGGAACCGGACCGGAGAGGCGACCGGCATCAACACCGTCATGCGCACCGTCGGCGGTTCGCTCGGCGCGCAGATCGCGGCCTCTCTCGTGGCGGCCCGGACGGTCCCGGGCACCCGGCTGCCCGCCGAGTCCGGCTACACCACCGCCTTCGTGATGTCGGCGGTCGCCCTGGCCGTGGCCGCCCTCGCGGCGCTCGCCGGCCCCGGAGCACTGTGGCGCACGGCCACCCCACCCATGACCGCCCCCGACGAAGACCCCTCCACCGCCTAGGAGTTGGCCCACATGCCCGACTACGGACACACCCTCCTCTTCGGCACCGTGCTGATGCCGTCAGCCGGACAGGCCGAGGACGCGGTGGCCTCGGCACAGGCCGCCGACCGGGCCGGTCTGGATCTGGTGAGCGTCCCGGACCATCCGTACCGGCCCGGTCTGCTCGACGCCTGGACGGTGCTCTCCTTCATCGCCGCGTCCACCTCCCGGGTACGGGTCTTCCCCAACGTCGCCAGTCTGCCGCTGCGGCCGCCCGCCGTACTGGCCCGCGCCGCGGCCGGCCTGGACCGGCTCAGCGGCGGCCGGGTGGAGCTGGGGATCGGAGCGGGGGCCTACTGGGACTCCATCGCCGCCGACGGCGGGCCGCGACGCACCCCGGGCGAGGCGGTGCGGGCGACCCGCGAGGCCGTCGAGGTCATCCGGGCGCTGTGGACTCAGGGCGGTCGCGTCCATGTCGACGGCGAGCACTACAGGCTCGACGGCGCGCCCTCCGGCCCCGCTCCCGCACACCCCGTCGGAATCTGGATCGGCGCGATCGGCCCCCGGATGCTGGACCTGACCGGGTCCGTCGCGGACGGCTGGCTGCCCAGCGTGCCGCACGTGCCGCCGGGGCAACTCGCGGCAGGACACCGGATCATCGACGAGGCGGCCGTCCGTGCGGGCAGGCCCCCGGAAGCGGTGCGCCGCCTCTACAACCTCTCGCCGGGACCCGGCGGCTTCCCGGAGGGGCCGCCCGGGGCCTGGCCCGAGCAGCTCGCCGCACTGGCACTGGAGCACGGGACGAGCGCCTTCCTGCTGCCCGTCCGACAGCCGCGCCTGCTCGAACTGTTCGCCGCCGAGGTGGCGCCCGCCACCCGGGAACTGGTGTCCGCGGCACGCCGGAGCGGTGACACGGCGTCCGGCGACCGTCCGTGCCCCCCTGCGGAGGAGGCAGGCAGCGACCTGCCGCACGGGCGCGGAGGATCGCTGCCGGAACACCTGTCCGTCCGTGCGACGCCCGACGACCGCGTGCGCCGGTCGGCCGAACGGCTGTGGGACGAGTCGACCCGCCCCACCGGGCCCGCCGTCGACCCGGATCGACGGTATGCACGCAGCGCCCAGGAGCCGGCCCGCAATCTCGTCGCCGCCCACGACCAGCTCCGCTCGGACCTGGACCAACTCCGCCACGCAGTACGGCAGGTGCTGGAGACCGGTGCGGATCCCGGTGGGGCCAGGTCCGGGATCCAGAAGCTGAGCGTGCGCCGGAACAGCTGGGCGCTCGGCGCGTACTGCGCCTCCTACTGCCAGGTGACCACCCTGCACCACACACGGGAGGACCAGGACCTCTTCCCGCACCTGCGCCGGTCCGAGCCGCTCCTGGCACCGGTGCTCGACCGGCTGACCGATGAGCATCACGCCGTGCGGGGAGTCATCGACAGGCTCGACCGCGCGCTCGTCGCCTTCATCGGGGACGGTACGGGCGGGGACGGCCTGCAGGCCGCCGTCGACCTGCTCGCGGACGCGCTGCTGTCCCATCTCGCGTACGAGGAGCGCGAACTGATCGAGCCGATGACGCGGTTCGGCACCGGCTGGTGACATCCGGCCGGCCGGGCTCCTCCGGGCGAGGAGCCCGGAGGTGTCAGGGCGTGTCCGGCAGCCGCACGACCAGGTCGGCGCGGTCCCGGCACCGCTCCACCAGCCGGGCGTTGGGTTCGTCGGACCGGGCGACCCAGCGCTCCGCGTACGGGCGCGGCTTGCCGAACCGCACGTGCCGGTCGACGAGCCTGCGCGTCCGCAGCCCGGGCTCGACGTCGACGAACCACACCTCGTCGAGCAGCCCGCGCACCGGCGCCCAGGGCCCTTCGGCCAGGAGAAGGTAGTTGCCCTCGGTCACCACCAGCGGGATGTCCTGGGGGACGGCCACCGCCCCGGCGATCGGCTCCTCCAGACTCCGGTCGAACGCCGGTGCGTACACCGGGCCCGGCCCTTCGGGGAGGCGCAGCCGCCGGAGCAGGGCCGCGTATCCGGCGGCGTCGAAGGTGTCGGGGGCTCCCTTGCGGTCGGCACGGCCGAGGCGCTCCAGCTCGGCACCGGCCAGATGGAAACCGTCCATCGGGACGAGGACGGCGTGTCCTTCGAGCGCCTCGACGAGCCGGGCGGCCAGGGTGGACTTCCCGGCTCCGGGCGGTCCCGCGATGCCGAGGATGTGGCGCCGGCCGGAGGCGGCGAGGCGGCGGGCGCGGACCGTCAGCTCGGTGAAGTCGCTCGTGACCATGCCGGGCATTGTCCCCGGACGCAGCGGGACGGCGTTAGTGTTACGTATAACCGGCGCGCATTGCCGTCCAGACGTGAATGTCCGTCCACTCGAGGAACCCGAGGCCCCCCATGTCCCACATCGCCCTGGTCACCCTGGTCGTCCGCGACTACGACGAGGCTCTCTCCTTCTACACGGACGCTCTCGGATTCGAGCTCGTGGAGGACACGGACCGGGGCGACGGCTCGCGCTGGGTCGTCGTGCGTCCGCGCGGCACCCAGGGCACGGGGCTGCTGCTGGCGCGCGCGAAGGGCGACGCCCAGCTGGCAGCCGTCGGGGCGCAGGCGGGCGGCCGGGTCGGCCTCTTCCTGCACACCGAGGACTTCGCCGGCGACCACGAGCGGATGCGGGCCGCCGGGGTCCGCTTCCTGGAGGAACCGCGCCACGAGGTATACGGCTCGGTCGCGGTCTTCGAGGACCTGTACGGCAACCGGTGGGACCTGCTGCAGCCCGCCTGAGCCGGGCCGGGGATGCGCGAGCTGCCACGGTCCGTGCACGGCCGCCGGCTACGCCAGCCCCGCCGCCGACCCCAGCGCGTCCAGGACCGGCCTGATCAGCGGATGTCCCTCGGCCCCCTGCCGCACGGCGGCGAAGACCCGTCGTGTCGGGGCGCTGCCCTCCACGGGCCGTACGACGACACCGCCCAGGTCCATGCCGCGCAGCGCCGAGCGGGGCACCAGTGCCACCCCGGCGCCCGCCCCGGCCAGGGCGACCACCGCGTGGAAGTCGTCCGACGAGTGCTCCAGCTGGGGCTCGAACCCGGCGTACTCGCAGGCCAGGACCACCACGTCATGGCAGGGGTTGCCGGGGTACGGGCCGATCCACGGGTCCTTGGCGAGGTCGGCGACGGCGACGTGCTCCTGCCCGGCGAGGCGGTGGCCGACCGGAAGCACCGCGTCGAAGGGCTCGGAGTAGAGCGGCACCCGGGTGAGACGCCGGTCGTCGTCACCGGGCGCGCCCCGGTACTCGACGGCGACCGCCACGTCGACCTGCCGGTCCAGCACCATCGGCACGCTCGCGTCACCCTCGGCGTCCTGCACGCGGACCCGGATGCCGGGGGCGGTGCGGGTCAGCTCGGCGATGGCGGGGGCCAGGACGAGGCCGATGCCCGTGGCGAACGCGGCGACCGTGACCGTACCCGCCACGCCTGTGCTGTAGGCGGCGAGTTCCGCCTCGGCCCGCTCGAGCTGGGCGAGGACCGCGTTGGCGTGGGTCAGCAGGATCTCACCGGCGGCGGTGAGCCTGGCACCCCGCGCACCGCGTTCGACCAGCCGGTGGCCGGTCTCCTGCTCCAGGGCGGCGAGCTGCTGGGAGACCGCGGAGGGCGTGAGGTAGAGCGCGGCGGCTGCCGCGGTCACCGTGCGGTGGTCTGCCACCGCACGCAGAATGCGCAGCCGCCGTGCATCGATCATGCGGTCATTGTCCCAGGTCGGGGGAGACGGGCGACTACTCCCCCAGCGCGGCCCGCGCGTCGGTGAACGCGTCCACCACGCGGTTGACGTCGTCGGTGGAGTGGGCGGCGGAGAGCTGGACGCGGATGCGCGCGGCTCCCTGCGGGACGACCGGGTACGAGAACCCGATCACGTACACACCGCGCTCCAGGAGCAGCTCCGCCATCCGGCCTGCCTTCGCCGCGTCCCCGATCATCACGGGGGCGATGGCGTGGTCGCCGGGCAGGATGTCGAAGCCCTCCTCGGTCATCCGGGACCGGAAGAGCGCGGTGTTGGCGTTGAGTCGCTCGCGCAGGTCGCCGGCGGACTCCAGCAGGTCGATGACCTTGAGGGAGGCGGCGGCGATGACAGGGGCGAGCGAGTTGGAGAAGAGGTACGGGCGCGAGCGCTGGCGCAGCAGGGCGACGATCTCGGCGCGCGCCGCGACGTAGCCGCCGGACGCGCCGCCCAGTGCCTTGCCGAGCGTGCCGGTGATGATGTCGACGCGGTCCATGACGCCGTGCAGTTCGGGGGTGCCGCGGCCGCCGGGGCCGACGAAACCGACGGCGTGGGAGTCGTCGACCATGACCATGGCGTCGTAGCGGTCGGCCAGGTCGCAGATCTCCTTGAGCGGGGCGACGTACCCGTCCATGGAGAACACACCGTCGGTGACGACGAGGCGCCGGCGGGCCCCTGAGGCCTCCTTGAGCTGCTGCTCCAGGTCGGCCATGTCCCGGTTGGCGTAGCGGTAGCGCTTGGCCTTGGAGAGGCGGATGCCGTCGATGATGGAGGCGTGGTTGAGGGCGTCGGAGATCACCGCGTCCTCGGGGCCGAGGAGGGTCTCGAAGACACCGCCGTTGGCGTCGAAGCAGGAGGAGTAGAGGATCGTGTCCTCCTGGCCGAGGAAGGCCGAAAGGCGCTGCTCCAGCTCCTTGTGGACCTCCTGGGTGCCGCAGATGAAGCGGACCGACGCGAGCCCGTAGCCCCAGCGGTCCAGTGCCTCGTGGGCGGCGGCGACGACCTCGGGGTGGTCGGCGAGGCCCAGGTAGTTGTTGGCGCAGAAGTTGAGGACCGCGCCGGGGCGCCCGCCGGAGGTGACGCCGACGGTGGCGGACTGCGGGGTGCCGATCACGCGCTCGGGCTTCTGGAGTCCGGCGTCCCTGATCTCGTCGAGGGTGAGGCGCATGTCGTCGCGTACGGAGTCGAACATGAAGGGTGTCTCCCAGGTGGGTACGGGCCGGGGTAACGAGGTACGGGTCGGGTCAGGCTGCCCAGTCGAGCAGGACCTTGCCGCCGAGACCGCTCGCGGCGTCGTCGAAGGCGGCTTCGAAGTCGCGGTAGCCGTACCGTCCGGTGATCACCGGGGCGAGGTCGAGTCCGCCCTCCAGCAGCACGGACATGGCGTACCACGTCTCGTACATCTCACGGCCGTAGATGCCCTTGATGGTGAGCATCGAGGTGACGATGCGGGACCAGTCGACGGGGAAATCGGTGGCGGGCAGACCGAGCATGGCGATGCGGCCGCCGTGCGTCATGTTCGCGATCATGTCCTGCATCGCTTCGGGGCGGCCGGACATCTCCAGACCGATGTCGAAGCCCTCGCGCAGTCCGAGGTGGCGCTGGCCGTCGGCGATGGTCTCCTTGCCGACATTGAGGGCGAGGCTGACGCCGACCTTCCTGGCCAGTTCGAGGCGGGCCTCGCTGACGTCGGTGATGACGACGCTGCGGGCACCCGCGTGGCGGGCGACGGCGGCGGCCATGATGCCGATGGGGCCCGCGCCGGTGATCAGCACGTCCTCGCCGACCAGCGGGAACGACAGCGCGGTGTGCACGGCGTTGCCGAACGGGTCGAAGATCGCGGCGATGTCGAGGTCGACCTTGTCCCGGTGCACCCACACGTTGGAGGCGGGCAGCGACAGGTACTCGGCGAACGCCCCGTCCCGGCCGACGCCGAGCCCGAGGGTGGATCGGCACAGGTGGCGCCGTCCGGCGAGACAGTTGCGGCACTTTCCGCAGACCAGGTGGCCCTCGCCGCTGACCAGGTCACCGATCGTGATGTCGACGACGTCGGAGCCGAGCTCCGCCACCTCGCCGACGAACTCGTGGCCCAGGACGAGCGGGGTGCGCACGGCCTGCTGCGCCCAGCCGTCGTAGTTCCGGATGTGCAGGTCGGTGCCGCAGATTCCGGTGCGCAGGACCTTGATCAGGACATCCCCGGGGCCGATCTCCGGCTCCGGTACGTCCATCAGCCAGAGTCCCGGCTCGGCCTTCTGCTTCACGAGTGCCTTCACGGCTGCGGCTCCCTGTACCTGGTACCTGGTGAATACCCCGGGCCGGGGGCATGCCGAAGGCGGCCTGCGGCCCGGGGTGCATGGGGTACGGCGGACGGGACAGGGCGAAACGCGTGCGTCCGTCCCACGAACACCGCGATGCGCCGCCCACTGCCGTCACCAAGACAGTGCCGTACACCGGGGCCCCAGGTCCATCGAGGATTTCTTAAGCGCCGCCGCAGCTCCGCTTCACACCGATGTTTCACACCGGGGCGCAGGGTCCGAGCTGCGAGGCCGGAACGGCGTGGGACGGGGCCGCCTCGAGGAAGGCCGACGCCGCCCTGAGCGTCTACGCACCGCGGTCCGACCGGGCTCGCCCCGGTCGGGGCCGGGCTCAGCCGCGCCGCCGGCCGGTCACTCGCGCAGCGCCTCCCGGACGGCGAAGGCACCGCCGGCGGCCACGACGACCGCGCCTCCGGCTGCCAGCCGGAGGAACCGGCGTCTGCCCGGTGGTGCGGGTACCGGCTCCTCTGCGAGTGTGGGCTCGATGTCGGGCAGGGCGAGCATCGCGGCGGACCGGTCCGCTACCAGCCGTACGACGGCCTCGGGCAGCCATTCGATCGACCCGTGCGGGGCGTCCTCGACGATGCGCTCGTCGAGCTGCTGCGCTGTCGGCCGGTCGGCGGGGTTCTTGGCCAGGCAGTCGGCGACCAGGGCGCACAGTTCGGTGTCGCCGATCCCGCTGAGGTCGGGTTCGTCGTGCACGGCGCGGTACAGCAGGGCGTCCACGGCTCCGCTGCCGAAGGGCGGCCGGCCGGTCGCGGCGTATGCCAGGAGGCAGCCGAGGGAGAACACGTCACTCGCGGGCCCCGGCGCCGTACCGTCCGCGGAGGCCTGCTCCGGTGACAGGAAGCCGGGGGTGCCGACGACGAGGTCGGTGGCGGTGCTCGCGGGGGCGTCGCCGGCGCGGGCGATGCCGAAGTCGATGAGCTGCGGCCCGTCGACGGTGAGCAGGACGTTGCCGGGTTTGACGTCGCGGTGGACAAGTCCGGCCGTATGTACGGCGGCCAGGGCACGGGAGAGCAGCCGCCCGAGCACCCGCACGCTCCGGGTGGGCAGCGGGCCGCAGCGGGTGACCGCCTCCGCGAGTGAGGGGCCCGGTACGAACACGGTGGCCAGCCAGGGGCGTTCACCCTCGGTCTCGGCACCGATGACCGCAACGGCCCATGGGCTGTGCACCTTGCGGGCGGCCTCGACCTCGCGGCGGAACCGGGCCCGGAACTCGTCGTCCCCGGCGTACTCCGGGAGAATCACCTTGATGGCGGCGGTCGCTCCCGCGTCCGTACGGCCGAGGTAGACCACCCCCATGCCACCTGCGCCGAGGCGTCCGAGCAGCCGGTGCGCACCGATGCGTGCGGGGTCTGTGGGCCGAAGCTGGTCCATCGGATGTCCTCAGCTCTGCTTCTCGACGGCGGACCCGATCCGTACCAGCGCGGTGGTCAGCCCCTGGAGCACCGGGTCGGAGATCTCGTCGTGGGTACGCCCTCGGGCTCCCTCGCCTGGCGCGGCCACGGTGAACGGCGGGCTCTGCGCCTGCTGCCGGACGTACGCGTGCGGGCCGCCCAGTGCGGTACCACCCGTTCTCTTCGCGTCCGTGCTGCCGCCGCCTGCGGAGCACGGAGCCGCGAGCAGGAGGGGCACCAGAACCGGAATGCTGTATCTGCGTACTGTCCCGAGGTCCGCCACGAGTCCCTGACCCCCATCTCCCGGATGCGCTTCGATCATAGGAGCGGCGGTACGCCTCACAGGGGGAACCGGCCAACTGCTGCACCTTCGGGACAGCGGGACACGATGTGACAGACAGGCCGGTCACTCCACTTGGATCGGGCCCAGTCAGGGGCGGGGCCAGGGGCGTCCGTCGAGGTTCTCGATGTCGATGTTGAGCCGCTTGAGATAGGCGGCGAACACGGCGACCTCTTCCGGATCCCACCCGGCCATGACCTTCTCCAGGCCGCGGATGTTCTCGGCCCGTTCCGCGTCGAGGCTGCGCTCGCCCCCGTCGGTGATACGGAACTTGCGCGCGATGCCCCCGTCGGGGTCGGGGATGCGCTCGACGAGGCCGGCCCGCAGCATGGCGGCGGTCTGCCGGTTGAGGGTGGAGGCATCCAGTCCGAAGGCTTCGCTGAGCTGCCCGATGGACATCGGGCCCTCCATCCGGATGCGGCTGAGCAGGGTGTACGCACTGCGATCCAGGTACTGACTGTCCCGCCTCAGCCGGGGCGCGCTCAGCTGGAGGTGCCGCCCGAGCAGCATGGTCTCGAACTCGATCAAGTGCGTGGGCTTGTCCATGGTCCTTCTCTCGACCGCCTTCACCGTGCGCCGGGGCTCTCAACTGCAGATATACCACCACGGCGCAGAGCCCCGCATCACCCGCCCCGGTCGGCGCCCGACGCGGCAACGACCGCAGGTTCTGCGTCATGGATGCCGACCGGGTACTGCAGAATATTTATGTACGTTGACATAGGTATTCTGGAGTACCTAAGCTGCGGACATGCCCGACTCCAGCGCGCCCTCCCAGGACGTCGACCGCGTAGCCTCCGCGCTCGTGTCGGTCCTGCCCGCGCTGCAACGGAGCCTTGAGCGGCATGTCGGCCGCGAGTTCCCTCATCCCCGGCTCCCGGAGGGTCAGCTCGTGCTGCTCTTTCTCGTCGAGGACCGTGAGGGCATCACCGTCCGCGAGACGGCCGAGGCGCTGCTGATGAAGCCGAACAACGTCAGTGCCCTCGTCTCCCAGCTCACCGAGCTGGGACTCCTGGAGCGCAAGCGGGACGCGGCCGACAAGCGGGTCGCCCATCTGTACCCGACGGCCACGGCCCGGGAGCGGCTCGCCGAGGCACGGCTGCTCAAGGAAGGTCATGTGGCGCACGCTCTGCACACCCTCACCGAGGGCGAGCTCGATGCGCTCGGTGCGGCTCTGGGCGCGCTGACGTCACTGAACCTGCGTCTGCGCACCTCCGCCGGCTGACACCCACTCCTGGTCCGGCCGAAGGTCCGGGTCCTCGCGAGGACCCGGACCTGACCGCTGCCGGTTTCGTCACGGCGGCCGGGCGCCCACGTGACGCGTCTCCTTCACACCCCGAACTACGTACACAGACAAGGCATTTCCATGTCCTCCACCACCGTGGACACGTCTCCCCTGCCCGCAGAGGCTCCACCGGACGTCCCGAAGGGCCGGCGCGCCAACCCCTGGCTGACGCTGATCGCGGTCGCCATCGGCCTCTTCATGGTCAACCTCGACAGCTCCGTCGTCGCGATCGCCAACCCCGAGATAGGCCGGGACCTCAGCGCGTCCACCGCCGACCTGCAGTGGGTCACCAACGCCTACCTGATCGCCATGGCCGCCCTGCTGATCCTGGGCGGCAAGCTCGGTGACCGCTTCGGGCGGCACACGGTCTACCTCGTGGGCACCCTCGGCTTCACGCTGGCCTCGGTCGCGATCGCCCTCTCCGGTTCGATCGAGGGCGTCATCACCTTCCGTGCGGTTCAGGGCCTCTTCGCCGCCCTGCTGATCCCCAACACCCTCGGCCTCCTGCGCGCGGTCTTCCCGCCCCAGAAGTTCGGTACGGCCGTGGGCCTGTGGGCCATGGTGGCGTCCTGCTCCACCGCGCTCGGCCCGATCGTCGGCGGTCTGCTCATCGAACACGTCACCTGGGAGTCGGTCTTCTACATCAACGCCCCCATCGGCGTCGTCGCGCTGGCCTTCAGCCTGTTCGTCCTTCCTGAGAGCAAGGACTCCACGGGGAACCACCGCTTCGACGTACCCGGCGTGATCCTGCTCGCCGTCGGCCTGGTCGCCCTGATCTTCGGCGTGGTCAAGGGGGAGACCTGGGGCTGGACCTCCGGCGGAACGCTGGGGTCGATCGCCGCGGGCCTGGCCCTGCTGGCCGTCTTCTGCCGGTACGAGACCCGCCGCGAGCACCCGCTGCTGCCGATGCGCCTCTTCCGCAACCGTTCGCTGACCATCGGCACGCTCGTCACCGCGATCAACTTCTTCGTGATGCTCGGTGTCATCTTCTTCGTGATGCTGTACCTGCAGAACGTACGCGGCTTCACCCCGGTCGAGTCCGGTGTCCGCACCCTGCCGTTCAGCCTGGCCACCGTGGTGGCGGCACCGCTCGGCGCCGCCCTGACCCAGCGCTTCGGCCCGCGGCTCACCATGCCGGTCGGCATGGCCCTCCAGGCCGCGGCCTCCCTGTGGATGCTGACCTGGGACGCAGGTTCCTCGTACGCTGCTCTGTGGCCGCCGTTCCTCGCCATCGGCCTGGGCGTCGGCATCGTGATGTCCGCTTCCTCCGACGCCATCGTCGGCAACGCGCCGAGGAAGGACGGCGGTGTGGCGGGCGGACTGCAGGCCACCTCGCTGCAGATCGGCGGTGCGTTCGGCACGTCCGTGCTGGTCTCCCTGATCAGTGGGAAGGTGGGGTCCACCCTGACCGGCGAGCTGACCTCCGCCGGTGTCCCGGCCGAGGCGGCAACGGGCTTCGAAGAGGCCAAGGACGCGGTGTCCATGGGTGTTTCGCCCGTTACGGCCGACATGCCGGCGCAGCTGAAGGCAGCCGTGATCGAGGGCAGTGGCAACGCGTTCATGAACGGTATGCACACCGCCGTGACGGTCACCGCGGTCCTGTGCGCCGTGGGCGCGCTGCTGGCCGGGTTCGGCCTGCGCCGCAGCACCGGACCGGTCGCCGCGGAGGACTGACGCCCGGTCGGTCCGGCCGGGTGCGGCGGCGCGTGAAAAGGTGCCCCCGCACCCGGCCCGGGCCGCTGTCCTCGTACGAGCGGGGCCGGTCGCGTGCGGCCCCGCGGTCAGGGGGTGTACGAACCGGCCCCACCTCCGCACCTCCCACCCCGTCTGGCGGCGGCGTCCAGCCGCTCATGACGCTCCCGGATGCGGGCGATGACGCGTTCCCGTCCCAGTGTCCTGGCCCGACGGAGCTTGGCGTCCGCGGCCGGCACGGGGATCCAGAACAGCCGGCCCCACAGACTGAACCGCAGGGTTCCGCTCGAACCCAAGGCGTAGTTGACGCCGAAGCAGAGTGCGACGGTCAGTACGTAAGCCGCGGCCCGATGGGCGAGGAGCAGGCGCAGCGGCGCGTTGCGGGAGCCTTGCAGGAGCTCGACCGCCGCCGCCGGTTCGGCGGCGCGGAGGTCCTTTCCGGGCTCGTCCCCGGACTCACTGACGCCGTCAACGATCCCTTGATCACGATTTACGCAGGCACGGGCGGCAGGAATCCTCAGGCGTCCTGAGGGGCGGGCTCCTTGCTCATGCCCTCGGCAGTTTTCGCGGACTCGGTCATGAGGATCGGGGCCGTGAAGCAGGCGATGACGCAGAAGGCCACCGGCAGGAAAAAGGTGAGGTTCAGCGGCATGAAGTGGGTCATCGGCCCGATCACCGCGGGGCCCGCCAGGATGCCGATGTAGCCGAGGCCCGCCACGCGCGAGACGTTGGTGCCGGCGGCGGCCGGGTCGATGTGGCCGGCGGCGCTGAAGAGTTGCGGGATGGTGCCGGACAGGCCGATACCGAAGAGCGTCCAGCCGATCAGGGCCAGGGGAATCGTGGGCGAGAGCGCGGCCAGGACAAGTCCTGCGGCGGCCAGGCCGGAGCCGTAGCGGAGGATGGCAACCGGTCCGAAGCGTGCGGAGACCCGGTCGGCGAGCAGGCGGCCGATGGTCATGGCGGTGGCGAAGGCCCCGTACGCGAAGGCCGCGGTCGACGGGGAGGCGTCCAGGACGTCCTTCAGGTGCAGGGCACTCCAGTCGCCGGCCACCCCTTCGGAGAGCATGAGCATGAGCGCGAGTGCCGCCATGATCCAGATCCGGCGCGGCACGGGGCGCCTGTCGGACTTCGGGGCGTCATCCGCCTTTGCCGGGGCTGCGTCCGGGGGCAGCAGCGCCGGCATCGCAGCCAGGGTGATGACGAGGCTGAGCAGACCCATCGCGGCGAGCGTGGTGGCCGGACTCCAGTCCCGGCCGAGGGTGAAGGCGCCGACCAGTGCCGCAAAGACCCCGCCGATGGAGAACATGGCGTGGAAGGCGGACATCACGGGCCGTCCGTAACCCCGCTCGACCTGCACCGCATGGGCGTTCATGGCCACATCCAGGCATCCCGTGACGCAGCCCAGCACGAAGAGTGAGGCACCGAGGGTCCAGGCGTCGGTGGCCAGGCCCGGCAGGACGAGAGCGGCGCAGGACAGCACGGCGCTGACCGGGACGACCTTGCGGGCGCCGAAGCGGTCACTGAGCGGACCGATCAGCTGCATCCCCGCGAACGCTCCACCGCCGAGCAGCAGGAGGAGCCAGCCGAGGACGGCATGGCTGATACCCACCCGGTGCTCGATGGTGGGGATGTGGACGATCCACATCCCCAGGATGAAGCCGCAGAGGGTGAAGTACACGAAGGTGGCCAGTCGGCCGACCCGCAGAAGTCTTTCCATGCGCGCCAACCTAACAAACAGATTTTCTGTTTGTAAGTTTGTTTTACGCACATCGTTGGTGTTCACTTTGTTCATGGCGAGCGCAGACCGACTGAAGCAGATCACGCACGCGGTACTCGGGGCGGGCCGGAAGACCGTGGCGGAGCTGGCCGAGCTTACGGGCGCCTCGGAGATGACCATCCGCCGCGATCTGGAGACCCTCGCCGGCCAGGGCGTCCTGGAGCGTTACCGGGGCGGGGCCAGAAGCCTGGTGCTGCGGGGCGAGGAGCCTCCGTTCGCCCTACGGGCACAGGAAGGCCTGGAGACGAAGCGGCGCATCGCGGCGGAGGTCGCCTCTCTGATCGCGGACGGCGAGTCGGTCGTCATCGACAGCGGCACCACGTGCCTGGAGGTGGCCCACGCCCTCGCGCACCGCCGGCTGACCGTCATGCCGCTGTCCCTGCACGCCGCCAACGCCCTTACCGGAGCGGACCGGTTGACGTTGCTGCTGCCCGGAGGCCGGCCGCGCCCCGGCGAGCTCGCGCTGACCGGCCCGCTGACCGAGGCGTCCCTGGCCTCGCTCCGCTTCGACACCGCGGTCCTCGGCTGCTGCGGCCTGACCGCTGCCGACGGGCTGACCGCCTACGACCTTGAGGACACGGCGGTCAAGCGCGCGGCAATCGCGTCGGCCCGACGGGTCATCGCCGTGGCCGACGCCCCCAAGCTCTCCCGCACCGCCCTGGCCCTGGTCACCCCCGCCTCCGCACTGCACACGGTCGTGACCGACGCGGCGGCGCCCGATGACGAGGTCGAGGCGCTGCGAGCGGTGGGCGTGGACGTACGAAGGGTGTGACACGGCAGGTCCCGCGCGGACCGTCCCGCGACGGGCGGGGCCGGGTACCGACGGGTCTGCGGGCTCAGTCCCCGGCGGTCCTCAGCAGGAACGCCCTGATCGCCGCGCTCAGCTGCTGCGGCTGGTCCTCCGGAATCAGGGTGTAGCTGTCGGCGATCTCCACGAGCTCACCCTGCGGCAGCAGCTCGGCGAGTCTGCGTCCGTGCTCGAGCGGCATGACCTTGTCCTCCGTCGCCCAGACGACGAGCGCGGGACGGTCGAACGCGCGCAGCCCTTCCGCCCATCGCAGGAGTTCGTCCTTGGGCGGTACCCCGAGAACGTACGCCCGGAGGTCCCGGCGGATCTCGGTGGAGGTCCACAGGGGCTGGAACCACCCGTCCAGCACCTCGTGCGGGATGGGCCGCTTGCTCATCCACCCCCACGTCACGGGCAGCCGGCGCATCGGCTTCAGTTTGAGCAGTGCGAAGGCGAGCTCGATGCCGCCCGGCATCTTCGCCGAGGCATACAGATTGCGGCCGGGCAGGCCTGGCGGGAAGTTGTCGAAGGCCTCGCAGGACGTGATCACCAGCTTGCCGATCCGCTGGTCCCGCCCGTCCGCCACGAGGGCCTGCGCACCGCCCCAGTCGTTCATCACCAGCGTGACGTCACTCAGGTCCAGGGCGTCCAGGAACTCCGCCACCAGCCGGGCGACCCCCGGGACCGTCAGATCGGCGTCCGGGCGCATGGGCCTGCGGTGGGATCCCAGGGGCAGCGTGGGCACGATGCACCGGAAGTCGCCGCGCAGCTCGCCGACGACGTGCCGCCAGAGCGAGCCGTTCATCGCGACACCGTGCAGCAGAACCACCACGGGTCCGTCGCCACCCGTGTCCTCGTACTCCACCACTCCTGCGGAAAGCAGTACATCGGTCATGCGTCCAACCTAAACCGCCGCCATCGTCCGGGACGGGTGGTGCGGGATACGGGATCCGGCCATGTCGACGGCGTTCCGGATACTCCGGACAGCGGTTCCTCCGCTCCGCGCAGCGCCCGCGCGCTGCTCTCCTGCCAGACAACGAGAGCTGATGGGCCGGGCCTTGATAGCGTCGCCCACGCGACTACGGACCGCTCCTTCGCGGAGTTGTGACCGCGGTGGGCCCGGACGGACGTGGCACTGAAAAAGGACCGACGCACATGAGCCTCGCGCAGCTGCACTACACCTCCGCCGCGGCCGGGGTCGGGGAGCCCGGCGGCCGGTTCACCGCCGTCGATCCCGCGATACCCGGACCGGTCCGCGCGGAGGCCGGGCAGCTCCTCGGGTACGAGCCTCCGGCAGGGACGCCGGGCCACCCGGGCACCCCCAGCACCCCCCACATCTCCGGGGCCTCCGGGCGCCTCACGGATGCCGAACTGCGTGCGCTGCCGGTCGCGTTCAGTTTCAGCGCACTGTCCGACGGCAGCCATCTGCTCGGCCGTTCCGTGGCTGTCGGCGCCGGAGTGTTCCACGCACACGGCGTTCACCTGCCGGCCGGTACACCGCTGCCGGGCGGTGCGCTCCCGGTCACCGCGTGGGGGGCCGCTGGCTGGCTGGCCGCGACGCCGGACCGTACGCTGCCCGATCCGCTCACCGCGCGCTCCACCTCCACCTCCGTCTCGGGAGGCCTCTCCCGCGAGGGGCTGGGCGACTTCGCCGTGTCCCGGAGCCCCTGGCTCGCGGCCGTCCTCGCCGACCTGCGCCGGGTGAGCGAGGATCCCTCCGCGCCGCCGGTCGTCCTCGTGGAGCGCCACAGCGCGGACGTGGCCCGGTGGGTCGCGCTGGCCGCCGCCGTGCTGCCCCGGGAGCATGCCGAACGGCTGACCTTCACCACCTACACCCGGCATCCGGACCGCGCGTCGCACCAGGTCATCGGCGTGCTGCCGCAGGACGCCCCCGACGCGGGCGACCCCCGCTTCCGTGTGCACGCCGGGACCGGTCCGCGCCCCGCGGTGCCGGTCGACGACGCCTGGGCCGGGACCGCTGCACGTATCTGGCGCAGCCGGGCACCCGAGCTCTTCCGGGACGCGGCAGAACTGCCGGGCGAGCCCTTCGCCGCCGGGCCGCTCGCCGTGACAGCACTGGGCGCCGGCATCGCGCTCGGATCCAACGAGCGTGCCGCAGCGGCAGATTGGGCCGCCGGGCGGCCCTACGCGCTGGACGAGAAGCAGACCCGGCAGCTGACCGACGCGCTGACCGCGCCCGCCGACGACCGAACGGCCGCCGAATGCGCCTCCGCACTAAGGCTGCTGACGGCGCTCGACGGCCGCTCCCCCGCTGCTGTCACGGCACCCCTGGCCGCACTGCTGGTGACGGAGGCGGTACGGGGCGCCGATGTCGCCCTCGAGCCACCCGCGCGTTCGGCATTCGCCGAGCCGGCCGGGGAGCGTGCCGTTGCCGCGCTGGTCGCGGAGCTCGGCGACGACCTGCTGGCCGAGCTCGCCGCCGGAGTTCCCCGGGGTGTCGCGCGGACCGTGCAGGTGCTGCGGATCGTGCGGCTGCTCGGCGTGGACTGTGCGGAGCTGCTGCCCGGTGTCGTACGCCGGCTGGCCCGTGCGCTGCTGGATGACCCGGAGACCGGCGCATGTCCCGCGCTGCTCGACCTGCTGGACGAGCAGTTCGACGTCCGTACGGCGCTGCTGGGCGAGCTGGACCGGCTGGCGCCGGACGACCCCGCGGGGACGGAGCGGCTGCTGATCCGGGTCGCCCTGCCGTTCACCGGAACGCAGGCGCTGCCGCATCTGCGGATGTGCGCCGAGGCTCCCGGTGCCAAGGCCCGCGGCGCGGACCGGGTGATGGTGCTGCACACGGTGCTGCGGGCCGCGGGCATGTCCCCGTTCGCCGAGCCGCTGGTGCTGCGGACCGCCGTGGGCCTGGTGTGGGGCGAGGACACCCCTACGGCGGGCGAGGCGCGTTCGCTGCTGGGCGAGACCACGTCGGACGCGCACCGGACGGCCGGCACCTGGGCGCATCTCGTCTCCGCCGCACTCGCCGCGTCCTTCGACGACGAGGACGCCCCGGAACTCGCCCACGACCTGCTGCGCAGCTTCCCGCAGGAGATCGGTGCCCGGGTGCGCGCCTCGCTGCTGCTGCTGGACTTCGTCCGCGATGTCCGCTCCGGGGCGGCCGAGCCCGGCTGGGCGGAGCGGGCCCGGGCGTTGCGCGCCCTCGCCGAACCGGTGGAGCCCCTGGTGCTGGAGCACGCCTATGGCGCCCTGGCCCGGCGGTTGCTCGCCCCGGACCGGCCGGAGGCGGAGCTGTACGCGTTCGTGCACAGCGGGGACGAGGACCTGATCGCGGCCTACGGCAGGGTCGCCCGCCGCGACGAGGTCCTGACCCGGCTGCGGGCCGAACCCGTCTACGTGGCGGGCTGTTTCACCGTATGGACCGCCCACCCGCACGCGGGCGACTCCTGGACCAGGACCCGCACCGCCCTGCTCGACGAGGTGCTGCGCCCGGCGGTGCGCTCCCTGTCCCCCGAGGGCGTCACAGCGGTGGAGCAGGCCGTCGAGCGCGAAGGCAACAGCCGCACGCTCGACGCCTTCCGCACCTGGAACCGGCCGTCCCGCTCGATCGGGCGCCTGGGCAAACGGATCGTGGGGCGGGTGCGCCGGGGCTGACCCGGGCCGGCGTCGGCCGTCCGGTACCGGTGGTACCGGACCCGGCGGCTCAGACGTTGGGCACCTTGAGCTTGTCCCAGCTCGACTTGCCCGGGACGCCGTCCGCGCCGCTCCCCGAGAAGCCCAGCTTGCGCTGCCATGCGGCGTACGACTTGCGGTCCGCCTCCGACCAGGCCGGGCCCGGGCCGACCTCGTACTTTCCGCAGCCCTCGGCCACCAGTCTCTTTCCCATCGCAGTGATGACGGCGCTGCGCCGGCCGGCCCGGAAGTACGCGGCTCCGGGGAACGGCTCGTACGTCGCCGGGGGCTTCGGCGCGGGCGGCTTCGACGGGCCGTCCGGCTGACCGCCGAGGCGTGCCTTGATCCGGCTGCGCATCGAGTCCATCGTGAACCCGCGCGGGTCGATCTTCCCCGGCTGCCACTCCTTATGGCCGATCACCGAGCGGTAGTTCCAGCTGTGCGCCCGGCAGATCGCGGCCGCCGCCTTCTCGATGGCCTCCAGTTGTGCGCCCGGCCACGGGTCCTTGCCGTCGCCGAGATTGACGCACTCGAAGCCGTAGAAGGAGCGGTTGCCATCCGTGTTGGCCTCGTTGTCGGCGGGCAGCGCCGTTTCGTTGATCACCGCGCGCAGGACGTCGTCGTCGCCCAGTCCGGCGTGGTTGGCGCGGCCGTGGCCGACCAGGTGGACCGAGCCGTCCTTGGCGATCACCCCGTGGCACAGCGGACCCGGCAGGCTCGAATGGCCGTCGTAGCAGAGGTCGACGGAGCTCTGGGTGCCCGAGGTCACGGTGTGATGGATCATCACCCCGTGGACGGGCCCCCACGAGCCCTTGTGGTTGCGGTTGTGCGTGCGCCAGCTCCGGTGCTCGACGACGTGCAGACCTTCGTCCCGGAGGGCCTTGAGCAGTCTGTCGGCGGACAGAGGCGTTGCCATCGTGGTGCTCCTTTACCCAGGTGATGCGTCAGTTCTCGGGCTGTCCCTCGTCGTCCTGCCCCGCGGTGCGCCTGCCCGAACCGGCGGCCCCGGCAGTCTTCGCCGCCTTGGCCTCCGCGGCCACGGCCTCCGCCTCGGCTTCGGCCTCGGCGGCCAGCTCCGCCTCGCTGGCCGCGGGAATGACGGCCGCCAGCGGGGCGAACGTCATACGCAGATCCGCGACGGACCCCTCCGACAGCACCCAGGCCAGGGGTGCGTAGTGGACCTCGGTCCCCTTCGGGGACTGCAGCAGTGGCCGGCGGGCCGCGTCCGCCGGCCACTCGACACTGCCCGTCGCGGTGCGGGCAGGAACGGTCCAGAAGTCACCGGCGCGATACGTCCTGCCCGGCTCGAAGTACACGAGCACACCGTCCTCCAGCGGCAGCCAGCCGCCTTCCTCGATCCGGACCGCGCCGCCCCGAAGCTTCGCGGCAGCCTGCTTCGTACGGCCGCTGCCGGAGTGCCGGGAGCCGGACCGGTGGTCCCAGCGCCGCAGGAACGGGTGGAGTTCGGGGCGGCGTCCGACCGAAGGATCCAGCTCGCCCGAGAGCCGCACCCGCCGCCCCGGCAGGTCGACCTCCTCGATCCGCAGCAGCGGCAGCGGCTCCCCCCGGCTCGTGTAGGCGGTGTCCACGAACTCCACCTGGTCGCCGACGCTGAGTCCGAGCTTGTCGTCGCTACCGAGCGACGCCAACTCCACCCAGGTTCCGTCGAGTTCGTCGACCGGAAACGTCACGGAACCGTTCTCCCGCGACCACTTGAAGGTCGCGTCCTTCGCCTCGCCGCCCTCGTGGATCTCCACGCGGTACAGCTGGTTCTCCGGGCCCCGGTACCGGGAGTCCGGCTCCACCAGGCAGGGGTCCTCGTCCGCGTGCTCGGGGCGCTCGCTGCGCGCCGCCATGCGCGCGGTGGGCGCCTGCGCCGCCGCCCACCGCGCGAACGCCGGGCGGATCCGGTCCTTGGTCGCCCCGTCCTCCAGTTCGAGCTGCGCGCCGGGCAGCGGCAGCACCTGCCAGACGGTCTTGAGCCGGGCCGCCGTGTCGGGCATCGCCGACCCGAGCGCCACCTCGCGCAGCAGCGGGTCCTCGGCCGCGGTCACCGCGCGCTCCCACACCTTGAGGTAGGCGAGGTACGGGAACTGGGTGGGCAGCCGGTCGCCGGGACGTTCCGGGTCCCGGTGGCCGTCCGGCTGGTCCCAGTAGGTCCAGGTCGTCGGGGTCTGCGCGTCGTGGGCAAGGTCCTCCTCGACGGGGACGCCGGGCTCGGGGCGGTTCGCGTCCAGCAGGATCCCGTCGACGTAGTAGCGGCCGGCGCCGACGGAGAGGTCGTCCAGTTCCCGGCTGCCGCCCAGGAACCCCACCTCGAATCCGGTCGCGCCGCGCGGGCCGCCGTGCTGCCCGATCAGGTCGGCTGCGGTGGTCCGGGCGCGGTGCAGCTGGATCGCGGCCTGTTCGTTGGCGTCCGCGTCCAGCTGGACCCGGCCCTGCTGGGTGAGGACCGCCGCGTAGTGCCGGTCCGGCCGGAAGGTGTCGCGGGAGAGATCTGCGTGCATGGGAAGGGGTCCCCCTTGGAAGTCCGTCAGAAGTCCGTCGGTCGAAAGAGAATCGGGTCGGGCGGCCGTGTCAGGTGACGGGGAAGATCCCGGCGTCCGTACCGGCAGGGGTGTACTCGGCGAGCCGGGCTTGCAGGCTGTCCTCGCGCTGCGGTTCGTACAGGTGGTGGAAGACCCCCATCTCGGAGCCGTCGTCGGCGCCCCGCCGGATCTGCCACGGTCCGCCGTCGGCGAGCCGCCCGTACGCGGGGGTGCCGTACTGCTCACTGCTCAGCAGGGGACGTACCTGTTCCGCACGGCCGGAGCCCACGAGGTCCGGTTGGCAGCGGTGGCGGCGCGGAGTACGGGAGCCGGGCGGCACGTACGAGAACCGCAGGCAGCCGATGCCGCGCCGGGCCACCCGCAGCTGCCCGGTGAAGATGCTGTTCTCGGCGATCTGCACAGCGTGGGTGTGGACCTCGCCGATGACGGTGGTGCGGTGCGCGTGCAGCACGGCGTGCGCGTGACGGCAGTCCGGGGCGGAGAGCGCCGGCCGGTCGTGTCCGGTGGCGTCCAGGATGCTGTCGCGGATATGGATGGGCAGTGGGTCGTGGCTCACCTCCTCGCCGATCACCTCGATGGTGCCGAGGATGCTGCGCTCGATGGACACGCAGGCGGTGGTCCGGTCCAGGACCAGGCTGGGCTCCTCGGGCGAGTGCGGATCGCAGTCCGCCTCCAGCGACCAGCCGGGCACCAGGGTGCAGTGCCGCAGTGCGACCGAGCCGACGGGTCCGCTGACATGGAGCCCGCGCCCGGTGATCAGCAGACCGTCCAGCACGATCCGGGGAGCATCGCCCTCGTGATCCGCCGGCCCGGCCCCCTGTCCGCCTTCCTGCGCCCTGATGTTGAGCGCGTCGGGGCGGTTGCTGTACCAGTCGAGCAGCCGGATGACCGGGCGGCAGCCCTCGGCCGCACGCAGCTCCAGCCGGTCGCCTCGGCCCAGATCGAAGTCGAGCTGCTCCTGGTACGCGCCACTGTGCGTGATCTCGATGATGCCCTCGGCACCGCAGTGCCCCGCCCGCCGGTCGGTGCGCCACTGCTCGTACGCGTCCATGATCCGCTGGTGCGCCCGGCCGGGGCCCACCCGGTAGATCCGGGCGGCGGGTGAGGTGACCCGCTCGCGCGCGTACTCGCCGCCGCCGGTGTCGTCGCCGAAGGCGTAGTGGTAGGTGACCCAGACCCCCTGCCGGGGCGCCGAACGGGACCCGAAGGCGATCCGGCCCAGCACCGGGTCGACGGCCACCTGACCGAGCTTGGGGCGGTAGCGCCAGCCCGACAGGTCCGCCACGACGATGTCCGACATCGGCACCGGCTCGTCCTGACCGTCACGCCAGACCGTGAAGCTCTTGCCCGGCCCGTAGTAGTCGGCGAGCCGGTCCGCGAGCTGTCGCCTGCTGATGGACGCGGGCACGTTGTCGACGGTCGCGATGTGCGTGGCCGACGGTTCCGGCACGGGGCGCGTCACCAGCCCGCTGTCGTTGCCCAGGATCGAGAACGTGTACAGGCTGCGTGCGCGGTCGATGCAGTACGCCGGTGCCCGGCTCACCCGGTACGGCTTCAGCCGCCACACGAACAGCCCGACCCCGGCGGGTGAATATCCGCCCCGGCGCCGCAGCGAACCGGCCCTGCGTACGTCCACGGACCGGGCCGCCGTGTCGAACGGTCCGCCTGCCAGGTCGAGTTGCGCACCCTCGCGTACGTCGACCAGCCTGCCGCGCCCCAGTCTGCGTACGTCGGTGGCCGCCGCCCCCGTCCCGTACAGCCTGACCGGCTGGTGGTGGGAGACCAGCCGGGAGAACTCCACTGCCCTGGACGGCCATCCGGCGACCTCCTGGGCCAGCTCCTCCAGCAGCGCGAGGGTGCCCTTGCGGCGGCGGTTGGCGATCGTGGCCGCGACATCGCGGCGCGGTGCGAGCGCCTCGGCGAGCCGGGAGCGGGCGTCCTTGCCGTCCGCGTCGCCGAGCCCCGCCGACCGGACCCGCTCGTACCCGGGCAGCGGCCGGTAGCCCACGAGGTCTCCGAGGTACGGCAGCACCCAGGGCGCGGCCGTCTCCACGAACAGGTCCTCGTAGCTCTGGTCGACTCCGTCGCGTACCCGGTCGACCTGCTCGGCGATCACCGCGAGCAGTGCCCGCAGCGGCTCCCCGCCCTCCGCGTCCCGCAGCCGGTGCCATTGCGGGAGCAGCTCCGCGAGCCCGTCCGGTTCCCTGCTCATGCGACGCTCCCTTCCTGGGTGTTCATGCGGTGACCTCCGTGAGAATCAACGTGTCCGGGACATCCGGTGACAGCAGGGCGAGCTGGGCGGGCCGGATCCCGCGGAAGACGAACACCGCACGGCCCTTGTCCAGCGGCCTGGTGTCGGTGATGTCCGGGTTGAGGCGCAGCAGTTCGCCGAGCGCGATGCCATACCGGGCGGCGATCGAGGTGAGTGTCTCGCCCTGCGCATCGGTCACCCGGTGCACGTCCTCGTCGTACGCGGCGAGCCGCGCCGGGACCGTCGCCCGCGGCTCGGCGAGCGCGTCCGCGAGACCGGGCAGACCGTCGGGGGTGAGGGAGGCCGGCACTCCGCCGAAGACGTCCACATCCACATGGTCGACGCCGGGCACGGAGTGGGCCGTCGCCAGCACGTCCGACAGATGTGCAGGGCTGCCGAGCTCGCGCCGGGAGCTGCCGAAGCGGGTCAGCAGGGCGTGGCGCACCCTTGGTTCGACGATCTGCCAGCTGTGGTCGCGGGCCACCTTCACCTTGGCCGCGAGGAGCAGCAGCATCAGTTCGCGCACCTGCACCCGTACGGGCAGCCGGGAGTCGCCGTAGCGGGCGAGCGAGGAGCGCAGTGCGGTGAGCACATCGGAGTCCTCGGCGACGGGGAGGTCCTGGACGCCGGCGACCGTCACATGCAGCATCCGCCGCCTGCCGTCGAAGATCTCGCGGGCCACCGCCCGGCCGATCCCGGCCCGGGAGCGGGCGAAGTCCTCGTAGTCCGCGAGAGAGACGAGCCGGTCGAGAGCGGACACGGCGAGCGGAATCGCGGACCGGGTCTGGCCGGGGCCGTCCGCGTCCGCGCCGCCCGTCGCCGGCTGCGGATTGGTGACCCCGGTGACGCCCAGCGGACGGGTGACCGCCTGGGTGATGCGTTCGGCCCGGACGTTGGCGGCCCGGCCGGTGCCGAAGCGGTAGCGGGCCCGTACGTTCTCGTGGCCGGTGGGCAGCCGGGCGCCGT
Organism: Streptomyces sp. NPDC060035; assembly: GCF_042736635.1. Lineage (NCBI taxonomy): Bacteria > Bacillati > Actinomycetota > Actinomycetes > Kitasatosporales > Streptomycetaceae > Streptomyces > Streptomyces sp. NPDC060035. Next base: position 97,315 of record NZ_JBHWVO010000004.1, read on the forward strand.
GCACCCCGTCGCCGAAGGTCACCGTTGTGCGGCCGCCCGCCTCGCCGCAGACGTAGACCCGCTCGCGCGGGCCGCGCCCGGCGAGGCTGTCCACCCCGTGCCACAGCAGCCCGTCCACCCGTACCTCGAGGGCCGGGGTCGCGCCCAGTGGGTTGTCGGCGGGCAGCCAGGTCAGCGGTGCCTGCCAGAGCGCGAACGTCTGGTTGGTCAGGTCCGCGTCCCCGTTGCCGATCGGCTCCTCCCTGCTCTCGCCGTGGGTGGCCGCCACGACGTTGCCCCGTACGCGTACGGTGGCCCGCCGGTAGCGGTGGACCAGGTCCGTCGTCAGGGTCAGCTTCGTGTGCACGTGGTCACCGGGCAGCAGCGGATCGAGCTCCTGCTCGACACCCGCGATCGTCACCAGCTCGGTGGCCTGTGCGGCGGGGACGTCCGTGCGTTCCCCGGACACGATCAGCTGCCGTCCCGGCTGCAACCCGTCGTACAGCTCGGCGAGTTCCAGCTCGTTGCCGTGCACGTCCTCGCCGAGCGGTTCGTCGGCGAGGTGCAGCGCCTGCCCGCCCGCGTGCACGGTCGCGTCACGGATCGTGGAGAGCAGCACATCGTGCTCGTCCAGCCAGGGGTCGGCCAGAGTCAGCTCCGTACCGCGGCCGGTGATGCCGAAGTCGGTGTACACGGCGGTGCGCAGGGAGGTGACCCTGGTGGTGACGAACCTGAGCGCCGCGTCGCCCGGAATGCCGTCCGGTCCCTCGGCGCCCTTGCGGGGGCGCTCGATCGCGACCCAGCTGCCTGCCGTGATCGAGTCGTGCACCGAATCGAGAGCGATCACCTGCCGGTTCGCGGGCTCCGGCACCGTGGCGATGCCGATCACCACGTTCGCCGGTTCGCTGCCGACCGTGTACCGCACAGTCAGCTCGTAGCCCTCGTGACGGATCTGCTGGTGATCACCGGGCGCCAGACGCCAGCTCTGCGGCTCACCGTTGTGCACGGCGACATGGACCCGGCCGTCGTCCGCCGGCCGGGACACGAACAGCGTCCGCCCGGGCAGACCATCGAGCAACTGGGCGGTGACACCGGGCTCCTGCGAGTCGGCGGGCCGCCTGTTCAGCCAGCTCAGATCGTGGTCCTGAGCCGTCCGGGTCATGACCGCGACCCTGCCCGGCCCGAGATCGAACGTGGCCTCCGACGGCAGATTCTCCGAGTGCTGGACGGACGAACCCGTCTCGGTGTGCTGGAACTCGGCACGCACCGGGACCTTGCCCGCCGTGTCGAACACCACCCGCATCGTCGTCAGCGCCGAGCCGGTCAGCGGCCAGTCGGCCTGCCTGATCACCCGTCCCCGGTCGTCCTGCACCGGTTGCAGCGGGGCCATCGCGCCGAACGGCGCCGCCGTCACCCGCATCGCCTGCACCTCGTGCAGGAGCGGCGTCGCGGTGGGGGCGGACTGCCGCCATGCCGGATACATCCCGTCGGCCACCCGCGGGTCGAGCGCCGCCAGCAGCCGCGCCCCCAGATCGGCGCCCGGAGCCGACAGCCGGTCCGCACCGGCGTCCGCCGCGAGGGACCCGGACCCGTTGCGGGAACCGGGGCGTACGACCTCGCTGCGCAGTGCGGGAAGCACCGCGCCGAGCGCCTGCAGCGCCGCGGAACCGGCCGGCGCGGCAGCCCGCAGCGCCTCGGCGGGCGGCCGGGACGGCTCCAAGTCGGCTGCCTGTGCGATTACTTCGCCGACGACTGCCTCCAACTGCTCGAACCAGGCGATGACGTCGGCGTGCCCACGGGCGACGGCCTGCGCCTCGGCCAGCCGTTCGTGCGGCTCCGCCAGCCTTGCCGCGAGACGGGCGGGCGAGGTGACTGTGTCCAGATCGGCCCGCAGCGGGGCGAGCACCTGGGCGTCGAAGTCGGCGATGAACCTGCTGACCGGCCGCGGATTGGGGTTGTCGGGCGTGGGTTCGCCGTCCTCGACCGCCCGCTCGTCCTCGGTGATCCACTCGCGCAGCAGGGCCAGCAACTCGCCCAGGGTCGGCGGGGCGGACTGCTGGAGCCCGATCCCCGTCACCTCGTCCTCACGGTCGACGCGGAGCCGGGCGACGGTACGGAGCAGTCGCTGCCCCGGAATACCGCCGCTGCCCTGCCCCTTGAAGACGAACAGCAGCCGGTCCCCGGTCCGCAGACCGGTCGTGGTGCCCGACACCTGGATCTCGGAGCGCCGGGTCAGATCCTGCTCGGTCAGCAGCGAGGGCCTGCGCTTGCGCACCGCCGGCTCGTTCCACGCCGCGCGGGCCACGAGGCCGGTGTCCGTCTCGAAGACCTGCGACTCCTCCTCGGAGGTGAACGGAACACTGTTGCTGCGTGCCCCGCGTGGAATGACCACCTCCACATCCACGCCGCGCGGGTCCCTGTCCAGGGTGTAGGCGAGATGCGTGTAGGCCGCGATACCCGGCCTCGGCCGGTGCCCCACGAGGCGGCCGAGAAGCGCCAGCGAACGGTACTCGTTCGCGGTGCGCAGATACGCCTCGTCCACGATCCGCTCGGAGTGGAAGGTGAGCAGGTCACCGACGACGGCCCAGGAGTCCAGAAGCCCGATCGCCGGATCGTCCGGAGTACGGACCGTCAGCCCCCGCAGCGCCGGATGGGCCGGGGAGGCGAGCCGGTCCACCATGGCCGCCAGGAACGAGCCGTGGTCCCCGACCCGGTAGTCGAGAGCCGTGCGCCCCGGCGGGTTGTACAGGGCCCCGGGGGCCCGGGTCTCGTCGTGTCCACCACAGCCGCAGCCGCAGTTGCCCGCGCCGCTCATCGGGTACCTCCGGCGAGTTCGATGGTCAGCCGCCCGTTGTCGGGGCGGTCCGGGTCGTTGTCGCAGCGTGCGATCTCCAGCGGGCCGATCCGCAGCACGCCTGCCTCCAGAGCTGTGTCGTCCCCGTCGTCCACGCCCGCGTCGTCGAAGAGCCGGCGCAGCCGGGTCACCGTCACGCGCTCCACCCCCTGCACCGCGGCCGCGGCGGCGACCAGCCGGCTGAGCCGCACCGGTTCGCCGAACACCAGGGCATCGGGATGGAAGAAGCCGAGCCGTCCGTCGTGCAGCCGCCCGCTGCCCAGCAGCCGGTACAGCTCGGCCAGGATCTGCCCGTGCTGATGGCCGGGTGCCGCACACACCGACAGCGCGATGTCCAGCGCTACGCCGTTCGCCGGGCCGACCACCAGGTCGTGTCCGATCCGCCGGTAGCTCTCCAGCGCGTACGCGACCGAGTCGAGCAGCTCGGGCTCCGGTTCCCCGGCCCCCAGCGCGTCGACGGCTACATGGGCCTCCTGCACACTGCCCGTCCAGCGGATCTCCGCCGCCGCCCGCTGCACGCCCGGCAGTCCGGAGGCCAGTGCCGCGTAGTCCTCGGCGGTCACCGCACGCTGCGTGGTGCGCTTCAGGTCGAGCGGCGCCAACTGCCGCACCTGATCGAGTGGTTCGGGTTCCGCGCCCCCGACGGCGGGCAGCGGGTTGCGTACCCCGGCGACCGGCGGCGCCTCCCCGGTGTCCTCGGCGTCCGGGTCGCGGCGCAGCACCAGATGGTTGACGGCCTCCGCACCGACGTTGCCCGCCGTGCCGCCGCCGAGCCGGTAGTGCAGTTCCAGCCGGGCGCCGGGCCTCGGCCGGGCAGCGTGCCGCCCGTCGCCGAACCGCAACGCGATCCGCCCGTCGTCCTCCAGCTCACCGACGACGTGCCGGTCCCGGTGTCCGCTTGCGAGCAGATCCCGCCGTGCGGTCCACACCTCGTCGCCGTCCACGCCCGTCACCGCGGGCAGCGCGGCCCGCGGATCCTGGACCAGGGCGGCTGCCGGCCCGCGCAGCACCGGCTCGTCGGGATGCAGCCCGGCCGCGTAGCCGGGGCCCCAACTGTGCGCGATCTCCCAGGCGATGCCCGCGTCGAGCACCGCACCCGCCCGGGCCCGGGCCGTCAGCACGTCGAGCCTGCGCAGCTTCGGCGCCAGCAGCCGCTCGCTGCGGTGCAGCAGCTCGCGCAGCGCCCGTACCGGGTGGCGGTGCAGCTCCAGGTGCTCCAGCGCCCGCAGACCGAAGACCACGGTCAGCTCGTCGATCTCCGCCTCCGCCAGCCCGTCGCGGTCACGGGCGCTGCGCCACAGCTCCACCAGCCGCTCCCGCACCCGCCCGGGCACGGCGGCCAGGCGGTCGGCCTGCCCGGCCGAGACGTGTTCCGGTAGCGGGAACGGGGCCGCCTGGACAACGGGCGAGCGCTGGAGGACCGGCCGGAACCGGGGCCGGATGCCCGGGTAGACAACCTGCGCGAGCAGCGTCGCCAGCGCCTCGGCCTGCTCGTACGCCGTACCCGGAACGACCTTCTCGCGGCGCCGGCCCGCGAGCTCCAGCCCGAGTCCGGCGCGCGTCACCTGATCGTCGCCGACCCTCTCGGACAGCTCCCTGACCTGCTCGGCGGTGAGCAGCCGTCCGCTCCGCGTCTGTTCCAGTCGTTCGCCGAGGAGCCTGGCCGTCGCGTTGCCCGCATCGAAGTCCCCGCACCCGAAGCCGGACGGCTCGCAGGACCCGAGCACCGCGGGCTCCGGGGGCACGGCCACCGTCTCCGGCAGAGCCCCGCCGAACGTCAGCGACCTGCCGTGATCGACGAGCACCACGTTCCCCCGCGCGACGCTCACGTCCGCCACCGGTTCACAGTCCGGAGCACCGCGCGTCGACAGGCACACGGGGAAGGCGAGCGCGTCCTGGCGGGCCCAGGTGATCTCCAGCACCGGCTGGTCGGTCAGCTTGTCCAGGCCCGGGGTGACCGAGGTGAGCCGTACGGCCTGCCGGTGCGCGGGGTCCGCGTCGCCCGGCGTACCCGAACGCGCCCCGCGTACCTCCTCGAACAGCAGCAGATCGCCGGGCGCCAGATCCAGCACCCGCACCGTGCATTTCTTGTCCGTCCATTCGTCCCGAAGCGTCGCCGACACCGCACCCTTCGGCAGGGCGCACACCTCGTCGCCCCAGGTCCAGAAGCGGATGGTGTTGTGCGCGGGACGCAGCTCGGCCGGCTCGGCGGCCACCACCGGCTCGAACACCTCCACCGAGCCGCGCTCGGCCAGCACGGCCAGATCGCGGTCCTCGACGACGGTGCCGATCTCGGGCCGGTCGCGCGGCCCCAGTGTGCGGACGTCGACCGAGGCGAAGCGGAACGTACCCGGCAGCAGCGTCAGCCGCTTCGTCACCTCGACGGTGACCAGGGCCCGCGCATTGCATCCGTCGTGCATCGGATAGTCGATCAGCCGCACGTGCCGGCGTACCGACACCCGCCTGCGGGCGGTGTCCAGATACGCCTCGGTGGCCACCGCGTCCTGGTGGTAGCTGATCCGGTCGGCGGTGTGTGCCAGCAGCTCCACGAGAGTGATGCCGAGGTCGGCGGGGTTGCGCTCGACCCAGCCGGGCGTGGTCAGCGCGAGGCGGTCCAGGACGAGGCGGCGTACGGAGTCGTAGTCACGCGCCGTGTAGTCGATGACGGGCGCCTCGGTCCGGGGGCCGGGGTCATGGGCAGCCGGATCGTCGGCGCAGTCGAAGGGCGTGGGGCAGTCCGGCCGGAACTCGAACTCCGCCCGGAAGTAGCGCTGGTCGAAGCCGGGGAAGGGCTCCGTACCCGGGCGCCCGTACGGATCGGTGTCCACCACCGACAGCAGGTAGCGCGAGGTGTCCCCGGTGCGGTCGACCGTCACGAGCAGCCGGTCGTCCAGCTCCGGGTCCTCCTCCCGCTCCACGGTCACCTCGACCGCCTCGATACCCGTGATCCGGCGTCCGCCGTCGATCCGGATGTTCTCCGGGCACAGGCCGTGCGGCGCCTTGCCGAGGAAGGTGACCGTCAGAGTCAGCCCGTCGTCCCCGGCCTCCACCGCGTCCACGCCGTCGAGCCGCGCCGCGCGCACCTTGCCCCGCCTGCCGTCCGTCCGGCAGACCGACTCCTTGCCCATGCTGCTCATGCGGGCCCACTCCCTTCGAACACCTCGTCGCGCCGACTCCCGGTGGAGCGCACCACGTAGCACAGATACACCCGGACCACGTTCTCCTCGCTCACCACGTCCAGGGACTCCACATCGATCAGCTCGCCCAGCCAGCGCTGCAGCGAGGCCTGCACCGACAGCTCGAGGGCCGAAGCCAGTTCGGGGCTGTTCGGCGTGAACACCAGGTCCAGCAGCCCGCAGCCGAAGTCGGGCCGCATCAGCCGTTCGCCGGGGCTGGTGAACAGCAACTGCTCGACCAGATCCCGCACATGCTCGTCGTGCTGCGCGTGAGCGGTCCGCCCGCGCCGGTCGCTGCGGAACGGGAACGCGAGGTCGCTGCGTACGGTCCTCACCGGCATGTCGCCCCCTGCTGGGCCGCGTCGACGACCGGTTGCCCCTGCTGCACGAGTGCCGCGCTGAAGCAGCGCGCCGCACTCGTGTGCAGCAGGACGGGCGCACCGTCGATGAGCACGCCGCCGGGCTGCGGGCTCCACCGGACGGTGGTGCACGGATGCGGCACCCCGTCGACGGTGTGCGGGCACCCGGTCACCACGAAGGTGTCGGAGGCGGTGTGCACGGGCAGCCCGTCAAGGCGCACGGCCGTGTGCGTGGAGGTGGCGGAGGCCCGGCCGCCGTGCGGGCAGTGGAGTGTCGCGGCGGCGCTGACGATGGTCCCTGAGCTGGTGGACAAGAGTTCTCTCCCCGTTGTCTGTTACTGCTTCTTGGCCACGATCAACCGGCCGTCGTTGATGTCGACCTCCCCGCCGGCCAGCACGATCGAGGCGCCCAGGCCGTTGGCGATGGTCACGCCCTTCTCGTCGACCTGGATGTACGCCCCGGTCGCGGCCTGGAGGCGGATGCCGTTGCCGCCGTCCGGCACGTCGCCCATGACGAACTTGTGCCGGTCGGAGGTCTGGATCACCACGTTCTGGTGGGCAGGACCGCCGGTGAGTGCGTCGGGCGGCAGCTCGGACACGTCGCCGTACCAACAGCCCGTCCAGATAGGAAAACTGACATCGCCCTGCTCGAACTCCACCCACACCCCGGCCCCCTCGGCCGGGACCACGTACTGCCCCGACTGCGGGCCCGTGAACGGCAGGCAGGGCATGGCCCAGGTGGACGTCTCGTCACCCAGGACGTCCGGCACCTTGACCGTGACCCGCCCGATCTTCAGCGGGTCGTCATTGCCCACCACCCGCCCCCGGAACTTGCCGAGAAGGCGGTTGTTCGGTCCTGCAGCCATGCGAAGTTCTCCTGGTCCTTTTCCGCTTCCGCTGTCGCGGCCGTTACGGTCGTACGGTGCCGCTGCGGGCGATGAGGCCCTCGCGCGAGAGCGTGAAGTTCTGCTGGTACGAGCCGGGCCTGATGTTGTGGGTGACGGACTTGACGAAGTAGTCGCCGTCGTAGGTCACCCCCGCGCCACGGACCCCGACCAGCTCGCGCGGCCGCAGGATGTACCCGTGCCGGTTCACGTCCAGGGACCCGGACCCCGAGATGGCATCGGCGGACAGAGCGGCCCGCGCCAGCAGCTCCGCCTGCGCCTGCGCCGACTCCTTCTTCGCCGTGCCGGACAGCGTGCGGCGCTTGAGCGCGGGCGTGGCACGGCGGCCCAACGGCGGGCGCAGCGGCCCGATGTCGGGCTGCGGCAGCAGCCGGCTGTCGCGGGTGGCGGGGTCCTGCACCCGGGCCTGCGGCTCCTCGCGGGCGGTCCCGTCGTACGCGAACGTCAGCTGGTCCACGGTCGAGTTGACGTCCATGTTCACGTTGAGCGCGTGCTGCCGCTGCCCGAGCCTGGCCTCCGGCCCCCAGACGGCGGTGGAGTGACCGGGGCGGGGGCCCGGTTCGAGAAAGAAGGTGTACCCGTTGGCCCGGGCCAGCTCGTTCACGTAACTCAGGTCGGTGCCGGACTGGTAGTCGACCCTCAGCTGCTCACGTGGCGGCTGTTCGATCTGTTCCTGGAATACGCGGGGCTCGATGCCGTAGTCGGCGTACTTGGCGAGGATGCGGGCGACACGTCCGGAGGGCCGGAGGTTCGGGTACCGGTCGGTGCGCTCCTCCAGGTCCATGAGGAGGGTGAGATCCTCACCGGTCACCGTGAGGGTGGAGTGCCCCGGCTGATTGCTCGCACCGACCTCCTGCCGCACGATGAGCCCGTCGAGCAGCACCTGGGGCGTTCCCTTGACACTCACGGAGAGAATCACCCGGGTCTTCGGGTCGAAGAACCCCTCGGGTAACAGCCGCCGTGACAGTGCACCCTGCTTGGTGAGGTCGAACGCGATCTGGAACCCGCTGCGTTCGCCCGCGGTCGCGGTGATCTGGGCGGACAGCAGCGCCTCCACGACCTCGGGCGGCACGGGCCGGGTCAGCCGCGGCCCCGTCTGCAGGGTGATGTGGATGGGGCCGGCCCCCACGGGCTGGTCAGACATAACGCGCCCCCGGCCCGGGGAAGCCCCCGGCATGCGGGACGGCGATGGTGCGGCCCGCCTCGTCGGTCAGCTCCTGCGGGTCGAGCACCGGATTGGCGTCGGCGATCTGCCACCACTGCCCGGGGTCCCCGAAGTACCGCTGCGCCAGCAGGTCCGGCCGGTCGCCGTTGCTGACGGTGTGCGGGGCGCTCTCCTGTGCTGTTGCGTCCAGCGGTGGCAGTAACCGGCGCTTGGCGTACCGCACTTCGGTCCCGTCGGCCATCCGGTGCACGCCGATCTCGGCGTCGTGGTAGCGGCTGGAGCGGGGGTAGGGGTGGGCGCCGGGTACGGCGTCCAGCGCGTTCTCGTACGGTTCGATCTCGGCCATGTCCTTCAGCCCCTCCCCATGACGGTGTTGCCCCCGGCCAGCCCGAGCGAGGCGAGCCCACCACTGCGCGCGGCCCTGGCGAGCTGCTCCTTCTGTGCGAGATGCGCCATGTACAGATCGGCCCCGCGGTGCCCGGCGGGCAGATCACTGACGCTGAGCACCTTCATGCCGATGCTGAGGCTCGCCCGGATCGGATTCAGGTTCACGTCGAACGCGGACTCGTTGATGGACAGTTCGGTGAGCCGCACGGGCATGACGCGCTTGCTGCCCCAGGTGAAGAGGGTGAGCGGCATCTCGATCGGGCTGATCTCGATGGTCCCCTTCTTGGAGAGGCGACTGGCCTCGCGCAGCTGGGCCGTGGTCGGGTGCACGAGCATTTCGAGGGTGGCCAGCTCGGGGTGGATCCCGTCGGGGGCGGCCACCTCGAACTGATCGGTGGCATCGATCTCGGCGGTGAACTTCCAGGTCTCCTGGGCGGGGCCCTTGAGCCGTAGGGCCTCGTTTCGGTCCCCGGACCCGCTGCCCCCTCCGCCGGAGTCCCCACTACCGCCGGCCGATTGGGGTGCGAGGCTGCGTTCCAGCGTGTCCGGGTTGAACTGGAGAACGATGATGCGCTGAGGGGTTCCGCGTTCGGGGTCGACGACGACTATGCCGGAGCGGATGGGCTTGGGGATGTCTGCGTAGCGAGTCACGGGTGGGCCTCCCTGAGGTGAGCGAGATCTGATTCGGTCGCCACATGCCGGTGTTACCTGAAGCGCTCCGTCATTCTTTTTTCAAGGGGGCCGTAATCATGATCCGGGAAAACCCTCGGGAATACTTTGAATGCTCTTTTGAGACTTTGTACGACTCCAGTGAAAAGCGGCTCCCGAAGATTGACGTCGGCGAAGAGGAACTGCCAGCCGTACACCCCTTTCGTCACCAGGAGTGCATCGAGGTAACCGCAGTAGTCCAGATCCATCTCAAAAAGTCCGAAGGACGGGTTGTGGTACCACACCTCGGGCGACGTCACACCGAAGGGAATGCGCAGTGCCGCAAATTCACCATCGTCACTGGAATCAGGATTGTCGAAAATTCTCAGCTCGGAGGCGATTCGAAGCTCCTCCTCCGTGAGGTATTCATCCTCCACCTCCGCTCCGGTGGTGAGAATCGCGGCGGCGAGATGGTGCAGGGAGAACCGCCCGAACATGTGAAAATCGGGGTTCTGTATGGCCCAGTGAACTTCGATCTTATCGAATCTCAGAAAACATCGCTGGAGTTCTGGGTCGAGGTGCACGCCTTCCCACGTGAAAATTTTCGCGAACGTCGCGGGTGCATCGCCCACCGATTCCTCGAAAGGTCCGCTGTTCGAATGAAACACCTGCACGCCAGGGGAATTTTCGAGCTGATCGAGAGAGTCGAGATGCCTTTGTTCGTACTCCGTGAATCGAGGCACGGGATGTCTTCCTTTCTCAGGTGAAGCGAATCCTGTTGCTCTGCGATTCGACGATCTGCAGATTTCTGTTGAACTCTGCCACTGCCTGGGGGGAGAGCGAGAGCATGTGGTTCTTCATGCGCATGATAAAGGTCCTCATACTGCTGTACGGGGAGAGTTGATGTACGACATCCGCGAATGCGACGGATACTCCCAACGCCTTACTGATCGATGAGGCGCTCCGATCATTGATACTGAAGTTGCCGTCAGTGCTGTTCACTTCGGGGAGAAGTAGACCGTTTCTGTGGTATGAATTCGAGGATGGCTTCTCTCGCCACCTCTCATTCTTCACCTCATAGCCGCCCCATTCCATTCCTAGGGATTCAGGGAATCCGTAGTCGGGATCGCTGCTGTCGTTGGAGTGGAATGCGACATTGACTTGGTACCAAATCATCTTCTCCTTCTGAGGTACACCCTTCACGGCCCCCTTGGCATGCTTCTCAACCTCATTGAGGAATCGGGTGTTGAGCGTCGTCGTGGTGGGGACGAGATTGGATCCCCTGGCCGTTCCGGAGAGCTGCGCGGTCAAGAGATGTGTGCGCCCCCATCGCGGTTTTCTGTTTCTCGTGCGCGGCCCCCACCCTATCGGAATGCCATCTACTGTCGAATCGAGGATATTAGCCTCCTCTCCGTGTGGGATATCTTTGTTGATTCCGGTCGCCTTGAAGCCGGAGCCGCGCACTCCGTCCACAAACTTCGGAATGAGTGTCGGCAGTAGCGGTGGTTCATCCCCCACTCGACGCATTTCAAGCGTGCGGGCAAGTCGACGAAGCTGGATCCCGAGCATCTCGTACGCGTTTCGCTGCGCATCTGTTGCCGACGCCGGGGAAGGTGGCCTGCGCCCGGCCGGACGTGCTGGTGGTAGGTGTTGCTGCGCTCCCCTTACGACGGCGAAGGCCTTTTCGGCGTTCCGGTGAGCCGCCCTCTGGCCCTCCTTTTCTCTGGATTCCTCCATGTCATCGATCTGCTCGTTCCAGCCATTGAGATATTTCTTTATCTCTACAGGGTTGCTGCGCACCACGAGATCGGCACCTCTGCCGCGTCCGCGATACATGAGGGTGTGCATTTCCTCGTGTTGATCTTCGAATGGCGCCTGCGGCATGTTGGGTTCGCGGGTGTGATCGCGATTTTGGTTCTGCCCCCGTTGCCTGTCCCGTCGACGGTCACGCCCCTGCCTCAGCCGGTCCTTGCTCCTACGCCACAAGTCCTTCAAGCGGCGCGCGAAGCTCTTCAGCCTGTTGCGCAGGTTCCTGGCCTTGGCCCCGAGACGCCGCAGGGCGTTGCGTACCTTCGCCAGGGCGTTCCTCACCGCGTTGCCGACGCGGCTCGGTGCGCTCCGCTTCCTTGGCCTCCGGTCGGGCGTGGGCTTGCGCTTCTGGCCGGGGGCGTCCTTGCCGGGGCGCTTGCCGTCCTTGGGGGGCTTGCGCAGGTCCGGGCGTTTGTCGTCGGGCTTCTTCGTGCCTGGGCGCTTGGCGTCCGGGCCCCGGTCTCCCGGGCGCCCCGGGTCGGGGCGGCCCCTGCCCGGCTTCGGGTGCAGGCCACGGACAGCCGCGTTCGCGTGGCGGCCGTCCCTGCGGCGGTCGTCGTCGTCCCGCTTGTCCTTGGGCGTCGTGGGCTTCGTCTCGGGCTTACGTCCGGGGGTGGGCACGGGGTCCGGACGGTTCTGCTTCGGTGGCTGGGTTGCCTTCGGGGCCGGAACGTCCTGGTGGGGTGCGTCCTTCTTCGGGGCGGTGCCCTTGTCGGGCCCCTTGTCGGAGTCCGGCCCCTTCTTGCCTAGCTTCGCCGCCTTGCCGCGCAGTACCTTCGCCACCTTGCCCAGGTACTTGCCCACGCCGCTCACCAGCCACTGGTAGATCAGCTCCAGGAGCGCGACCACACCCGAGGCCACCGCCTTCGCGAACGGCAGGGCGCCGCTTCCGCTCTTGACCGCTTTGAGGAAGGTCATGAACATCCCGAACGCGCGCAGGATCGAGCCCAGCGCGTCGTACGCCGTCTTCAGCGCGTCGATGATCGCCATGACCCAGCCCGCACCGGGGATCAGCTTGGCGACCACCTTCGTGACGATCAGCTCGCCGATGATCAGGGGGAGTTGGGGGAGCGCCTCGTCCCAGGCCATCTTGGCCATCTCTTCCTTGGACGTGCCGCCCTTGACCAGCCGGTTGAACATCTCCATCGGGATGCCGATGAGCTGCTGCACCTTCTGGTTGAACCACTCCTTCACCGCGGCCTTGATCTCCGTGAAGAGGTGCTCCTTGGCTCCGGTGACCGCCGCGTCCTTCGCCTTGCCGATCCAGCCGCCCGGGTCGCTGAGAATGTCCGTCGCGATCGCCGCCCACTCCCCCAGGCCCTTGAGGATCGCCGCGCCGAGCTCCATCGCCTTGACCGTCACGGTCTCCGCAACTTCGACCGCGGCCAGCATTCCCTTCTCCATGAGGTCCAGGCCGGCCAGAAGCATGTCGCCGAACGCGTCGATCAGCTTGCCCGCGATCGCCTTGAGCTTGTCCGCAGCCTGGTTGACCTTCTTGACCGCCGCGTCACGCAGACCGTTGATGGACTTGCGCCACTTGTCCCGCAGCGCGGGATAGTCCTTCAGCAGTTCGTCACCGAGGCGGATGAGGGCGTCGGCGAAGTCGTTGATCTGCTGGATGACCCACTTGCGGGCCTCGTCGATGAAGGCGAAGACCTGCTTCTTGAAGTCCTCGATGACTCCCTTGACCAGGTTGCGGGCCTTCTCGAAGACGTCCTTGATGGCCTTCTTCAACTTGGTGAACTGGTCCTTGATCCAGTCGAGGCCCTTCTCGAACCAGTTCCGGGAGTCCTTCTTCCCGTCGTCGCGCTTCTGCGTGGCTTCCTTCTCGGCCCCGGTCCGCCCGTCGTCGATCTTCTTCTGGTCGTCCTTGGTCCGCTGATCGACGTCCTGGTCGGTCTTGTCCTGCTTCTCCTTGATGTCCTTGCGGGCCTTGGTGAGCTGCTTCCCCTTCTTTCCGTCCACCTCGGTGAGCTTCTCGTCCTGCTCCTTGCGCCAACCGGTGCGGGAGCCGGCTATGTCGGTGCGGCCCTGGTTGCGCGCGTTCGTCTGTTCCTTGGTGTTGGTGTCGACCTCCTGCCTGACGTCCCGCTGGTACTGGCGGCGGTCCTGTGTGGCCTTGGTCTCCTTCTCCTGGCGCGCACCCGTCATCTTCTGCCGCGCCTGCCCGAAGGCCTGCTTGATCTGCGGGCCCTGTTCGTGCTCTGCGACCGCCGACACGGCCTCCTGCGGCAGGCCCGCTCCGGGGGTGCCTGCCGGGCCGCCCTCCCCGCCGCGCTGCCGCTTGCCGCCGCCGATGCGCGCGGTCAGGGTCTCCCTCGGTACATCCGGGTAGATCTGGTCCTCGCCCATCGGGCGGGCCGCGTCCTCCCGCCCCGAGGTGTGCAGCTCGGCGCTCCTGTCGTCGAGCTGCTTCGCCTGCTTGTCGGTCCGCTCCGGGTCGGAGTCGTCCTTGAGTGGCAGTTCGGGCGCGTCTCCGACCTTGGCGCCCTGCAACCCCTTGTCCGTGCTCGGCACCTTGTCGATCGAACCGGTGAGCTTGTCGAGGGGCAGGAGCTTGGAGAGGAGCTTCTTGCCGAGCCCCATCAGCAGCGCCTTGCCGATGTCCCACCAGCCCGGTTCCTCCGTGTCCGCACCGGGGAGTTCGCCGCTCGGCGCCTTCTCACCCTTGATCTCCGGAGTGGTGCCCTGCGCCGCCTCCGTCCTCCCGACGCTCTGCGAGGTGTACGTGCCCGGAGCCGACGGTTTCGGACCGCCCCGTACGGTCGTGGGCGAACCGACGGGGCGCTCCATCGTGGGCGGCGCACCCTTCAGACTCCCTCGCTCCCCGGAGACCGAGCGGCCGACCGCGGCGTTGACGCCCTTCAGCGTGGTCAACGCCAGATGGGGCTGGAGGCCCGACGCGGACGCGAGCCCGGCCTCAGGGGTGGCACCCGCGACGTTCGGCGCCGGTGCCGCCTTCTTCGGCTTCGCGGCGGCCCTGCCACCGCCGCCACCGCCTGAGCTCCCGCCGCCCCTCGCCCGGGGTGCCGCCTTGGCAGTGACGGGCCTGCTGTCGTCGGACCGTACGGGCTCGTGCTTCGGCGGCGCCTCCGTCCGGGGAACGGCAGAAGCGACCTCCGCCGCCGGTGGTACGACGCCGGTGTCGCCGCCCGCCCCGGGAGCGGCAGCGGGGGCCAAAGCCGGGGCGGCAGCCGTCGCCGACGGAGCGGCGACCGCGGGCTTCGCGGGTGCGCCCGTGCCGCCCGAACTCCCTCCGCCCGGCGAGGGGGTCGCCTGCCCCCGTGCATCCTCGGCGGCCTTGGCCAGCTTGCCCGGGACGGCACCGTCACCGGGGGACGTACCCTCGCCGCCGCCCTGCTCCTCCCCGGAGCGTTCGTTCGCCCGACGTGTCTCGGACGCCAGATCGCGGTCCTCGGCCTCCGCTTCGGGATCCGCCTCGCCCGACGAGGCATCACGCGCCGCCCCGGGGCGGCTCTCCGCGTCGCTGTCCGGCTCGGGACCCGCCTCCTGGTCGAGGGGGCCCTCCGACGCGGAGTCCCCCTCAGCGTCGAGATCCTCGCTCTCCGCCTCGAGCGCCGCCGCCAACACCTCCGTGTCCGCGGCGGGCACGGGCGTGGCGGGCGGCGAGCCGACCGCGCCCCGTTCCGGGCCCGGAGCGGACGCGTTCACCGTGGTTTTTTCGAGGTCACCTAGACCCGACGCGTCCTGCCGGGGCGCCGGCGCGGGCTCGGCCGCGTCCTGCTCCGCCTCTGCGACGAGTGCCTCCAGCTCGGCGAGCGCCTCGGCCTCGCCGCCCTCGTCGACGCCCAACGGCTCGTCGTCCGGGTCCTGGTCGGACTCGGGAGGCGCGTCCTGCCGGACGGAGCGACGGGTGTCGTCGCGCTCCGCCGCGCTCTTGTCCACTGGCGTCGGCCGCTCGGCTCCGGCCGGCCGGGCCGACGCCTCCTTGCGCTTCCCCGCGGCCGGTTGCGACTGCGCCGGGGTCCGTGCCTGCTGCGGCTCGGCCTGCTGCCCCTCGCCCTTCCCGTCGCCCGCCGCGCCCTTGTCCCCGGCCCCGCCGGGGCCCTGCTCGGCGCCGGTGGACTTCCCTTCCACCTGGAGCGGTTGCGCCCCGGCCGACTCCGGCTTGCCCTGCTCCGCCTGCGGCGGAGCACCCGACGGCGCGGCACCGCCCGCACCTGCCTCGGGCTCCTGCGCCCCTTCGGACGCGCCGCTGTCCGCCCCCGGATCCTCGGCCTTGCGCCGCTGCGCCTGCCGCATCCGCTCGTTCTCCAGCTCCTCCGCGCCGTCGAGCCGGGCGCGCCACGCCTCCTCGTCGGACTCCTGCTGCCAGGTGATCTCCTCGATCGCGTCGGGGACCACGTGCGGGGTGAGCGAGACCGACGCCTCCAACGGCAGCGGCGCCTGGTCCACTTCGTCGATCAGGTCGATGAGCCGGTCGTGGGCCGGGGTGGGCAGCCGCGTCTCCAGCACGTCGAGGACCGTGTCCTGGAGCTCCACGGGCATCCGCGCCAGCTGGACCCGTACCCTCCCCGAGGCGTCCGCCGGATCGCCGCGCAACGAGCGCAGCACACCGTTGACCAGGCGGTCGACGACGGTCTCCGGGTCCATGTGCTCGGCACGCAGCCGGTCCGCCTCCACTGTCGCGTACCGCAGCCAGCCGGGTGTGGACCGGCCCGGAGCGATCTCCTGCGCGGGCTCTTCGGAACGTACGAGATCCTGCGCCGCCGACTCCGCCTCGCGCTCCATCGCCTGCTGCGGCATGCTCACCGCGCCCAGGTCGCGCCCGGCCCGCAGCGCGCCGAGACCGTGCGGGTTCTGCACCGTGTGCAGCAACTCGTGGGCAAGCAGCCGCTGACCGTCCGGCGTGCCGGGACGGTAGGTCCCCTCGCGGAAGAAGATGTCCTGTCCGACCGCGACCGCGTCCGCGCCGAGCATCTCGGTGAGCGCGCCCGCGTCCGGGTCGGTGTGCAACCGCACCCGGCCGAAGTCGTGCCCCAGCTGCTCCTCCAGCTCGCGCCGCACACTCAGGTCGAGCGGCTGGCCCGCACCGCTGACGATGTTCTTCGGTTCGGGCGCCCGGGACGCGGCGCGTTCCTTGCGCTTGCGCCGCCTGTCGGACTGGTCCGACCGCGTCTCCTGCGAGCGGGACGTGCTCATCGTGTCACCTCACCCCCGCCGGACAGGCCCGTGTGCACCGCGCGCGCAAGCTCCTGGCCCAGGCGCCGCGCCGATACCGTCGCGGGCAGCGGAGGCAGCCCTGCCAGGGCGTCCAGCGCCTGCCCGCCGTCCGCCGCCAGCGGGACGCCCCGTTCCCGTACGAGCCGCCCCAACTCCGCTCGGAACGCCTCCGATACGCGCTCCGGGTCCACCCGGCCGAACCCGTCGAGCACCAGCTCGCCGATGTCCACCCGTACCGTGCGCTGCTGCTCGTTCAGACCCATCCGTGCACCTCCGACGGTGTCAGGGAACGGTCGAGCTTCAGGTACTCGGTACGGGCGGCCTCCAGCATGTGGCGCATCTGGAGCCGGTCGCCCTCCTCCGCCGCGAGGAACGCACCCGACAGCGCGATGTTGCGGATGGACCCGCCCGCCACGGTCAGCCGGGCCAGCAGCTCCGGATCGACGCCCTTCATCGGGGCACGTGCGGGCAGCACCCGGCGCCAGATCTCGGCCCGCTCGCTCTCGCCGGGGAAGGGGAAGTCGACGACGAAGCGGATACGGCGCATGAACGCCGTGTCCAGCGCCTGTTTCATGTTCGTCGTGAGGATCGCGAGCCCCCGGTACGCCTCCATCCGCATCAGCAGATAGCTGACTTCGAGGTTGGCGTACCGGTCGTGGCTGTCCTTGACCTCACTGCGCTTGCCGAAGAGAGCGTCGGCCTCGTCGAACAACAGCAGTGCCCCGCCCTGCTCGGCCGCGTCGAAGACCTTGCGCAGGTTCTTCTCGGTCTCACCGATGTACTTGCTGACCACCTGGGAGAGATCGATGACGAACAGATCCAGGCCCAGCTCCTTCGCCATCACCTCGGCGGCCAGCGTCTTGCCGGTGCCGGAGCCGCCCGCGAAGAGCGCGGTGACACCCAGCCCCCGGCGCAGCGTCCCGGCGAAACCCCACTCCTGGTACACGGTCGGCCGTTGCCGCACATGCGCGGTGATCTCGCGCAGGACCCGCAACTGCCGCTCCGCCAGCACCAGATCGCCCCAGGCCGCCTGCGGCTCGATGCGGCGGCCCAGCTCGTCCATGCCCATCCGGGCCTCGGTGAGACCCGCCTGCCAGGCCAGTCCTGTCGCGTCCAGCTCGTCCTCGCCGGGCAGGTCCCGGACCACGGCCGCGCCGGCCGAGCGGACCAGATGCGGCGGCAGCGAGAACTGGGCGACGAGGTCGCGCAGATCGCTCTCCGACACGTCCGGCACCTCGGCGAACGCATCGGTCCACACCTCGAGTTGCTCGTCCGCATCCAGCGGCGGAACGGTGACGCGCTCACCGCGGGGGCGGGCCGTCTGCCGCGGATCGGGACTCGACACGACCAGCGGCACGGCCGCACTCTCGACGAACGCATCAGTGGCGGTGGCCTGTTCGCGGTCCATGTCACCGACCTCCACCAGCAGCGCCGCCGGCAGCAGGATCGCCTCGCGTTGCCACAGACGGGCGAGCAGGTCGCGTGAGGCCGGGGCGGTCGGAAGGTCGGCGGCCGACATCTCGTAGAGGCCGAGCCCCGAGCGGTGGGCCGCCACCGCGGCGATGTCCGCGCGGGTACGGAGATCGCCGCCGACCAGCTCGACCCGGAGCGGCGCGCCGCGCCCCGCCCCCGCCCAGCCGGCCGCGACCCGGCTCGCCGCCAGGTCGTAGGAGGTGGGCAGCGAGTCCGGCACGGTGGTCCGGCGCAGCAGCCCGTGCAGCCGTGCGTCCAGGTAGGGCGAGCCGACCAGGAAGTGCAGGATCCGCTCGTCGAGCCGGAGCCTGGACGTCGTCAGCCGGGTCTCGTCGTCGAGCTCGACGATGCGCCAGCGCCGCAACGCGGCGACGGGGGTGAGGGCGCTCCAGTGCGGATCGCCGAGCGCGGCCAGGGCGAGCGAGAAGGTGGGGTACGTACGCTCCGGATCCCCGCAGGCCGCGGCGCAGCGGGCGGCCGTGGTGGGCTCCAGCTCGGCCGCTGCGGCGAGCAGGACGATCTCGCGCTCGAACGGGCTGAGGCCGAAGCAGGCGACGAGGGCGTCGAGGGCGGCAGGGCCGGGGGGCGCGGCCAGGAGGGCGCCGGTGCCGGTTGGGGAGTCGGCGGCGGGTGTGCTTTCGGACGGAGAAGCGGGGGCGCCGCCCTGTGCGGGCTGTGTGCCTCCTGCCGTACCGGCTGCCGCGGCCGGGCCCGAGCCGCGTGTCGCGCGCCCGGCGTGGGCGTCGACGCGGGCGAGCACGGCGTGGACGGCCGCCAGAAGCGCCCGTCCCTGCGCTGCTGCGTCGCGGCTCCCGCTGTGACCGGCGCCTTCGTACGTGCCCATGTCCTCACCCCCCGTGTTCCGCACTTCGGCTCAGCCCTTGTCGTCCGGCGTCGGCGTATCGCTCTCGGCCGTCCTGCGCGGACGAGGCGGAGCCGTTCGCCGGGCGGCGGCCCCGGTGGACTTGGCGGGGGCTTTGGCGGGACCCTTGGCGACGGCTTTTGCGGGGGCCTTCGCCACCGCAGTCTTCGTCGCCGCAGCCTTCCTGGTCGTGGGCGGACGGGACGAGTCCTCTCCCGTCTCCTCCGCAGGAGCGACGGGAGTCACGGGAGCCGCAGAGGCCCCATCCGCCCCCGGCGGCACCGGTGCCCCCGGCGCCCCGAACGGGACCACCCGTACCGTGCGTTGCTCCACCGGCTTCGCCGGGACCGGCTTCTCGCGGCCCTCGATCACGACCAGCGATGCCTGGTAGGCCACCGACAGGGTGTACGGGGTCTGGTGCAGCATTCCCCAGAGCTTGGACGTCTCGTCGACGTCCATGACCGTCGGCGTGAAGCGCACCTTCTGCAGCGAGTCCGCCAGGTCACTGCCCGCCAGATGCGGTCGCTCAGCCGCCAGTTCGATCAGTTCCCTCGGCAGCACCGGAATCTCGTGCAGCGTCCGTATCACGCAGCCCAGCAGCCGCTGCCCGACCAGCTCCGTCTCCTCCCCGTACGCGCTGATCACGTAGTGCAGGTCCAGCGGCGCGGCCGCCCGGTTGCGCAGCGTGCCGTCGGCGGCGCGCGTCGGCAGGTCGTTGTTGCGCATCGCCGCGTTCGGGGCCACCTGATAGAGGAACACCGTGATGGTCGGCTCGCTCGGCGGCTCCGACGGTGGCTTACGGGTCTCCACCTTGACCGCGATGTCCATCTCGGGCCCCAGGTTGCTCTCGATCAGCAGGGCGAGCGCCTGGGTGACCGTGGCGACGGCGAGTGCGTTGCTCATGTCGTCAGTCCCTCTTCCCGCCGCGCGACAGGTAGTCGTCCAGCGTCAGTACGGGGGCCGGCCGGCCGGCCGTCTGTGCGGGGCGCCCGGCCGGTGAACCGTTCGCGCCGGGCGGCGTCGCACTGACCTCCAGCCGGCCGATCTGCACATGTACGACGCGCTCGGCCGGGCGCGG
Source organism: Streptomyces sp. NPDC060035 (assembly GCF_042736635.1). Taxonomy (NCBI): domain Bacteria; kingdom Bacillati; phylum Actinomycetota; class Actinomycetes; order Kitasatosporales; family Streptomycetaceae; genus Streptomyces; species Streptomyces sp. NPDC060035. The sequence continues at coordinate 117,194 of NZ_JBHWVO010000004.1, forward strand.
CGCGCGCCGTCCCACCGAGGCGAGCGCCGCACCGCGCGCAGCGGCGGAGTCGAAAGCGCGCGGCACGGGGAGCCCTGCCGCGGGTGCCGGTGCGGCGGCCACCTGTGCCGGGGCAACTGCCGTGGCGGGCGCCGACGTCGGGTCGTCCGGAGCGGACGACCGCACCCGGCGTGCCGCACGTGCGCCTTCCGCCCCATGGGGCCGGGTCTTCGGCGAAGGAGTCGCCGGGGGCCGCAGCAGCGGTGCCGGGACCGCTGCTGCCGGCCGGACCGGCTGCTCCGGCTCGCCGGGCTGCGGTGCCTGCTCGGTGCGCACCACGGTGTGCCGCTCCGTGCGCACCTCCCGGTCACCCCGGACCGGGAGGTGCGGGTCCGGGGTGACCCGGGGAGCGGAGGGGACCAGCGCGGCCGGTTCGTCCGGCTCGGGCGGCCCGTGCCGCAGTGCCTCGGCCCGCTCGAACGGGCCGGACAGCCGTGGCCGCACCCGCACGCGCGCGCCGGTGTCGCCGGTGGCCGCGGCCACCGGCGTGTACCGGGCGAGCAGCCGGTCGAAGTAGTCAGGCATCGGTGCACAGCTCCAGGTAGTAGCGACGCCGAATGGGGCTCAGCGCCAGAATTTCCGGCTCGCTCCACCCGTAGGCGGTGGCGAGCAGATGGACATCGAGGAGCAGGTCCCTTGCCCAGGTGTCCAGTTCGGTCCACAGGTAGAAGGTGATGTCCAGCTCGGCCCGGGTGGCCTCACCGCATTCGGGGCACGCCACGTTCAGCGTCACCTCGGCCGTCGGGTCCGCCTCGGCGGCCTTCTCGGCGATGAGCCGCTCCACCCGTTCGGGCAGCAGAGCGGCCAGCTGCTCCGCGGCGACGGGCTCCCCGTCCCGCAGAGCCCGCACGGTGCAGCCCGTCACGAGCAGCCGACGGGCCTCGGCGGGAGAGGAAGCCCCGCCGGCCGCCGCGAGGCCGGCGACGGTGGGCAGCCGGAACTCCACCACCCAGCCGTCCTCCGCCACCCGCAGCAGCCTGTCCCCGACCGCCGGACGTGCGCCCAGAGCACCGGCGTCGAGGTCGAACTCCATGGCCTCGCCGCAGGCACCGCACTCGACCCGCACCTGCAGCCGCTCGCCGAACAGCGACCGGCGCAGCGCGAACAGATCGGCTTCCCGCTCGCCGACCGGCACCGACAGCAGCTCGTCGGCACCGGCCCCCGGGCGGGCCGCCCGGTGCAGCAGCAGCGACCTCTGCGCCGCGTCCAGAGCAAGCCCGGTCTCCCAGGCGGCCAGCAGCTCGGCGGGCCCCACGGGGGCTGTCCCAGGGGTCACGAGGACGTTCAGGCCGGGTGGGTGAAGGACGGCTCGACCGGTTCCGGAATCTCGTAGTCCCGCTCCCAGCCCTCGCACTCCAGCTTCACACTCTGGATGGCGACGGCGTTGGCGTTCGCATCGAGCTCGCCCATGACCTGGTATTCGCTGACCCAGGCCCGGTAGAGCTTGTGCGAGACGGCTACCTGCCCGGCCTCGTTGAGTACCTGGATGATGATGTCCTTGCGGAAGTCACGGAGCGAGACCTCCGAGCCGAGCCCGGCGCCGACCTGCCAGACCTTGTTGGCCCAGCGGTCGAACTCGGGATCGTGGGTGACACCACGTTCGAGCGTGACGCCCTCGAACTCGGAGCGGCCCGGCGACTTGCGCGGTGAACTCGGGTCACCGCCGTGGCGGTGCTTGACCACCTCGGTGGTGCGCTTCAGGGGACTGATCTTGCTGATGCCCGCGACCGTTCGACCGTCCCAGAGGACCAGGAACTTGAAATTCTTGTAGGGGTCGAAGCGATGGGCGTTGATCTGGAACTCAGCCATCGGTTTCCTTCGTGTTCCTTTTCCTTGGTTACGAGAGGTCGAACTGTCCGGCGAACTGCTGGATCTTGACGATCACGAACTCCGCAGGCTTGACCGGCGCGATACCGATCACGACGTTGACGACTCCACGCGCGATGTCGGCGTCCGTGGTGGTGTCCTTGTCGCACTTCACGAAGTACGCCTCGCGCGGTGTGCCGCCCTTGAAAGCGCCCTGCCGGAAGAGGTCGTTGAGGTAGGCCGATGCCTTGAGCCGGATCTGCTGCCAGAGCTGCTCGTCGTTGGGTTCGAAGACGACCCACTGCAGACCGCGGAAGAGGCTCTCCTCGACATGCAGCGCGAGCCGGCGCACCGGTACGTACTTCCACTCGCTGTCGAGCGCGTCCGCGCCCTCGAGTGTGCGGGCGCCCCAGACCAGCGGCCCCACCACGGGGAAGGTACGCAGGCAGTTCACACCCAGCGGATTGAGCAGCCCGTTCTCCCGGTCGGTCAGCTTGACCGTCAGCGACCGGACCCCGGCGAGGCGCGCCTCGGTCCCGGCCGGCGCCTTCCACACACCGCGCTCGCCGTCCGTACGGGCGATCACACCGGCGATGGCGCCCGACGGCGGGAAGGAACGCAGCCGTCCGGTCAGCGGGTCCGTCAGCTGCAGATGCGGGAAGTACAGCGCCGCATGACTGCTGCGTACGGGTTCGAAGGCGCCGATCCCGGCCCGCGCGGCGTCGACGTTGCCCCACGCCGAGGGAGAGTCGACGAGCAGGAAGATCCGCCGCTCCTGGCAGAGCTGCTCGGCCGCGGACAGGACGGTGACCATGTCCTCGGTGGACTCGTACGCCGAGAGCTCCGGCAGGACGAGCAGGTTGACGTCGTCCACGTCGCGCAGGGCCTGGACGCCGGTCTTGCGCGCCTCGCTCCCGATGAGGTCGCGGGGCCCGGGCGGATCGCCGTCCTTGCCGCCCTCCAGCGGGAACACGGGCGGGTTGACCGAGGCCTCGAGTCCCAGGTCATTGGCGCACTCCCCGATGAAGCGGACGACGTCGTCCGGGTCGACGGACCCGGCGACGACCTGGAGCCGCCTGCCGAAGGCGGCGACCTCGGCCCCGGCGAAGGCGTGCTTACCCGGGGCGTCGGGCAGCGCGCGCAGCTTGCGCTCCAGCAGAAGGGCCAGCTCGATGACGTTGCTCGGCGGCTCCCCGTCCCGGTCGGGCTCGAAGAGCGTGAACTCACGCTCCACATCGCCGATCTTGACTTTCAACTCGACCTTCAGGTCGGACAGTTCCGCCGCGAAGGGCTTGGAGACCGTGCCGGACGGGTCGGGCCGGTCCTCATCGAGAGCCTTCACCCGGACGAGGCTGGAACCCGCGTTGACCACTGTCTCGACGAAGCGGCCGTGGCCGGCGCTCATCGACAGGCCGGTGAAGGACTCCCGGGCTCCGCCACGCGCGTCGATGATCTGGAGATTGAACGTCCTGTCCGGATCCGGGGTGTCGTGGTCGACGGCCACCCGCAGGCCCGAGCCCCAGACCCCGGGCTCCCTGGCGTGTACCTCCAACGCCGGGCACTCGCTGTGGCCCTCGGTGGAGTGGAGCGTGACGCAGGCCTCCTCGCCGGTGCCGGCCTTGGCCACACGGACGATCACCGCGAGGGTGCCGCCGTTGCCGAAGAACTGGTGCACGGCATAGCTGAGGGCGCTCTGCGAGGTGAGTCCGCCGAAGCGGCGCTCGAAGTCGGCGAAGCTGGTGACCCGTACCGGTTGGTTGAGCGGACCCCGGCGTGTGTGCCCCACGAACGCGGTCACCGAGGTGGTGACCGAGGCGATCGTACGGATGCTGCTGGGAAGTTCTTCGATGTAAACACCGGGATAGCCCATGTGCGTCGGCATTCCCCCTCCATTCCCTTCGCGCACCAAGAGATGAGAGGAGAGGAGACGTGAAGGAATTGCGTGCATGCGCCGAATCCGCACACACAATCCCCCCCGCGCGTATCCCCCGTCGTTCACCCCGTGCGATATCGGTCTCGCAGGGCCATCCGCATCCGTGTGCGCTCGTGGCTCCTGATGCATGAGTGCCTCATGCGAGTGTGTATCGCCCGCCGAGAACCGGTCAAGGGAGTGATTCAGTCATCCGGCGATGCGGCCCGTCCGGATCGGCCATAAATGATTTCACGTGGTCAGAGGATTCCCCTATCAGCATATGAAGATTCAGTTCACTATCACTTCACACAAAAGTCGGAGCCCGCAGGAGAAACAAGCCGAATTGACTCGAAGACGGCGCGCCGCCGTGCACCCGACGCCAAAGAATGGCTGTTCGGTTCGATAACCGGACACACTGTCGCGCTCTGCGTGCACGGGGTCCCGGCAGACTGCGGGCTGGGGGCGGGACAGCGGGAGCGGAGCGACAGGTACCGTAGGGAGGACGATTTCGTGGGCCTCCTGGCGGGCTGCGTACACCCAGGAGGAACACATGACGACGAACCGCGGGCGCAAGGACGTCATCCGGGACCGGATGGCCGCGACCGGCGAGTCGTACAACGTCGCCGCGCGCAATCTGAAGGCGATGAAGGACATGGGTGCGACCAGCGAGGCCAGGCTCATCCAGCGCTGGCAGCCCGCAGAGTCGCTGGATGTGCCCTGTCCGTGCGGCGGTACCTGCGAGCCGGGCGAGACGTGCGATCACTGTCATGCCCGGCACCGGCATGTGAAGCGGTATCCGGGCAGCGTCACGGACGTGGAGATCTGGGCCGACCGCTACGAGTGCACCGGCTGCTCGTCCTCGTACACCCTGACCGTGCGGCTGGCCGGCCGGCCGTGGGGCGTCGCGGAGACGGTGATCCAGGGCGGAGCCGCTGAGGAAGTCGTGCGCGCCCGGGTGTTCCCCGGCGTCGCGCATCCGCTGCTGCGCCCCGAGGGGCAAGCGGAGTCCGAGGAGAACTGACCGAGGCGCCTGCGGGGTCCGAGGAGGACCGGCTGCGGCGCCTGCGGGGTCCGAGGAGGACTGACCACGGCGCCGCCCCGTCCGCGTGCTCAGGCCTCGTCCGGCGCCAGGGTCAGCGAGATCGAGTTGATGCAGTAACGCTGGTCCGTGGGCGTGGCATAGCCCTCGCCCTCGAAGACGTGGCCCAGGTGCGAGCCGCAACGGGCGCAGCGCACCTCGGTACGGGCCATGCCCATGCTGGTGTCCTGGATCAGCTCGACCGCGTCGGTGTCCTTCGGGTCGTAGAAGGACGGCCAGCCGCAGTGCGACTCGAATTTGGTGTCGGAGCGGAACAGCTCCGCACCGCAGGCGCGGCAGGAGTAGACACCTGCGGTCCTGGTGTCGGTGTACTCACCCACGAACGCGGGCTCGGTGCCTGCCTTGCGCAGCACCGCGTACTCGGCGGGGCTCAGCTCCGCCCGCCATTGCTCGTCCGGCTTCTCGACGTCGTACGACACGGTGGCTCCCTCAGCTCGACAGGTGGTCCAGGATCTGCGGGCCGAGGTCGGTGACGTCGCCCGCTCCCATGGTGAGAACCAGATCGCCCGGCTTCGCCATTCCCGCGATGACGGCGGGGACCGTCGCCTTGTCGTGGACGGCCGTGACGTCGGCACCGGCCGTCTTCGCGGCGTCGACGATCAGGGTGCTGGTGATGCCCGGGATCGGGTCCTCGCGGGCCGGGTAGATGTCCAGGACCACCGAGGCGTCGGCGAGGGCGAGGGCCTGGCCCATCTCGGTGCCGAGCTCCTGGGTACGGGAGAAGAGGTGGGGCTGGAAGACGACCAGGAGACGGGCCTCGGAGGCCGCGCCGCGCATGGCTTCCAGGTCGGCGGTCATCTCGGTGGGGTGGTGCGCGTAGGAGTCGATGACCTGGACCCCGGCGGCCTCACCCTTGAGCTGGAGGCGGCGCTTGACGCCGGTGTACTTGCCGATGGCGGAGGCCAGGTTGTGCGCCGGGATACCGAGGGCGACACCGGCGGCGAGGGCCGCGACCGCGTTGTGGGCGTAGTGGCTGCCGGGCACGGACACCGTGAAGGTGAGGTACTTGCCCCCCAGGACGACGGTGACCTCGCTGGTCAGCCCACGCGGGGTGACCTTGTGGACCCGCACGTCGGCGGTCGCGGACGCGCCGTAGGTGACGACGTTGAGCAAGGAGATGTCGCGGACCCGCTGGACCAGCTCCACCGCGCCCTGCTGGTCGGCGGAGACGACCAGGGTGCCACCGGGGACGATCTTGCCGACGAACGTCTCGAAGGAGTCGTAGATCTCCTCCATCGACGCGTAGTTCGCGTGGTGGTCCAGCTCGACGTTGAGGACGATCGCGACCTGGGGGTCGTACTTCTGGAAACTGCGGTCGCTCTCGTCCGCCTCGGCGACGAAGATGTCGCCGCCGCCGTGCGCGGCGTTCGTGCCCGGACCCTCCAGGTCGCCGCCGATGGCGTACGAGGGGTCGAGGGCCAGCTCGGACAGGGCGACGGCGAGCATCGACGTGGTGGTGGTCTTGCCGTGCGTACCGGCGACCGCGATGGCGCGCAGGCCCTCCATCAGGGCGGCGAGCGCGTCGGAGCGGTGCACGACGGGGACGGACAGCTCGGCGGCGCGGACCAGCTCGGGGTTGTCCGCGCGGATGGCGCTGGAGACGACCACGCAGGACGCGTCGTCCGCCAGGTGACCGGCGGCGTGCCCGATGTGGACGGTGACCCCCAGCGCCCGCAGGGCCTCGGCGGTGGCGGACTCCCTGGAGTCGCTGCCTGCCACCTTCGCTCCTCGCTGGGCGAGGATCTTCGCGATGCCCGACATTCCGGCGCCGCCGATGCCGATGAAGTGCGGCCGTTCCAGGGCGGCAGGAATACCGGGTGCCATGCGTGTGTCTCCCGAGGGTGCGACGTGGATGTGGTCCGCCCAGCCTATTCGCTGTGCGCGAAGAGCTTGAGCACCGGTACGCCGACCTTGTGACGGGCCCGGGACGCCCAGTCGCGGTGGAAGAACTCCTCCACGTAGTGCGGTGCGGTCAGCACGATGACCTCGTCGGCCCCGGAGTCCTCGACCACGGTCTTCAGCTTGTCCAGAGGATGGTCCTCGATCACCTGTCCGACGGCCTCCGACCCTGCCTTGCGCAGCTCCTGGAGCGAGTACTCCAGCGCCACCGCCGCGGGCTCCTGCGCCGCCCTGCCTTCCGGCTCCTCGCCCTCGCGGACCGCTTCTCTCAGTTCGCCGAGCGCCACGTCGTCGATCGCCCGGAGCAGGACGTCGGCCTGGTCACCGCGTGGCTGCATCAGTACGACGAACGAGATCTGCTCCTCGCCGTGGAGGGTGGTGACGAACTCCACGTCCTCGGGAGTGAGGGGCTTCTCGATCATCAAAACGCTTGTGAACACGGCAGGCGCCCTTCCGTTTCATCTCATCGGCCGTGGCCGACCGCTGCTGCTGAAACCATCCTTCCCCGCAATTGCACGGGGTCTGCAGGAATAAGTGTGCCCACCTGGAGCTAACCGGAACGGCATATTCCGCTAAGTGTCAGATCTTCCCGTACCGGGTGAAGAGGAATCCTGCCTCTTCCAGCAGGGATGTGAGGGAGAAACGTTCCGGCACGGCCACCCCGGGGCCCCCCGCGATCCGCTGCGCATCGCCCGCGGTGAGCATCGGGGACACGGTCAGACAGAGCTCGTCCAGCACCCCGGCCGCCACGAACTGGCCGAGCAGCCGCGGTCCGCCCTCCGTGAGCTGCCGGGTGAGGCCGCGCGCGGCCAGCTCCGCCACCGCCCACGCCGGCTCGACGGCGGCGCCGTCCCCGGCGATCAGTACATCGGCGCCCGCGTCCCGGGCCGCATGGATCCGGTCGGACGGTGCCGCTGCCCCGGTGATCACCAGGGTGGGGACCAGGGGCGAGACGAAGAGCGGGAGCGAGAAGTCCAGGTCCAGGCTCCCGCTCACGACGGCGATCGCGGGGGCGGGGCCCTGCCCGGCCGCCGCACGCCGGGCGGCGAAGGCGTCGCGGGCCCGGGCGGGCCGGTAGCCCTCCAGCCGCACTGTTTCCGCGCCGACGACGATCACATCGGCCAGCCCGCGCAGCGTGCCGAAGATCCGCATGTCCGTCGCGCTGGAGATGCCCTGGGAGCGGCCCTCGTGCTGGGCGGCTCCGTCCAGGGTGGAGACCATGTTGGCGCGAAGCCACGGACGGCCGTTCCCGGGGTACGCATAGGCATCGGCCAGCTCGTCGAGTGTCCACTCGCGATCGCTGGCTGCGGATGTCCTCCCGGCCGCCTTTGCCGGGTCCGCGATTGTCAGGTCCGTCACAGGGAGCAGGCGTCGCATGCCCTGCAGTCTGGCACGGCCCTTAAGGTGGAGAGTTGTGTCGTCCTCCACCGCCGTGCCGGGGCAGAGCCCCATAGCCGAAACGGCCCCGCAGTCCCTGTGCGCCCTCGAGCCACGCGTCCCCGCCGACCGTCTGGTCGCGGAGATGGTGCCCCCGCCGCGCTTCGACGCGGTGCGCTTCGATACGTACGTACCCGACCCCGGTCAGCCGAGCCAGACCGAGGCCGTCAAGGTTCTCGGCGAGTTCGCCGGCGGGCTCGGCGGCGCGCATGCCACCGGCGTGGGCAGGCGCAAGTGGTTCAGCAAGAAACCCGCCCCGCCCACCGGACCGCGGGGTGTCTATCTCGACGGCGGCTACGGCGTCGGCAAGACCCATCTGCTGGCCTCCCTCTGGCACGCCACTCCCGCCGCCCCCTCGCTCAAGGCCTTCGGCACATTCGTCGAACTGACGAATCTGGTCGGTGCGCTGGGTTTCCAGCAGACCGTGCAGACCCTGAGCGGCCACCGGCTCCTGTGCATCGACGAATTCGAACTGGACGACCCGGGCGACACGGTTCTGGTGTCGTCCCTGCTCAGCAGGCTCGTCGAGGCGGGTGTCGCGCTGGCCGCCACCTCGAACACCCTGCCCGGCAAGCTCGGCGAGGGCCGTTTCGCCTCCGCCGACTTCCTCCGCGAGATCCAGGGGCTGTCCTCCCACTTCCGGCCGCTGCGGATCGACGGCGAGGACTACCGTCACCGCGGGCTGCCCGAGGCCCCGCCGCCGTACTCCGACGAGCAGGTCACCCAGGCCGCCTACGCCACTCCGGGCGCCGCCCTGGACGACTTCCCCGCCCTGCTCGACCATCTCGCCCGGGTCCATCCGAGCCGCTACGGCGCACTGACCGACGGCATCACGGCGGTCTGCCTCACCGATGTGCAGCCGGTGCCCGACCAGTCGACCGCGCTGCGTCTGGTGGTCCTCGCGGACCGGCTCTACGACCGCGAGGTCCCGGTGCTCGCCTCCGGTCGTCCGTTCGACCGGCTGTTCAGCGACGAGATGCTGAACGGCGGGTACCGGAAGAAGTACTTCCGGGCGATCTCCCGGCTGACAGCGCTGGCGCGCGACGCAAAGGGACTGGTGGCGCAGTAGGTTCGGGGGCGTACCACGTACGAGGAGCGTCACGGACCCCGTACGTCCCGTATCACCGCGCACACCGTTTGAAGGGATCCAGCATGGCTACCACGCGTCAGGCGCACACGGTCTGGGAAGGCAACCTGCTCGAGGGCAAGGGCGTTGTCACCCTCGACTCCTCCGGGATCGGGGAGTACCCGGTCTCCTGGCCGTCCCGCGCGGAGAAGGCGAACGGCAAGACCAGTCCGGAGGAGCTCATCGCCGCCGCGCACTCCAGCTGCTTCTCGATGGCCCTGTCCAACGGCCTGGCCACGGCGGGCACCCCGCCGACCAAGCTGAACACCCAGGCGGAGGTCACTTTCCAGCCCGGTACCGGCATCACCGGTATCCACCTCACCGTGGAGGGCGAGGTTCCGGGTCTGGACGAGGCAGGTTTCGTGAAAGCAGCCGAGGACGCCAAGGCGAACTGCCCGGTCAGCCAGGCGCTGACGGGCACGACGATCACGCTCAGCGCTTCGCTGGCCTGATCCCACCTGCCCCCGGGGCCCTATCCACCCCTGGGTCACATTGAGGCACAGTGGCCCGCATGGTTCCCGCGCGACAGTACGCGTGGTACACACATGCGGGTCACTTCACCTGTCCGCCAACAGGGAGTTGCCTCATGTCATCAGAAGCACAACGACGCGCAACACGACGACAGGTCCTGGCAGGCACCGGCGCGACCGCCGCCTCGATCGCCTTCGCCGGGGCCTTCACCGAACTCTTCGCCGGCACTGCCGCCGCCCGCGGCCACGGCGACTACGGGCCCCTTGTGCCGGACCCCGACGGACTGCTCGACCTGCCGAAAGGTTTCCGCTACCGGGTCCTCTCCCGGGAGGGCGACCCCCTCCGCTCCGGCGAGGGCCAGGTCCCGAGCAATCACGACGGCATGGCCGCCTTCGCAGGCCGCCGCGGCCGGGTCCACCTCGTGCGCAACCACGAGAACCGGCCCACCGGAAGAATCGGTGTGCCGACCGTCGAGGGCCTCACCTACGACCCGATGGGCAAGGGCGGCTGTACGGCCCTGGAGCTCGACAGCCGGGGACACGTCCTCGGCGAGCGGGTTGCCATTGCCGGTACGGCGGTCAACTGCGCGGGCGGCCCCACTCCGTGGAACACGTGGCTGACCTGCGAGGAGACCGAGGACAAGGCCGGCACCAACGGCTATACGAAGGACCACGGATTCATCTTCGAGGTGGACGGCGCCGATCCGCGCCGCACCGGCGCCGTACCGCTGACCGCGATGGGCCGCTTCCAGCACGAGGCGATCGCCGTCGATCCGAAGAACGGGATCGTGTACGAGACCGAGGACGCGTTCGAGAAGCCGTTCGGGCTCTTCTATCGCTTCCTCCCGGAGAAGCCGCTCGGCGGTACGGGCTCACTGCGGGCCGGGGGCGCACTCGAAGCCATGCGGGTGCCCGGGGTACCCGATCTGTCCGTCGTCCAGGAGACCGGAGCGAGCTTCGACCGGATCGAGTGGGTACCCGTCCCCGATCCACAGGCCGTCGGGACTCCGATCCGGCTGCAGGACTTCGGGCCGAAGGGCATCACGCACGCCCAGAAGCTGGAGGGCTGTTACTGGGGCGGCTCGTCCGTCTACTTCGTCTCCAGCTTCGCGCACAGCTCGCAGGGGTCGGCGGCCGACCACTTCGGCCAGGTCTGGCGGTACGAACCGAAGCGGCGCCGGCTCACGCTGGTGGTCGTCTTCGGCCCGGACTCGGACATCCAGCTGCCCGGCGAGTCCCCGGACAACATCTGCCTCGCCGCCGACGGCGGGCTGATGGTGTGCGAGGACGGCGGGGGCGCGCAGCACGTCCTCGGGGTGACGCGGCGGGGCGAGGTCTATCCGATGGCGCGGGGGCGGCAGAACATCGGGACGGCCGAGGAGCCGGAGTGGGGCGAATTCGCCGGGGTCACGTTCTCTCCGGACGGCGGGACGATGTTCGTGAACTGCTATACGCCGGGGACGACGTTCGCGGTGACGGGTCCCTGGCGCTGAGCGGCCGGTAGCGGGACCGGGGCCGGGGCGGCGTCTGCTGCCCCGGCCCCGGTTCGCCGCGGCCGGGGCCGGAACGCCGGGCGGAGTGCCGCGCGGGGAAGCTGACCGCCCATCAGCTAGCGTCCTCCAGTGATCAAATCTGTTCGTACGATGACCACGCTGGCGATTCTGGGCGCGGTGCTCACCGGCTGCGGGAACCCGGAGGGCGCCCGCACCCGGACCCTCGCGCCCCCGGCCGCTCCGAGCCCGAGCCCGAGCCACACGGCACGGGCTCAGGGCGCAGAGCAGGACACACAGACGACGCCGCCCACGATGACTCCGGGGCCGGCCGGGCTGACTCCCGTCTTCGAACGCCGCTCGGGCGGCTCCGGCGACAAGGCCGACAAGGTCGTGGCGCTCACCTTCGACGCGGACATGACGGCGGATCAGGGTCCGCGCGCCGCAGCGGGCGAACACTTCGACAACCCGGGTCTGATCACGCTGCTCCGCCGGCTGAAGGTGCCGTCGACGGTCTTCATGACCGGCCGGTGGGCCCAGGAGTACCCGGCCCAGGCCCGCTCGATCGGCACCGACCCCCTGTTCGAGGTCGCCAACCACTCGTACAGCCACTACGCCTTCTCCTCCCCCTGCTACGGACTGCCGACCGTCGCGAAGGACGCCATGCGCGGCGAGGTGGAGCGGGCCTTCACCGCGATCCGGGATACGGGGGCACGCAATGTCGTGCCGTACTTCCGCTTTCCCGGAGGCTGCTACGACGACGCGTCGCTGAAGGCCCTGGCATCCACCGGAGTGACTGCGGTCCAGTGGGACGTCGTCAGCGGCGACGCGTTCGCCACGGACGCGGATGCGGTGGCCGAGCAGGTACTGGCGGGCGTGAAGCCGGGCTCGCTGGTCGTCATGCACTGCACGCGCAGCGCGGCGCCCGTCACCGACGAGGCCGTACGGCGCGTGGTCCCCGAACTGCGCGCGCGGGGGTACCGCTTCGTCAAGGTCTCCGAGCTGATGCGGGGCACAGAGGCTGTCGGGTGACCGCGGCGGTCACCCGCCGGCCTCCGAGAGCCCACGTCAGCCCGAGCAGGCGGTGCGCCCCGCCTCCTGCCATGCGCAGACCGGGCAGAGGGTGCTGCCCTTCGTCGCCTCCGGGTACTCGGTCGGCTTCCGGCACAGCACGCACTCGGCGTACGGCGGGCCCGTGTCGACGGGTACGGAGGCCGGCGCGGGCGTCTCGCAGTACGCATCGTCCATGCAGGCGAGCGTACTCACCCGCGCAGAGAAGTGAGCCGAGAGGTTACGGCGGCCACCGCTCCGGCGATGACAGCGGCCCCTGCCAGCGGCAGGACGGGGACCAGGACCGTCCCGGCCGACGAACCGGAGACCAGGCTCGTCACGGCATACCTCGCGGGTGAGCCGCTGGTCACCAGGGCGAGCAGCGCGCCGAGCACGGTGGCCGCCAGCGACCAGCCGCGGCGGCGCAGCAGCGGCCGGGAACAGAGCGCTCCGACCGACGCTCCCAGCAGGGCGCAGCAGACGGCGGCGAACAGTCCGGCGCATGCGGCGGGCAGAATCGGTATGTCGACAGTGTTGTCGGTGCTGACCGGCTTGCTGATGAGCAGCACCACCGCGACGGCCACGACGCCCAGGGCGAGTGCGGATCCGAGGGCGGTGAGCAGCGCGGCACAGTGGACCCGCGACTGCCCGGCGGCAGCGGCCGCGACCGTCCGGGCGGCGGGCGGCTCCTGGGTGACGCAGAGCCGGACGAACCACGCGGCGACGGGAAGCAGTGCGGCGGCCGCGTAACCGAGCGAGTCCAGCAGGGGCTGTCCGGCCCGCACACCGACGCCGAGGAAGGCCGCGTAGAGGAGGACGGGCGCGAGCCAGCGCTGCGAGCGCACCAGCAGCGCGGCCTGATAGCGCATCAGAGCGGTCGTGGCTCCCCGGTGTGCGGGGCGAGGACCCGGGATGGCCGCTACGCGACCGGGCGCGGGCTCCCGCGACGACGCGACGGATGGGACCAGGTCCGGGTCCACGGCCGAATCCAGGTGCGCGGCCGGCACCGAGGACCGGTCCCGTGCGACAGCCCGGTCCGTGAGCGGGACCGGCGCGACCCCGGTGATGTGCCAGGGCGGGCGGGCCGTGAGAAGGACGCTCAGCGCCGCGTCCGAGTGCGCCGCAGCGACGGTGAGGCTGACCCGTCCCGTGTCCTCACCGCCGGCCTGTTCCACGGCGAGCGCGCCCTGGAGCCCCGGCGGGAGGGCACCACCCGCCGGACCCGTCGCGTCGATCCGGACACGGGGGCCGGGGTGTTCGAGCGGAAGTGCCGGAAGCTCTGCCGGGGCGCGGGTGTGTCCCTCCAGCCGGTACGCGGCGTCGACACTCGATGCCATCCGGCGCGGATCGTGGTCGACGAAGACGACGGTGGCCCCGGCCAGGACCCGCGCGGCGACGGCCCGGTCCAGTTCGTCGCGGGCCTCGGTGTCCAGGCCGGTCCACGCCTCGTCCAGGACGAGCAGGTCCGGTTCGGCCAGGAGCGCCTGGGCGACAGCGACCTTCTGGCTGGTGCCCTTGGAGAGCTCCGCGAGCGGTGTACGGGCGTGCCCCGCCGCCCCGAAGCGCGTCAGCCACTCCTGGGCCCGCGCCTTCGCCTCGGCGGTCCGCAGTCCGTGGATGCGGCCGAGGTGGACGAGGTATCCGGCCGCGGTGAACGGCAGGGCGGCCGGGAAGCGCTCGGGAACGTACGCGGTACGGGGCCTGCCCGTGATCCGTCCCTCGGACGGCGCGTCGATGCCGGCGAACATCCGCAACAAGGTCGATTTGCCCGTTCCGTTGGCCCCCTCGATGCGGAGCAGACTCCGCGCGGGCAGCACCAGATCGACCCCGCGCAGCACCCAGGGTCCGCGGAAGCCGTACCGGCGGCCCACCCCGCTCAGGTTCAGTTGGCCGACGCCTTCTCCTGCTTGAGCTCGCTGGGCCGTACGATCACGAACCCCTCACCCTGAAGCATCAGCTGGACGGCCTCGCCCGAACCGCCGCGCACCATCGAGCCGAAGCTCTGCGAGCGGTGCAGCGAGGTGGAGAGCTGGGCGCTCCAGCCGACGACCGCGTCCGTGTCGACGTACACCGGCTGCTGGGCTGTGACGGGTATCACGATGGGCTGGCCGTCACATATCAGGCCGAGCTTGCCGTAGCCGCTGAAGACGCTGTTGAAGAGGCCGCCGCCGGTCATTCCGGCACCCTTCACGGTCTTGATCTCGTACGAGAGGCTCGCGTCGAAACAGAGGACGTTGCGGCCGTTGATGGTCAGGACGTCCCCCTGCTCCATCTCCACGATGAAGCAGTTGGCCGCCTCGTGGGCGAACCACGCCTCGCCCTGACCGCGGACCGCCATGAGCGCCAGCCCCTCGCCGGTGACCGCGCGCTTGAGCATGCCGCCGATGCCCTGGCTCTTGCGTTCGAACTGGAGACTGCCACGGAAGGCGATCATCGATCCCTGACGTGCGTGCATCTCACCGTTGACGGCGTACTTGATGGACTTGGCGTTCTGGAGGGACATGCCGGGGGCGGTGGCCTGCTGGGCCATGTGCTCGCTGGAAAAGAGGTCGCTCTTCATGCCCGGCATCCTCACCCGGAGCCCTGCGTTCCGCCAAGAGCCGGTATGCGGGGGCCTGGCAGACTGGACTCCGTGAGCAGCGACGACCTCCCCGAGCCCCTTCCCGCAGATCCTGCGGACAGCCCCTTCCGCACCGAGCCGACGGTCCGCGACGAGGCACCTCAGTTCGTGCTGCCGCTGGTGGTGCACATCGAGAAGACGGACCCCCCGGCACGCACCGACGCGCTGCGGACCGCCGCCCGTGCGGTGCTCACGATGCTCTCCGACGAACGCTCGCTCGGTGAGGGCGAGTGGGCGCAGCTCATGCGGGACTGGCAGGACGCCCGGATCCGCAAGGTGGTGCGGCGCGCACGCGGTGCGGAGTGGCGCAAGGCGTCCGCGCTGCCCGGGATCACGGTCACGGGCGAGCAGGCCGAGGTGCGGGTGTTCCCGCCGGTGCCGCTGGACGGCTGGCCGAAAGAGCTGGCCAAGCTCCAGGTGTCGGGCACGGACCTCGACGATCCGGAGCCGCCGGCCGCGCCCGACGGTGCCGGCCCGGTGCTCTGGCTGAATCCGGAGCTCGGCATGTCGGCGGGCAAGACGATGGCCCAGGCCGGGCACGGCGCGCAGCTCGCCTGGTGGGAGCTGTCGGACACCGAGCGCAAGGCGTGGCGGGAGGCTGGTTTCCCTCTTTCCGTGGCGACCCCTGCCCCGGACCGCTGGCGCGAACTCACCGTGAGCGGACTGCCGGTGGTGCGCGATGCCGGGTTCACCGAGATCGCGCCGGGGTCCTGCACGGTGGTCGCGGACCATCCGGCACTGCGCCGCTGAAGATCGCCCGCCCTCCTGCTGAACATCCCTGCGCCGAAATACGTACCTCCGGGTACTGCCGCACCGCCATTACCGACGAGTAGGTTGAATGACGAGTCACTTGGCGGTTGGTTCAGAGCTGCCACGTATCGGCCCGGGAGACACTCTTGTTGCGACGCATCAACGGAACGGCCCTCATCATCGCGGCACTTGTCGCCACACTCGGCGCGCTCGCCTATCCCGTCTGGTCGTACGCCGACCGCTCGGGGACCGGCGAAGCCAATCTGAACGCGTCCAGCGTCGCCACCCAGTGGGGCCCCCTCTCCGCGACCGACCGGGACTTCCTGGTCAAGGTGCGCCTCGCCGGGCTGTGGGAACTTCCGGCAGGGCAGCAGGCCATCGAACGCGCACCGAGTGAGGCCATGAAGGAGGCGGGCGACCACCTGGTGGTCGGGCACACGGATCTGGACCGGCGGGCGCGGGACGTGGCCGCCAAGCTCGGTGTGGAGCTGCCGAACCAGCCGTCGGAGATCCAGCAGGGCTGGCTGCGCGAGCTGACTGCGGCGAGCGGCCAGGAGTACGAGCGCAAGTTCGCCAATCTGCTGCGCAACGCGCACGGCAAGGTCTTCGCGCTGATAGCCCAGGTCCGGCACACCACGCGCAACTCGCTGATCAGACAGTTGGCCTCGGACGCGAACCAGACCGTCCTGGACCACATCACCATGCTGGAGCGCACCGGGTTCGTCGACTTCGACGGTCTGGCCCGCGAGGCGGCGGGCGCGTCGACGGCCAGCCCCTCGGGCCCGCCCGTGTCGGGCAACGTCCCGCAGGTCCCGGTGCCGGTGACGCCGACCGGGGACCAGTCGTTCACCTCGCGCCCGGTGCCGCCCACGATGGAGCCGCTGCCGCAGCCGTAGCTCCGGGAACCTCAAATCAAGCTCTGAACGTCCCCCTTTTCGGATTCACCGCCGTGTGGCGGGGCCATGACCCCTGCACGAAGCGAAGGACCGAGGAGGGGGACGGATGAAGCTGGGAACAGGAATCGGCTGGCGGCCTGAGATCGAGGACGCCATCGAAGCGCTGCCCGGGATCGACTGGGTCGAGGCGGTTGCGGAGAACATCTGCACCGACCACCTCCCCGCGTCTCTCGCCCGCCTCAGGGAGCGCGGCGTCACCGTCGTCCCGCACGGTGTCTCGCTGGGCCTCGGGGGTGCCGACCGCCCCGACGCGGGCCGCCTCGCCGACCTGGCGGCGCGGGCCACGCTGCTGGGCACGCCGCTGGTGACGGAGCACATCGCGTTCGTACGGGCCGGGGGGCCGCTCACCGCGTCACCGGGGCTGGAAGCGGGGCACCTGCTGCCCGTGCCGCGGACCTGGGACGCACTGGAGGTGCTGTGCGAGAACGTGCGGATCGCCCAGGACTCGCTGCCCGTGCCCCTGGCTCTGGAGAACATCGCCGCGCTGATCTCCTGGCCGGACGAGGAGCTGACCGAGGGGCAGTTCCTCGCGGAACTGGTCGAGCGCACCGGCGTGCGGCTGCTGATCGACGTCGCCAATCTGCACACCAATCACGTCAACCGGGGCGAGGACCCGGCGACGGCACTCGACGAACTGCCGGTCGAGGCCATCGCGTACGTCCATGTGGCGGGCGGCATCGAGAAGGACGGGGTCTGGCACGACACCCACGCCCATCCCGTGACGCAGTCCGTCCTGGACGTGCTGGCCGAGCTCCGCTCCCGGGTCGATCCGCCGGGCGTGCTGCTGGAGCGCGACGACGACTTCCCGCCGGCTGCGGAACTGGCGGGCGAACTGGCCGCGATCCGCGCCACGCTGGCCGAAGCGGCCGGCGTTCCGGCACCCGTGCGACAGCCGACGGCCCGGTCCCAGGAGCCGGCCGGACGGGCCGCCGGTGCCCGCGACCGCACCGCCGTCGCCCAGACCGCACTGCTCTCGTCACTGGTCGCGGGTACGCCCGCGCCGGAGGGCTTCGACCACCGGCGGCTCGGGGTGCAGAGCCGCGCCCTGGCTGCCAAGCGGGCCGGGGTCGTCGCCAAGGTGGCACCGGAGCTCCCGGAGATCCTCGGCGACGGCTACCGGAGCGCGTTCCTCGCGTACGCCAGGACCCGGCCCATGTCCGCCGGTTACCGTCGTGACGCCCTGGCCTTCGCCGAGCAGCTGCTCGTCGCGGGCCGCCCCGCCGACGACGCAGCGCGTCTCAGGCTGACCCACTGGTGGCAGGACCGCACGGCCGCCCGTCCGCCGCGCCGCAGCACCCGTCTGGTCCGGGCAGCCCGTACCGCACTCCTGGGAAGGTGACCCCGATGAACGCTCTTGCCCTGCTGCTGACCCTCGCGGTGGCGGTCACCTCGACGCTCCTGATCGTCTCGACCCGCAAGGCCGGCCGTCTCGGCGGCGACCCCCACGCGTCACTGCACGATCTCTCCGAGGCCGCTTTCCTCAACGGCGGCCCGGCCAGGGTCGTGGACACCGCCCTCACCGCCCTGCATACGGACGGGCGCCTGGCCATCGGCGGCCCAGGCATCGTCGCCGTACAGCGCGCGGAGGCCCGCGACGCGGTGGAGCGTGCCGTGCTCCAGGAGCTGGCCGCCGCCCCGAGCGGAGCCCTGCACACGTTGCGGCAGGCCGTGATGCGGCATCCGGCGGTGCAGGAGATCGGCGACGGACTCGCGGCGCGGGGGCTGCTGGTCGAGCCGGAGGAGAACCGGACGCGCCGCCGGTGGGCGCTCACCCAGGTGACGGTGTGCGTGGTGGCCGGCCCCGTCAGCCTGCTGCTGACCTTCGTTCAGTACGCCCTGCTCGAGGGCTACGCGGACGTGCCGTTCCCGTTCATCGTGAAGGTGCTGCCGGCACTCCTGGCCGGGACGCTGGTCGGCGGCCTCACGGCCGCCTCGGCCAAGGCCCGGATCACCCGGGCGGGGCGCCGGGCCACCGACGGCTACACGGCCGCCCACCCCTATGTGGGCGAACCGGCCCATCTGGTGGCCACGCGGGGGCTGGGCGCACTCCCCGACCCCGCGCTCCGGGCGCAGTTGCTGGCAGCCGCGCGCCACCGGCCCGCCGGGCGCTCCTCGTCGTCCTCCCTGCCGGCCTCGCCCTCGGCGGACTCCGGTGCCACGAGCGCCGCGCTCGTGCCGGTGATGTGGTGTGCCGGGGCGAGCCCCGGCGGCGGGGGGTGCGGAAGTTCCAGCGGCGGTGGCGGCCACGGGTCAGGATCCTCCTGCAGTTCCGGATCGAGCTGCGGCGGCGGATCGAGCAGCGGGTCAGGCTGCGGCGGATCGAGCAGCGGATCCAGCTGCGGCGGCAGCAGCGGATCGAGCTGCAGCAGCAGTAGCTCCTGAACGCACGATTTCGGCCACCGCTGACTGCCCGTGACCATAGTTCGTCCATATCGTGAACAGCCCATGGCGCTCGCCTGCCCGCCTCGCATAGAACTCCGCCATGCTCTGGGTCTTGTTTCTCCTGGTCGCGTGGGGCGCGGCGGCCATCTCCTGCATCCGGCTCTGCCTCGTCACCGCAGGTGCGGCCCAGCGGCCGGCCGAGGCCGCGCGCGAACCCGCCCTTCACGAACTCAACCTGTACGAGACGGCCTTCCTGGCCGGCGGCCCGCACCGGGTCGCCGATCTGGCGCTGGTCTCCATGCATCTGCGGCGCCGGCTGCTGCTCGCCCACACGGGCTGGGCGACGGTCGTCGATCCGGAGGGCCGGGACGAGGTCGAGCGCACGGTCATCCGAGCGATCGGTCCGGAGGGGCAGTCCCGGATAGCCCCGATACGGGCCGCTGCCGCGGCTACCGACGCCGTACGCGCCCTCGCCGACCGCCTCGTCGCGGCGGGCCTTGCCGTACCGCACGGGACCCGGACGACCCTGGCATCGGCTGTGCGGTCCGTGCGGGGTGCGGCCGTGCTGGTGGTGGTGCTGGCCGCTGCCGCCGCGCTGGTGCCCGGTCAGGACCCCGGGTACGCGGGTCCCGTGGTGGCCTGGTTCGGGCTGCCGCTCGCCCTCACGCTGGGCTGCCTGGCCATAGCCCGCGTCGAGAACCACCCGTACAGCCCGTGGGCCTCGCCCTCCGGGCAGCGATGGCTGGACTCACTGCCGGCCCCGGAGCACGGAGCCGACCGCGATCTGCTGGCGGCGGTGGCCGTACGGGGTGTGGGGGCCGTGGAGGACCCGGGGCTGCGGGCGGCCCTGCGCAGCGGTCGCACGGCGTATTCGGGCCATTGAGCGCCCGGGTCACCGCCCGGCACGGCTGCGGACTTCTGTCAGCAGTCCGTGCGCCCATGCGGTGTCTGTTCGGCCCGGGACACATCGGCCGCACACGGCAAGGAGCGGCAGCCTGCGGGGAGGTATGGCTGACTCCCCCGCAGACCACCGCAGTTCGCCGGTCCGAGGCCGATGTGACCCCGGGACCGGACCCGGTGTCGCTGGAACGGCGGGCGGCGTCTTGCACGCCGTTGCCCGCCAACTGATCTTCCGGGTCGGGTGATCGGAAACGCTGGCTATGCGAGACCGGCCACCAGGTCTGCGACGGACTTCCTGCGTCCGGTATAGAACGGAACCTCTTCGCGAACGTGCAACCGCGCCTCGGAGGCCCGGAGGTGACGCATGAGGTCGACGATGCGGTACAGCTCGTCGGCCTCGAAGGCGAGGACCCACTCGTAGTCGCCGAGCGAGAACGAGGCGACGGTGTTGGCTCGCACATCGGGGTAGCCGCGGGCCATCTTGCCGTGGTCCGAGAGCATGCGGCGGCGGTCCTCGTCCGGCAGCAGGTACCAGTCGTAGCTGCGCACGAAGGGGTACACGCTGACGTAGTTGCGCGGCGTCTCGTCGGCGAGGAACGCCGGCACGTGCGACTTGTTGAACTCGGCAGGGCGGTGCAGCGCCATGTTCGACCAGACCGGCTCCAGGGCCCGTCCCAGCTTGGTGCGCCGGAAGAGGTTGTACGCCCCCTGAAGCTCGTCGGCGGTCTCGGCGTGCCACCAGATCATCAGATCGGCGTCGGCGCGCAGACCGGACACGTCGTACGTACCGCGGACCGTGATGTCCTTGGCTTCGAGCTGGTCGAACAGCTCCTGGACCTCGTCGGCGTAACCGGCGCGGTCGGCGGGGAGCACATCTCGCAGCTTGAAGACGGACCACAGGGTGTAGCGGATGACCTCGTTGAGGTCCTTGGCCTTCTTACCGGCGTTCGGAAGCTTCTCTGGCGCACTCATACGGCTATTGTCCCGCCTCGCTCCGAGTGCCCTGAACCGGGGGCGGCGTGTCGATGATCTCCCCCGTGATCTCCCCGGCGGTCTCCCCCGTCAGGTCCTGGACGATCTCGTCCGCCGCCCGCCGGGCGCTCGCGATGCAGGCGGGGATCCCGACCCCGTCGTACACCGCGCCGCACACCCGCAGCCCCGGCAGCTTGGCGACCTCGTCGCGGATCCGGGCGACCCTGCTCAGATGCCCGACGGGGTACTGCGGCAGGCCGCCGATCCACCGGGTGACCTCGGTGTCGACGGGCCGCGCCGTGAGCCCGGTCGCGGCAGCGAGGTCGCTCCGCGACACGTCGACGAGCTCGGAGTCCTCGCGGTGCAGGTGGTCCTCCTCGCCGTAGCGGCCGACGGAGGTACGCAGCACGAAGAGACCGGGGGCGGCATCGGCGACCCACTGCCACTTGTTGCTGGAGAAGGTCGATGCCTTGATCGTGCGCCCGTCGACGGGCGGTACGAGGAAGCCTGAGCGCCCCCGCAGGGCTTCGGTCCCGGCGATGTCGGAGCGCCGGAAGGCCATGGTGACCAGCGCCATGGACGCGTACTCGACGGCGGCCAGGTCGACGGAGGCGGCCGGGCACTCGGCGGCGAGCAGCGTGGAGGCGGACCAGGCGGGGGTGGCCAGCACGATGCCGTCGGCGGCGATCACCCGGGTGTCCGTGCGTATGTCCCAGCCCTGTGCGCTCCGCGTCAGCCCGAGTACGGGGGTGGCGGTGAGGATCTCCGCACCTCCGGCCCGTACGGCATCGGCCACGGCGTCCGGCAGGGTACCGATGCCGCCGTCGATGCCCTGGAAGACCGGTCCGGTCTGCTGCCGTGCGGCGGCCCGCTCCTGAATGCGGAGCACGCCGTCGAGGAGCGAGCCGCCCTCCTTCACCACCTCGAACAACTGCGGTACGGCGGCGCGCATCGAGATCCGGTAGGCGTCGCCCGCGTACACCCCGCCGAGCAGCGGCTCCACGAGCCGGTCGACGACCTCGCGGCCGAGCCGGTCGGCGACGTAGGCACCGACCGCGACGTCGTCGCCGACGGCGGTCGGGGTGAGGTCGCGCTCCTGGGCGATCCTGGCCAGTCCCTCGGGCGAGATCACGCCGCCGAGGGCCGCCGGGTCGCCGGGCACCCCCATCACGTGCCCCTTGGGCATGGGCCGCAGGGCGTCACGCGTCCAGACCGACGCGGTGGCGGTGGCGGGCGGCTGGAGCCGGTCGCCGAGGCCGACGGCGGTGGCGAGCTCGACCGCTTCGGGGCGCCGCGCGAGCATCGACTCGGCACCGAGGTCGACCCGGGTGCCCGCGACCTCGCCGGTCATCAGTTTGCCGCCGAGCCGCTCCGTCGCCTCCAGGACGGTGACCCGCAGACCGGTGGAGAGCAGCCGGTGCGCGGCAGCCAGTCCGGCGATGCCGCCACCGATGACGACGACATGACCCGTACGCGTGTGGTCGCGCTGAAGAGAACGCTGCATGGGACCACTCTCTCAAACCCGTACCGAGTCCCGACCGTGACCGCTTCGAAACCGCGGAAGGGCAACCCCCACATGGCCCTCGTACGTCGAACCGGCACCATCAACAACGGCCCTGGGGGGACGCGTTATGCATATCGACCGCCACACCGACAGTCATCCACCCACCCACCCCGTCCGGCGACGCTCGCGCGCCGCTCTGGCCGCCGGACTGCTCGTGGTGCTGCTCGGCACCGGTGCATGCGGTGCCGGCGACAGTGACATCGAGGCGCAGAGCAAGGGCGCCGCAGCCGACCAGAAGGCTGCGGCACCGGGCGCGGAGGGGGCCGGGCAGGCGGACGCGGCGGGAGAGAAGTCCGCGGACGGCTCTTCCTCGGCGCCGAAGCCGGGCAGCGCGGTCGCCGTGCACGTCATCCGCACGGCCACGCTCGACGTCGAGGTGAAGAGCGTGCCGAAGGCGGTCGCCGCCGCCCGCAGCGCCGCGGAGAGCGCCGGCGGACTCGTCGCGGACGAGACCACGGAACGGCTCGACGACACGCACGACGTGTCACATCTCGTGCTGCGTGTCCCGCAGGACCAGTACGACGCGGTCCTGCGCAAACTCGCGGGGTCCGGGAAGCTGTTGTCCCGTACCTCGAACGCGAAGGACGTCACCGGACAGGTCGTCGACGTCGAGAGCCGGATCGCCACCCAGCGGGCGAGTGTCACCCGGGTCCGCGCCCTGATGGACAAGGCCACCAGACTCACCGATGTGGTGACCCTGGAGGGTGAACTGAGCAACCGCCAGGCCGCCCTGGAGTCGCTGCTCGCTCAGCAGGCCTCCCTGAAGGACCGCACCTCACTGGCGACCATCACGCTCGAACTCAGCGAGCCGTACGGGCGCGACAAGGATCCCGAGGAGGAGGACACCGGCTTCCTGGACGCGCTGGGCGGCGGGTGGGACGCCTTCGTGACGATGCTGCGGTGGATCGCGGTGGCGATCGGCGCCACCGCGCCGTTCCTGGCCGCTGCGGCCGTACTGTGGCTCCTGTGGCGGCTTCTGCGCGGTCGCCTGCCGCGCCGCCGTACGCCCGCCCAGGCCCCCGCACAGGCCCCGCCGGCGTCACCCGCGGCCGCTGCCGGAGGGGAGGTCCCACCGGCCCCTTGAGCGCCGTAGCGTGGGCTCCCTGACACTGCGGCGAAGGGACCCGGCATGGCAGCGGAGCGACTTGTGGTCATCGGGGGCGACGCGGCGGGCATGTCCGCCGCGTCGCAGGCCCGCAGGCTCAAGGGGCCGGACGAACTGAGCATCGTCGCCTTCGAGCGCGGCCACTTCACCTCGTACTCCGCCTGCGGCATCCCGTACTGGGTCGGCGGCGACGTCGGCAAGCGCGATGACCTCATCGCCCGTACGCCCGAGGAGCACCGGGCCCGCTCGATCGATCTGCGCATCCGCACCGAGGTGACGGAGATCGACGTCACCGGCCGGCGGGTGCGGGCCATGGACCGCGAGAGCGGCGAGACGTACTGGACGGGCTTCGACAAGCTGGTGATCGCGACCGGGGCCCGCCCGGTCCGCCCCGAGCTCCCGGGCATGGACGCTCCCGGAGTGCACGGGGTGCAGACCCTGGACGACGGACAGGCGCTCCTGGACTCGCTGGACCGGGCGCCGGGGCGCCGGGCGGTCGTGGTCGGCGCGGGGTACATCGGCGTCGAGATGGCCGAGGCGATGCTGAAGCGCGGTTTTGAGGTGACGGTGCTCAACCGCGGCGCACAGCCCATGGCCACGCTCGACCCGGACATGGGACGCCTCGTCCACGACGCGATGGACGGCCTGGGCATCACGACCGTCAACGGAGCCGCGGTCACCCGGATCCTCACCGGCCCGGACGGCCGTGTCACGGCGGTCGCCACGGACGACGACACCTACCCCGCCGACGTGGTGGTGCTCGGCATCGGCGTCGAGCCGGAGACCACCCTTGCCCGCTCCGTCGGCCTGCCGCTCGGCCCGCACGGGGGGCTGTTGACGGATCTGTCCATGCGGGTCGTGGGCCACGACAACATCTGGGCGGGCGGCGACTGCGTCGAGGTGCTCGATCTGGTGGCCCACCGCACCCGGCACATCGCCCTGGGCACCCATGCCAACAAGCACGGTCAGATCATCGGCTCCAACGTGGGCGGCGGCTACGGCACGTTCCCCGGAGTCGTCGGGACGGCGGTGAGCAAGGTCTGCGACCTGGAGATCGCCCGGACCGGGCTGCGGGAGAAGGACGCGCGCGCGGTCGGACTGCGCTATGTCACGGCGACCATCGAGTCGACCGGACGGGCGGGTTACTACCCGGGAGCGCAGCCGATGACGGTGAAGATGCTGGCGGAGTACCGCACCGGCCGGCTCCTGGGTGTGCAGATCGTGGGCCGCGACGGGGCGGCCAAGCGTGTGGACGTCGCGGCGGTGGCGCTGACGGCCGGCATGACGGTGGAAGCCATGACAGCGCTCGACCTCGGCTACGCCCCGCCGTTCTCACCGGTCTGGGACCCGGTTCTGGTGGCGGCCCGCAAAGCGGTGACGGCGGTGCGGGCGGGCCTGTCGGACGGGGCGTGACCGGACCGGGAGGCCTCAGCGCGCCGTCTGCTCGTGCACGTACTCCACGACCCGCGTCAGCGCGTCAGGGTCGGTCGTCGGCATGACCCCGTGGCCGAGGTTGAAGACATGGCCCTCGAGACCGGCGGCGGCGTCGAGCACCTCACGGGTCTTCGCCTCCACCGTCGCCGTCGGCGCGAACAGCACCGCCGGGTCGAGGTTGCCCTGAAGTGCCTTGCCGGGGCCGACCCGCCGCGCGCCCTCGTCCATCGGCACCCGCCAGTCGACGCCCACGACGTCCGCGCCCGCCTCGCCCATCAGGCCGAGCAGCTCGCCGGTGCCGACACCGAAGTGGATGCGGGGGACGCCGTACCCGGCGACGGCGTCGAACACCTTCGCGGAGGCCGGCATCACGGAACGGCGGTAGTCGGCGGGGGCCAGCGCGCCGACCCAGGAGTCGAAGAGCTGGACCGCCGAGGCGCCCGCCTCGATCTGGACCTTCAGGAACGCACCCGTGATTTCCGCGAGCCGGTCGAGCAGGTCGGCCCAGAGCTCCGGGTCGCCGTACATCATGGCCTTGGTGCGCTCGTGGTTCCGCGACGGGCCACCCTCCACGAGGTAGCTCGCGAGAGTGAACGGCGCACCGGCGAATCCGATCAACGGCGTGGGACCCAGCTCGGCCGTGAGCATGCCGATGGCCTCGGTGACGTACGAGACGTCCTCGGGGGTGAGGTCGCGCAACCGGGCGAGATCGGCGCGGGTGCGGACGGGCTCGGCGATCACCGGGCCGATGCCGGGCTTGATGTCGAGGTCGATGCCGATGGCCTTGAGCGGTACGACGATGTCGCTGAAGTAGATCGCGGCGTCGACCTTGTGACGGCGCACGGGCTGCAGCGTGATCTCCGTGACCAGCTCCGGCATCATGCAGGAGTCGAGCATCGCGATGCCCTCACGGACCTTCAGGTACTCGGGCAGCGAACGCCCCGCCTGGCGCATGAACCAGACCGGCGTGTGCGGTACGGGCTCGCGCCTGCACGCCTTGAGGAACGCCGACTCATGGGTGGCGGATGTCGTCTGCAGGCCCGAGGGGCCTTCGTTGGCACTCACACCAGAATCTTCGCATGAAGCGGTACGGAGCTGCCCCGGCCGGGTGTCCCTCCCTGCGCGAGGCTCCGGTTCCGCCTACTCTTCCCCGCATGGCTCCGGCTCAGGGACAATTCTCCGATCATTCCGATGGCGCTGACACCGCGAAGAGTGCGGAGAGTGATTCCGTCCCGCCCGCGTTCCGGTCGGCTGTCGACGCGCTCCGCTCCGTGCGCCTCCGCCCCGAACTGGAGGTCGAGCCGACACGACCGCCCCAGCGGCTCGCCCCGCATGCGTACGCCCTGGAGGCCGCGGTCGTCGACGGAGAGGACGATCTGGCCGACGGCCGCCTCGTACTGCTGCACGATCCGTCCGGGCACGATGCCTGGCAGGGCACATTCCGTCTGGTGACGCTCGTACGGGCCGAACTGGAACCGGAGATGGCAGCCGATCCGCTGCTGCCCGAGGTGTGCTGGTCCTGGCTGACGGGCGCGCTGGAGGCGCGCGGCCTGTCGTACGGCGAGGCAGGCGGCACGGTGACACGCGCCGGATCGCACTACTTCGGCGCGCTGTCCGAGCGCCGTCCGGCGACCCAGATCGAGATCCGGGCCTCATGGACGCCGCGCGAGGGGCGCGGCGGGGTACCGGATGTGGCTGCACACCTGGTCGCATGGGGGGACCTGCTCTGCCAGATCGCCGGCCTGCCACCGTCGGGCACATCCGACGCGGCGGTGGTGAGCCTGCCTCAGCGGCGGGGTCCCCAGGTTTCGTAGCACTGCGTCACCTCACGGAGAGCCGGTCGCTCAGCGGCCGGCTCTCTTTTCGTACAATCGATCGCGCGTCCTATTTGCCCGAATTGTTACTCATCAAATCGTGATCTTCCCCTAAAGGAGGACGGGTCTGCTGCCGAAGAGGTCAATGACCCTTCAAGCACGGTTCGCCCCGGCTTCATCCCCGAGCCGGCCCCGTCCCGCCACTCCCCAGGAGGCCTGGTGTCCGTTCTCCTCGAGCAGCCCGCAAGCCTGGTCGCCTACCGCCCGAACAAGCCGACGGCCATGGTCGTCGTGGCCGACCCGCGCGTCCGTTCCACCGTCACCCGCCATCTGTGGGCACTCGGAGTACGTGACGTCATCGAGGCGTCGTCCATCGCGGAGGCCCGCCCCCGCGTCAGCAACCCCCGCGACATCTGCGTTGCCGACGTCCACCTGCCCGACGGTTCCGGGCTGACCCTGCTGTCCGAGACCCGAGCCGCCGGCTGGCCGAACGGTCTCGCCCTCTCCGCCGCCGATGACATCGGCGCCGTTCGCAACGCCCTGGCGGGCGGCGTGAAGGGCTACGTCGTCACCGGCACCCGCACCAACATCGGTCACCCCACCCGCCCCGGCGTCGCCCCGATCGGCGCCAATGCCGCCCGAATGCACCGTCGGCCCCCCGGTTCCCCGAGCCACCCGGGCGGCTACCGCGAACTGTCCGGCCGTGAGGTGGAGGTACTCCGCCTGGTCGCCGAAGGCCAGTCCAACAAGGCCATCGGCGTCTCCATGGGGCTCTCCGCCCTCACCGTCAAGAGCCACCTCGCCCGCATCGCCCGCAAACTCGGCACCGGAGACCGGGCAGGAATGGTCGCCGTGGCCCTGCGGACGGGCATCATCCACTGACCCCGGCCCGCGGTGCGCGCGCAGGTGCGCACCAGGCCGGTTTACGTGCATCAGCGCCCGTCGACGGAAGGTTCCGTCGACGGGCGCTGTACATACACAGATACCCTTGGCATGTGACCGACGCCCAAGAGACCGCAGCAGACACCTCACTGCGAACCACCGGGGGCGCCCCCCCGGACGACGTCGCCCCGGCGCCGATCCCCTTGCTCGAACCGCGCGAGGGCATTCCCCCGGTGGTGGCGACCGACGATGCGCTGGCCGAGGTCATCGCGGCCTTCGCCGCGGGCACCGGCCCCGTCGCCGTCGACGCCGAGCGTGCGTCCGGCTATCGCTACGGGCAGCGCGCCTACCTCGTGCAGCTGCGCCGCGAGGGCGCGGGAAGCGCGCTGATCGACCCGGTCGGCTGCCCGGACCTGTCGGGCCTGGGCGAGATCCTCACCGACACCGAGTGGATCCTGCACGCCGCCACCCAGGACCTGCCCTGTCTGCGCGACATAGGCATGATCCCCACCTCGCTCTTCGATACCGAGCTCGCCGGACGGCTGGCGGGATTCCCGCGGGTCGGCCTCGGCGCCATAGTCGAGAACGTGCTCGGTTACGCGCTGGAGAAGGGCCACTCCGCGGTCGACTGGTCCACCCGGCCGCTGCCCGACCCGTGGCTGCGCTACGCCGCACTCGATGTCGAGCTGCTGGTCGACCTGCGCGATGCCCTGGAGGAGGAGCTCGACCGGCAGGGCAAGCTGGAGTGGGCGCGGGAGGAGTTCGACGCGATCGCCTCGGCGCCGCCCGCACCCCCGCGCAAGGACCCCTGGCGCCGGACCTCCGGCATGCACAAGGTGCGCCGCCGCCGTCAGATCGCGGTCGTACGGGAGCTGTGGACGGCCCGCGACCAGGTCGCCCAGCGCCGTGACATCTCCCCCGGCAAGGTGCTCGGCGACGCCGCGATCATCGAGGCGGCCCTCGCCCTGCCGGTCGATGTGCAGGCCCTCACCGCGCTGCCCGGCTTCGGCCACCGCATGGGCCGCCGTCAGCTGGAGCAGTGGCAGGCGGCCGTCGACCGGGCCAGGGTACTGCCCGACTCGGAGCTCCCGCAGCCCGGCCAGCAGCCGGCGGGACCGCCGCCGCCCCGCTCCTGGGCGGACAAGGACCCGGCCGCCGCAGCCCGGCTTTCCGCGGCCCGCACCGCGGTGTCGGAGCTCGCCGAGCGGCTGCACATGCCCCAGGAGAACCTGATCACCCCGGACACCGTGCGCCGGGTCTGCTGGGAGCCGCCCCGGAGCCTGACCCCGGACGCGGTCGAGAGCGCCCTCGCCGGGCACGGCGCGAGGCACTGGCAGATCGAGCAGGTCGGTCCGCTGCTGCTGCGGGCCCTGAGCGCGAGCGCCTGACCCCTCACCCCTTGCACTCCTGAACACCCCTGGCCTACGGGCCGGGGGTGTTCTGCTCGGTGGCCTCGGCGGCCGTACAGTCGCAGAGGCGGTCGGATCCCCTGTCGCGAGGAGCGAAATCGCGCCACGTTCCCGGGCCCGGATCGCGGCCGTGCAGTTCCCCTCGCAGCCGCTGCCGCCCGTGGGCCGGTCACTTCCGGCATGTGACCTTCGCCGCTCCGGCCGTGAGGGGTGGGCAGTCTGGTTACCCGCAAGTAGCATGAGGGAGGCGGCGCGCTCCTGGCGTGCCCCGCAGCAGTGCCATCCCGCACCCTGGAGGAGAGCCACCGTGCCTCGTACCATCCGGGACGTCGTCTTCGTCGACGGCGTCCGCACCCCGTTCGGCAAAGCGGGCCCGAAGGGCATCTACCACGAGACCCGCGCCGACGATCTCGTCGTGAAGGCCATCCGGGAGCTGCTGCGCCGCAACCCGGACCTGGACCCCGCCAAGATCGACGAGGTCGCCATCGCCGCGACCACCCAGATCGGCGACCAGGGCCTCACCCTCGGCCGCACCGCCGGAATCCTGGCCGGTCTGCCGCAGTCGGTTCCCGGTTACTCGATCGACCGCATGTGTGCGGGCGCCCTGACCGCCGTCACCGCGACGGCGGGCTCCATCGCGTTCGGCGCGTACGACGTCGTCGTCGCCGGTGGCGTCGAGCACATGGGCCGCCACCCGATGGGCGAGGGCGTGGACCCCAACCCACGCTTCGTATCGGAGAAGCTGGTCGACGAGTCCGCCCTGTTCATGGGCATGACCGCGGAGAACCTGCACGACAGGTACCCCACGATCACCAAGCAGCGCGCCGACGAGTACGCGGTCCGCTCGCAGGAGAAGGCCGCCAAGGCGTACGCCAACGGCAAGATCCAGCAGGACCTGGTGCCGGTTTCCGTGCGCCGCACCAACGCTGAGGCCGGGGAGACGGGCTGGGGCCTGGTCACCGCCGACGAGCCGATGCGTCCGGGCACCACGATGGAGTCCCTGGCCGGTCTGAAGACCCCGTTCCGCGCCCACGGCCGCGTGACGGCCGGTAACGCCGCAGGTCTCAACGACGGCGCCACCGCCTCGCTGCTCGCGGCCGAGGACGTCGCCCGTGAGCTGGGCCTCCCGGTCAAGATGCGCCTCGTGTCGTACGCCTTCGCGGGCGTCGAGCCGGAGGTCATGGGCTACGGCCCGATCCCGGCGACCGAGAAGGCCCTGTCCAAGGCGGGCCTCTCCATCTCCGACATCGGCCTCTTCGAGATCAACGAGGCCTTCGCCGTGCAGGTGCTCGCCTTCCTCGAGCACTACGGCATCGCCGACGACGACGCGCGCGTCAACCAGTACGGCGGCGCGATCGCCTACGGCCACCCGCTGGCCTCCTCCGGCGTCCGGCTGATGACTCAGCTGGCCCGCCAGTTCGAGGAGCAGCCGGAGGTCCGCTACGGCCTGACGACCATGTGCGTCGGCTTCGGCATGGGCGCGACGGTCGTCTGGGAGAACCCGAACTTCGACGGAGGCAACAAGTGAGCTCCACCACTGAGCTTCTGAAGGGTGCAGCAGAGCTGTTCCCCGGTGAAGTCGTCACGCAGGCGCACGTACGCCACCTCGACCTTCCGGCCGGTGCGGGCAGCTTCGCCCTCATCACGCTGGACAACGGCCTGGACCACACCAAGCCGACCACCTTCGGACCGCAGTCGCTGGCGAACCTGAACGCCGCCATCGACCAGGTCGAGAAGGAGGCTGCCGAGGGCACCATCACCGGTATCGGCATCACCGGCAAGCCGTTCATCTTCGCGGTCGGCGCCGACCTCAAGGGTGTCGAGCTGCTCAAGGAGCACAAGGACGCGCTGGCCATCGGCAAGGGCGGCCACGACGTCTTCCGCCGGCTGTCCGGCCTCGCGGTCCCGACGTTCGCGTACTACAACGGCGCGGCCATGGGCGGCGGTGTCGAGGTCGGTCTGCACTGCTCGTACCGCACCGTCTCCAAGGCGCTGCCCGCGTTCTCGCTGCCCGAGGTCTTCCTCGGCCTGGTCCCCGGCTGGGGCGGCTGCGCGCTGCTTCCCAACCTGATCGGCGCCGACCGCGCGGTCACGGTGATCATCGAGAACTCGCTGAACCAGAACCGTCAGCTCAAGGGCAAGCAGGTCTTCGAGCTCGGGATCGCCGACGCACTCTTCGAGGGCGCGGACTTCCTGGAGCAGTCGCTGATCTGGACCGCGTCCGTGCTGAACGGCTCGCTCGCGGTGGAGCGCCCGGAGATCGACCGCGGGGAGGCCTGGGACCAGGCCGTCGCCCGCGGCAGGGCCATCGCCGACTCCAAGGTGCACGGTGCGGCCCCGGCCGCGTACCGCGCGCTGGAGATCATCGCCGCGGCCAAGGACGGCGACCTGAGCGCCGGCTTCGACGCCGAGGACAAGGCCCTCGCGGACCTGATCATGGGCGGCGAGCTGCGCTCCGGGATCTACTCCTTCAACCTGGTCCAGAAGCGCGCCAAGCGCCCGGCCGGTGCCCCGGACAAGGCCCTGGCCCGTCCGGTCACGAAGGTCGGCGTGGTGGGCGCGGGCCTGATGGCCAGCCAGCTCGCCCTTCTCTTCCTGCGCCGCCTCGAGGTCCCGGTCGTCCTGACGGACATCGACCAGGCACGCGTCGACAAGGGTGTGGGCTACGTCCACGCCGAGATCGACAAGCTGCTCGGCAAGCGCCGCATCAACCAGGACAAGGCCAACCGCTACAAGGGCCTGGTCTCCGGTGTGCTGGACAAGGCCGAGGGCTTCTCCGACGCCGACTTCATCATCGAGGCGGTCTTCGAGGAGATCGGCGTCAAGCAGCAGGTGTTCGCGGAGGTCGAGGCGGTCGCCCCGGCGCACGCGATCCTCGCCACCAACACCTCGTCCCTCTCGGTCACCGAGATGGCGTCGAAGCTGAAGAACCCCGAGCGGGTCGTCGGCTTCCACTTCTTCAACCCGGTCGCGATCCTCCCGCTCCTGGAGATCGTCCGCGGCGAGCAGACCGACGACGCCTCGCTGGCCACGGCCTTCGGCGTCGCCCGCAAGCTGAAGAAGACCGCGGTCCTGGTGAAGGACGCCCCGGCGTTCGTCGTCAACCGCATCCTCACCCGCTTCATGGGCGAGATCCAGAACGTCATCGACGAGGGCACCTCGGTGGAGACCGCGGAGAAGGCCATCGAGCCCCTCGGCCTGCCGATGTCCCCGCTGGTGCTCCTGGAGCTGGTCGGCCCGGCGATCGGTCTGCACGTCTCCGAGACCCTGAACCGCGCCTTCCCGGAGCGCTTCACCGTCTCCGAGAACCTGGCCGCGGTGGTCAAGGCCGGCAAGCGCGGCTTCTACGTCTACGACTCCGGCAAGCCGGAGCTGGACCCGGAGGTCGCCGCCCTCCTCAAGCAGGGCGACACCGTCCTGTCCGAGGAGCAGGTCCGCGACCGCGTCCTGGACGCGGTGGCGCAGGAGATCGGTCTGATGCTGGACGAGGGCGTCGTCGCCGAGGCCCAGGACATCGACCTCTGCCTGATCACCGGCGCGGGCTGGCCCTTCCACCTGGGCGGCATCACGCCGTACCTGGACCGCGAGGGCGTCTCCGAGCGGGTCACGGGCAAGAAGTTCCTGGCGCAGGGCGTGGCGAGCGTTCCGGCCTGAGGCAGCGCCGCACACATCTGCACCGAATCCGCATGAGCAGCGGGCAGCGGGTCGTACGGGTCACCGTACGGCCCGCTTTCGCATGCACGAAAACGTCGCGGATGTAGCCGAATCGGAACCATTTAATTGCGGACTCAACCTTAGAATCTTGATATTCTTCACCCCTGCGACACGTTTGCTTCACTTGGCTGACCTTCCGGCGGATCCCCACCTCCGCGCTCCGCCTGCCGAGACCGACGAACTGTTGCCATGACGCGTGATGGTTGCTCGCCGTGAGGCCGAGCGGGGGAACACGGAGTAGACGAGCACATGGGCAACCCGGAAGCCTCTACCTTGCTGCGCCTTTATCGGCGCATGCTGCCGCACTCCCTGAGGCAATTTCTGGTACGGCTCCTGCCGGCCCGCAACCGGCTGATCCTCCAGCACGGCCTGTCCGGGCTCGGCACCACGTGGCGCGCCCTGCGCAAGCAGGTGAGCATTCGGCTGAGCAAGCGGCTGCGCCGCGACGCCCGCCGGCCGGGCGTGAAGCTGGTCTGGTATGCGCGAGGGGTACGCGCCGCCGAGGTGACGGAAGGTCTGACACCGTCCATCGCCCGTGCCACCAACCTCCTGCGCGTGACCGACGTGCTGGAGCGTCACGGCATTCCCTATTTCTGCGTGCGCGGCAATTCCGTCACCATGACCGCCGTGGCGATCCCGGCGGGCGAGCGGCAGCGCGCCGAAAGGGCGCTGCGGGTGAGCGCGCTCTCGGCGGGTGCGCTCCTGGCGGGCGGCGCGGCCGGCGGCAAGCCGCTGCACGCCGATCAGCGCGCCTCCTGGCCCCAGACCTCGGACGAATCGATTCTGCGGATCTGGTGGCTCCTCACCGATCCCATGGGGCGGTGGACGCTCGGGCCCAATCACGCGTGCGTCATCGAGTACTGGAACGAGGACAACGGGCTGCTCATCGCCCCCGTACCCAACCTCACCGCGACCGCCGTGGTCGCCGCCGAGAACCCGGTCCGCGTGCCGGTCAGTCATTTCACCGGTCCCGTCAGCGGCCTGGTGGACGCACCGCCGCAGGTCGGGACACGGTCCGAATTCACCCTGTCCCTTCCCGACGAGGTCAATTTCCCCGTCGACGCGGTCTACACATGGGTCGACGGCGCGGATCCCGAGTGGATCCGCCGCCGGGCCACCGCGCTCGGCCGGACCGACTACCACGAACAGGCGGTGAGCGCCGCCCGCTTCACCAGCCGCGACGAGCTGCGCTACTCGCTGCGCTCCCTGCACCAGTTCGCACCCTGGCTGCGCACCATCTACCTGGTCACGGACGGGCAGGTGCCGGCATGGCTCCACACCGCCCACCCGCGGCTCAAGGTGGTCCCCCACAGCGAGATCTTCACCGACGACTCGGCCCTGCCCACGTTCAACTCCCACGCCATCGAGAGCCAGCTGCACCACATCCCGGGGCTCTCCGACCACTTCCTGTACTTCAACGACGACGTCTTCCTCGGCCGCAGCGTGACTCCCGAGGAGTTCTTCCACGCCAACGGGCTCTCGAAGTACTTCCCCTCCAACGCACTCGTCCCGATGACCCCGCCCTCCGCCGAGGACCCGCCCTCGGAGATCGCCGCGAAGAACAACCGCGTCGTCATCGCGGGGACGTTCGACCGGGTGCTGACCAGGAAGATGAAGCACGTACCGCACTCGCTGCGCCGCGACATCCTCCAGGAGATCGAGGAGCGCTACCCCGCAGAGCACCGGCAGACGCAGCACTCGCACTTCCGCAGCCCGACCGACCTGTCGATCACCTCGTCGTTGCACCACTACTACGGGCAGCAGACGAGCCGTTCGGTCCCGGGCAGGATCCGCTACACGTACCTGGACCTGGCCGCCCCCAACACCGGCAGGCATCTCAACAGGCTTCTCGCCCAGCGCGATTACCACACGTTCTGCATCAACGACACGGTGGACGACCCGGATACGGCGGAAGCCCGCACCGCGATGCTCAGGACGTTCCTGGAGACCTACTTCCCCGTGCCCAGTCCCTACGAACGGCCCGGGCCGGACAACCCGCAGCGCTCCTCCCACCTGGTGGACGTCACCCGGCCGGAGCCTGCTTTCGACATCCCGAACTCTGTGAAGTGGAACCAATGACTAGTGACCCCCAGGTGATACGTGCCGCAGCCCCGGTGATCGGAGAGGACGAGATCGAGGCCGCGGTACGTGTGCTGCGCAGCGGCATGGTCGTTCAGGGACCGGAGGTCGCCGGCTTCGAGGAGGAGTTCTCGAAGTTCGTCGACGGCCGGCACTGCGTCGCCGTCAACTCGGGCACCAGCGCCCTGCACCTCTCGCTGATGGCACTCGGGATCGGCCCCGGCGACGAGGTTATCGTCCCGTCCTTCACCTTCGCCGCCACCGCCAACGCGGTCCGGCTCGTGGGTGCGACCCCGGTGTTCGCCGACATCGAGCGCGACAGCTTCTGTCTCTCCCCGCGCGCCACCGAGGCCGCCGTCACTCCGCGCACCGCGGCGATCATGCCGGTGCACCTGTACGGCCACCCGGCCGCGATGGCGGAGCTCACCGCGGTGGCCGAGCGGCACGGACTCGCCGTCGTCGAGGATGCCGCCCAGGCCCATGCCGCCGCCCTGGACGGCACACCGGTGGGTGCCTTCGGTGCTGCTGCCTGCTTCAGCTTCTACCCGACCAAGAACATGCACAGCCTCGAGGGCGGCATGATCACCACAGGCGACGCCGCTCTCGCACGCACGCTGCGGCTGCTGCGCAACCAGGGCATGGAGCAGCGCTACGCCAACGAGATCGTGGGCTTCAACGTCCGGATGACCGATGTGTCGGCAGCGATCGGCCGCGTCCAGCTGCGCAGCCTCGACGCCTGGACGGACCGCCGCCGCGCCAACGCCGCCGTGCTCGACGCGGGCCTGAGCGGCGTCGTCACGCCGCCCGTCGCCGAAGGCGCCCTCCACGTCTACCACCAGTACACGATCCGGGTGGACTCCGCGTCCGGCAAGGACCGGGACACGGTCTCCCGGGAGCTGCAGGAGCGGGGCATCGGCAACGCCGTCTACTACCCCACCCCGGTGCACCGCCTCAAGCCGTTCCAGAGCGACGAGAAGGCCCTCGGCTACGTCGGCGGGGACCTGGCCGAGACGGAGCTGGCAGCGGCCCAGGCGCTCTCCATACCCGTGCACCCGATGCTCACCCCCCAGGAGCTCGACCGCCTGACGGCCACCGTCAACGAGGTCGTGGAGGGGCGCGCATGAGCCGGGAGAAGTCTCTGCGGGCGGGGCTGATCGGTCTCGGGTCGATGGGCCGCAACCACGCCCGGGTGCTGCACGGTCTCGAAGGCGTCGAGTTGGTGGGCGTCGCCGACCCGGTCGCTGCCGAGGACGGCGCGCCCGGTTCCGTAGCGGTGTTCCGCAGTGTCGAGCAGCTGCTGGCCGAGGGCATCGACTACGCCGTCGTCGCCTGCCCCACCGCCCTGCACGAAGAGGTCGCGCTGGAGCTGGCGGCCCACGGGGTGCACGCTCTGATCGAGAAGCCGATCGCTCCGTCGGTGAAGTCGGCCGGGATCATCACCCGCGCCTTCGCCGAAGCCGGTCTGGTGGCCGGTGTCGGGCACATCGAACGGTACAACCCCGCCCTCCGCGAGCTGCGCGCCCGCCTCGACCTGGGTGAACTGGGCGAGGTCTACCAGGTGGTGACGCGACGTCAGGGTCCCTTCCCGGCCCGGATCGCGGACGTCGGGGTGGTCTACGACCTGGCCACCCACGACATCGACCTGACCGCGTGGCTCACCAACAGCCACTACGAGTCGGTCGCCTCGGCGACGGTCTCGCGCAGCGGCCGGGTCCATGAGGACCTCGTGGCGTTCGTGGGGCACCTGGCCTCCGGAGCCGTCACCAGCCATCTGGTCAACTGGCTGTCCCCGCTGAAGGAGCGGGTCACCATCGTGACCGGTGAGCACGGCTGCTTCGTGGCCGACACCCTCACCGCGGACCTGTGGTTCTACGCCAACGGCTCGCAGCCCACCGAGTGGGAGGGTCTGCGCCAGTTCCGCGGTGTGTCCGAGGGCGACGTCACGCGGTACGCGATCGTCAAGCGCGAACCGCTGCTGGTCGAGCACGAGACCTTCCGGGACGCCGTGCTCGGCAAGGAGGCCGACATCGTCACGCTCGAACAGGCCACCGGCACCGTGGCCGTGGCCGAAGCCGTTCTCGAAGCCGCCGCGAAGCAGACCGGGGTCCCCGTGGGGCCCGGTCGGCCGGTGGCTTCCGTCTGACCGGATCACCCGGGTGGCCCGGAAGGGGCCACCCGGGTCTGCGGAGTTCTTCCGGCGTCTCGACGGCGCACTGATGTTCTGGAGTATTCGGTGATCCATCCGATCAACGCAACGGCTGAACGGCCGAGTCGGGCCCTGCCCGCCGGCATGCACGAGATTCCCGTCGGCATGCACCGCCGACTGGCTCACGTCCAGCCGGGCCTCACCCCTCTCGCGGTGCGCGCCCAGCACCTTCAGCTGGTGTCCACCGCGCTGACCCAGGCCGGCGTGGAGCACTTCGTGGTGCCCGGAACCGAGGACACGTCGTCGGCGGTCGGCGTACGGGACACCCACCGCGGCAGGGTCGCCCAGACCCTGCGGTCGCTGTTCGGCCGGAGCCCCGGGTACATCCAGCGCCGGGTCCCCGTCCAGCGCACCAGCGAGCTGCTGCACCCGGGCGCCCGGGAGTCCTCCTGGCAGGGCCTGGAGACCGTGGACGTACTGCGCGCCATCTGGTTCCAGGCCGACCCGTCGGGTGAGCTGGTGTACGGCACCGAGTACGGCTGCGACATCGAGTTCTGGCGTGAGGAGGAGGGGCGCCTGCTGCCGCCCCGGATCAACCGGGGCGCGAGCTTCCTCCCTGTGGAGGGCGAGATGACGCTCGTCTCTCCGCACCGCTTCTCCCGGCTGGCACCGCCGCTTCGGACGGAACCCGTGCCCAAGCAGCGGCGTTGGAGCCGCAAACCGGAGGCGACCGGTCTGCCGACCCGCCGGGAATTCGTCTGCACCGGGCCGGACGAGATCACCTTTCCCATCGACGTCGTCTACACCTGGGTGGACAGCGACGACCCGGCCTGGCAGCGACGCAGGGCCGAGGCTTCGGGCGACGTCTTCCACGAGGAGTCCGCGAGCGCCGGGCGCTACATCAACCGCGACGAACTCCTCTACTCGATGCGTTCCCTGCACATGTACGCCCCGTGGGTCCGCCACATCTTCCTGGTCACCGACGACCAGGTGCCGCACTGGCTCGATGAGGCCGCCGAGGGCATCACCGTGGTGTCGCACCGGGAGATCTTCCGGGAGACGGACCGTCTCCCCGTCTTCAACTCGCATGCCATCAGCGCACAGTTGCACCGCGTTCCCGGACTCTCCGAGCACTTCATCCACTTCAACGACGACGTGTTCGTGGGCAGGCCGATCACTCCGCACGAGTTCTTCCTGCCGAACGGGGCGTCCAAGTACTACCCGGACACGGTCCGCATCCCGATGGGCCCGATACGCCCGGACGACCTTCCGCACGAGGTGGCCCGCAAGAACGTCCGCGCGCTGCTGGAGGGGCGGTTCGGCCGCACCATCATCGACGCGATGAAGCACACGCCCGTGCCGCTGCGGCGCAGTGTGCTGGAGGAGATGGAACGGGAATTCGCGGAGGTGTTCCGGGCGACCGCTGCCGCCCGATTCCGCAGCAGGACCGACATCGATGTCGGCACCTGCATGTATCCGTACTACGCGTACTTCACGGAGCGCGGGGTGCCCGACACCATCCCGTACGCCTATCTGCACCTTTCGATGGTCCAGCTCTCCAAGAAGCTCGACCGGCTGCTCAAGCGGCGGGACGCGGCCGTCTTCTGTGTGAACGACTCCTTCAGCACCGAGGACGACGTGGCTGATCAGGAGGCCCTGATCCATCCGTTCTTCGAGGCGTACTTCCCTCTTCCCAGCCCTTACGAGAAGCCGGCACCGCGGTGAAGATCGATTTTCTGGTTCAGAACGCGTTCGCGGCGGACGGAGCGACCCGTGCCGTCCTCAACCTCGCGGGCGCCCTGGCCGACACGCACGAGGTCCGGGTCGTCTCGGTGTTCCGCTGGCTCGACCGTCCGGCCATCGCGCACGCACACGGCGTACGGAACATCTCCCTGCTGGACCTCCGCGAGGGCCGTCGCCCCGACAAGCAGGACATCCGCAGGCTCACCCCGTCCAGGGTCATCCCGCGCACGCAGGAGATGTCCTGGCGCTACAGCCAGCTGACCGACGAGAAGGTGGAGGAGTACCTCGGCGAGACCCAGGCCCAGGTGGTGGTGGGCACCAGCCTCGAGCTGGCGGCCTACGTTTCGCGCTGGGGCCGTCCGAGGGCGCTGCGGCTGGGCCAGCTGCATCTGCTGAGCACCGTGCTGTCCGCCCAGGAGCAGAGCCGCGCGTGGGCGGGGCTGGGTCGGCTGGACGCCGTGATCGTACCGAGCGGCGCCGAGGCCACGGCCATCACGGAAGCGGGTCTGCCGGGCGGTGTCGCGGTGTACGCCCACCCCGACTGCGTACCCGACCCGAGGGTGCGTCCGGCCGACGGACGGTCCCGGATCGTGATGGCGGCCGGACGGCTCGTCCCCGAGAAGCGATTCGACCTGTTGATCCAGGCCTTCGCGCAGGTGTCCGCGCATCATCCCGACTGGCAGCTGCGGATCTTCGGCACCGGCCCCGAGTACGGCTCGCTCCGTGCGCTCGTCGCCGATCTCGACCTGTACAACCACGTCTTCCTGATGATGGAGGAACCCCGGCTGGAAGCGCAGTGGGCGGCTTCCGCCATAGCCGCCGGCACGTCGGACCGCGAGTCCTTCGGGCTCGCGCTGGCGGAGGCCATGCGGTGCGGCCTCCCCGTCGTCTCCACCGACTGCCCAGGCGGGCCCCCGGAGATCGTCCGCCACGAGGTCAACGGCCTGCTCACGCCCGTCGACGACGTCGACGCGTTCGGCGCCGCGCTGCTGCGTCTGGTCGAGGACGAGGCCACCCGCGCGGAGATGGGCCGTCAGGCGATCCAGGACTCCCGCCGCTACGGTCCGGAGGCGGCGGCGAGACGGTTCGAGAAGGTGATCAGGATGTCCCGGCAGGCCCGCCGGGAGTCCCGTCCCGCCGCCGAGGTCTCGGTGGGGTGCGCGGTGGAGCCCGACGGTCTGATCGGCCTGCGCCTGGCGGGGGTACGAGAAGGCCGCGAGGATCTGCACCTGGTGCTGCGCAGACGCAAGGCGGCGCGCGGCGAGCGGCCTGTCCGGCTCCCTCTGCTGCCCGCCGACGGCCTGGGACCGCACCTCTACACGGCGGTCGTCCCGCCGGGGCCCGAGGTACTCACCGAGGGCCGCTGGGACGTCCATCTGGACAGCGGTGAGGGCAAACCCGCGAAGGTCCAGCCGGGGATCCTCGACCTGCGCGGCTTCGGTCCGGTGGCGACCGGCCCCGACTGCACCGTGGTCCAGCTCCCCTACGTGTCCGAGAGCGGCCACCTGGTGCTGCGCACATGGACGCGGGAACGTCACGCCGAGGCCACCGAGGTCTGGGTCAGTGAGGGAGTCATCCATCTGCGGGGCGTCCTGTACGGCTGCGACTTCGGTGACGCGGAGCCGTTGCTGCTGATGCGCCGGCGCGGGGGCGAGGGCGAGGGGCACAGCTTCTGGCTCTCCGGCAGCTCCTCGGGCGCCGCCGACTTCTCCTTCGCGCTTCCCGCGTCGGACCTGGCCGAACAGCTCATCGGCCGGCACGAGCTGTGGGACCTGTGGGTGGGCCGGCGGTACGACCCGGTGGTCGCGCGGCTGGGCCGCTTCCTCACCGACGTGGTGGACGTGAAGGGTGTCTTCGCCTACCCCAACGCGGTGGTGCCGGCCGACGACGGTCCTGACGTCCTGGTCAAGCCGTACTACACCGCGGGCACCGAACTCTCGGTCCGCGTCTCCGAGAAGGCGGAGTAGGGGGACACATGGCCATGACCCAGCCGTCGGCCGGCCCGGACCGCCCCGACTACTCCGCGTGGCGCGTGGGTGCGGTCTCAGAACCGGAGCCAGGCTTCCAGCGCCATCCCCTGCTGATCCGTCCGCTGCCTGGTCGCGCTCATCCCGCCGTCCGGGCCGATCACCGCCACGACCAGCCGGCCGGCCCGGTCACGGGCGAGTGCGGGCACGCCGTCACAGGGTTCGCGGGTGTCGGCCCACCAGGCACCTGCGGATTCCATCTCGGTCGGATAGGCGGTCACTCCGAGGGTGCCCGTCTCCTCGGTCTGGGCCAGCACGGTGCAGTCGTAGCCGTCCACGAGGCAACGGGACAGGGCGAGGGGCCCACGACCCGACCGGCCGGCCAGCGGAGCGGGGGCGACGTCCTCACCGCCGGGTACGGGCAACCGGTAGGCGACGACCTCGCCGGTGGCGTCGTCACGCCAGAAGTGGGTGATCCTGTCCTCGTAGGACTCGGTGCCCGACGCGGTCTCCGGGCGGGCGATGAAGACCAGGTTGGGCGCGCGGTCCAGAGAGCCGCCCGGCTTCTCCTGGCGCCATACGTACACGCCCTTGTCGGCGGGTATGAAGACTTCGACGCGGCCGGACGGGGTCACGACGGCGGAGATGCCGTCCCGCACCCGCTTGCACGGCAGAGCCGTCCACTTGCCCCAGGTGCCTTCGCGGCCGCGCCGACGGGTGAACACCCCGCCGGTCGCGCTGCGGACGAAGACGTGGACCACGTCGCTCCCGTCGACGACCGCCACCGGAGCGCCGACGGCCGCCGCCTGCGCGGCGTCGGCGTGCGGGTTGCCGAGCGAGTGCCATCCGGTCATCGGACGGCCCGCCTGGTACTGGGACGCGAAGACGATCTCGACGGGCGCCTGAGGGCCCTTGCCCTTGCGTCGCATCGCGAAGAGGTCGACGTAGCCCTGGGGACTCCGCGCGACGGAGAGGTACGGGAGTATCCCGGCGTCGGCGAGCAGGAGTTCGGGGCGTGCCCAGCCGCCGGACTGCGCCGCGGCCTCGGTCCAGCGCACGATGCCGCCGGTCCTGCCGGCGGCGTACGCGGTGAGACGGCCTTCGCCGTCCGGCACGAGCCATCCGGTCGTGCGCGGCGCGGCGGCTCGCGGTGCGGCGGCGGACTGCCCGACAGGTCCGGAAGAGACCCCCCCGGCAGGATGACCGGCACGCCTGCGTCCTGAACGCAAAGCCATTGTTCCCCGCCCGTTCTTCACCGAGTACTTCCTCCGGTGCCGAACGGCGATGGGCGGAGTCCCGTGGTTTCTCTGTCGAGTGACCGGTTTTGCTTTCACAGCGTCAACTGGTGTCACAATAATACTCGACAGGGGTCGATTTCAGAGTGCTTCCTATCACAGAATGCGACTTCGAGGCGCGAACGGCGCCTGGACGAAGCGCGGCACAGGGACGACTTCGGCATACACGGACCGGAACGGCCCGCCCTCCCTTTCCTCTCCTCTCGCACGCGCCGAGCGCGTCCCGACGGAAGAACCAGACGAGCCCATGACAGATCAGACCACTGGCACCGGATCGCGGACATCTGACGAAACCCGGTCCAGACGCGCACCCAAGCCGCGCAAGCGGCGCCGCGGCCTCAAGATCACGCTCGGAGTGCTGCTCGTCCTCCTGCTCGCGGGCGGCGGCACCGCGTACTGGATGTACAGCAGCCTCGACGGCAACATCAAGGGCGTCGACATCAACAAGGCGCTCGACGAGAAGGACCGTCCCGAGAAGCTCCCCACCGCCGGTCAGAACCTGCTCGTCCTCGGCTCCGACTCGCGGGCCGGGGCGGAGAACAAGGAACTGGGCGGGGGCGGCAGCGTCAGCGGCGCCCGGTCCGACACCGCGATGGTGGTGCACATACCCGAGGGGCGGACCGAGGCCGTCGCCGTGTCCATTCCGCGCGACACCCTGGTGACCCGGCCGACGTGCAGCAAGGCCGACGGGTCGAAGATGCCCTCCGCCGAGCGCGTGATGTTCAACTCCGTGTACTCCCAGGTCGGTCCGGCCTGTGTGGTCAAGACCGTGGAGAAGATGTCCGGGGTCCGGATCGACCACTACCTGGAGATCAACTTCGCCGGGTTCAAGGATCTGGTGGACGCGATAGGCGGCGTCACCGTCGAGGTCGAGGAGCCGATCCGGGACAAGGCGTCCGGGCTCGATCTGACCGCCGGTTCGCACAAGCTCAACGGCACCGAGTCCCTCGCCTACGTCCGCACCCGGCACGGCATCGGCGACGGCAGCGACCTCGGACGGATCGGGCTTCAGCAGCAGTTCCTGCTCGCGCTGCTGACCGAGATCAAGTCGCAGGACCTGCTCGGCAGTCCGACGACCGCGTACAAGATCGCCAACTCGGCCACCAAGTCGCTCACCACGGACAAGGAGCTCGCCTCCCTGACCTCGCTCAGCGACTTCGCCCGGTCGATGAACGGGGTCGACCCCGGTTCCATGGAGACCATCATGCTGCCGGTGGCCTACGACAAGCAGGACCCGAACCGGGTGGTGGCCGCGGAGCCGGAGGCCGGCACCCTCTGGAAGGCGATCCGTGAGGACGCCACGATTCCGGAGTCCGCCAAGAAGTCCCCCGCGACCGGCGGCTGATCCCGCGACATCTTCGGGGAGGCCCGGGGCGGCAGCGGTTGCAGCGTACGGGGACCCGTGTACAGGTCCCCGTACGCTACGGCCGCTGCCGCCGTAGCAGCGGGCTGACGCCGTTACACCCTGGGCGGGTTCGACACCCTGCTGTGGCTGCGTCCGTACGCGAAGTAGATGACCACGCCGAGCACCATCCAGATCCCGAACCGCAGCCACGTCTCCGCCGGCAGATTCAGCATCAGCCAGACCGAGGCCGCCACCGAGACGATCGGGAGCACCGGCACCCACGGGGTCCGGAAGGCGCGGTGCAGATCGGGGCGGGTGCGGCGCAGGACGATGACGCCGAGGGCGACGACCACGAACGCGAAGAGCGTGCCGATGTTCACCAGGGTCGCCAGCTCGTTGATGCTCGTGAAGCCCGCCACGATCGCGATGATCACGCCGAGCAGGATGGTCGGGCGGTACGGGGTGCCGAATCGCGGGTGCGTCACGGAGAAGAAGCGCGGGAGCAGCCCGTCGCGGCTCATCGCGAAGAACACCCGGGTCTGGCCGAGGAGCAGGATCATGCAGACCGTGGTCAGGCCGATTGCTGCGCCGAAGCTGATGACTCCCGCGTAGAAGGGGTGGCCGACGGCTTTGAAGGCGTCCGCGAGCGGGGCGCTGACGGAGAGTTCGGAGTAGTGCTGCATGCCGGTGACCACGATCGACACGGCGACGTAGAGCAGGGTGCAGATGAGGAGCGAGGCCAGGATGCCGCGCGGCATGTCCCGCTGGGGGATCTTGGTCTCCTCGGCCGCGGTGGCCACGACGT
Organism: Streptomyces sp. NPDC060035; assembly: GCF_042736635.1. NCBI lineage: Bacteria > Bacillati > Actinomycetota > Actinomycetes > Kitasatosporales > Streptomycetaceae > Streptomyces > Streptomyces sp. NPDC060035. The sequence goes on from NZ_JBHWVO010000004.1 coordinate 161,404, forward strand.
CGAAGCCGATGAAGGCGAAGAAGACGACGGAGGCAGCGGTGAAGATACCCATGACTCCGAAGTTCGTCGGTTCGTAGCCGAAGATCAGCTGGATCAGCGGGGCGTCCAGGCCCGAACCGGAGGGCTGGGGCCGGGCCTCGGGGATGAACGGCGAGTAGTTGGCCGACTTGATGAAGAACAGGCCCGCGACGATCACGATGCCGACCACGGCCAGCTTGATGGCGACCACGACCGTCGTCACCCGGGCCGAGAGCTTCATCCCGAGCACGAGGATGACGGTCAGGATCAGGACCAGGACGAAGGCCAGGATGTCGAAGCCGAATCCCTCCGCCACGTCCGGACCGGAGAGCGCCTCGGGCATCGTCCAGTTGACGTTGTCCATGAGCGAGCGGACGTAGCCGGACCAGCCGACCGCCACCACCGCCGTGCCCAGGGCGAATTCGAGCACCAGGTCCCAGCCGATGATCCAGGCGACGAGTTCGCCGAGGGAGGCGTACGCGAAGGTGTACGCGGATCCCGCCACGGGAACGGTGGAGGCGAATTCGGCGTAGCAGAGTGCGGCCAGGGCGCAGACGACACCGGCGGCCACGAACGCGAGAGCGGTCGCGGGGCCCGCCGTCTCCTTGGCAACCTTGCCCGTGAGGACGAAGATTCCGGTGCCGATGATGACACCCACTCCGAAGACCGTGAGGTCCAGCGCGGAGAGGGATTTCTTGAGCGCGTGCTCCGGTTCCTCCGTGTCCCTGATCGACTGTTCGACCGTCTTCGTCCGAAACAGTGTGTTCACCGGTCTGCCTCCGTGTTCGTCCGTCGCCGCGTCCTCGCGTTACCCGAATCACGGTCATGATCGAGACGGCGCGCGGCTGAGGGGAGGCGGGAGGGGGCGATTCACCCGATGGGGCACGGGAGAGGGAAGTTCTCTCGGCCGAACGGAGTACTGGGGCACACGCTTGCACACCCGCCGGTGACGGTGGCCACGCCACTGTGCCCCCTTGATTTCCCGGCAATCACATGACTGCGCCCCCTCGATTCCTTGCGGAACGAGGGGGCGCAGTCGCAGAACCGGCCGGCGCGGGTCAGTCGCGCACGGGCTCCACGGCGCGGCTCTCGTACCGGCCGTCCAGCTTGGCGACCAGTCCGGTGACCTGACGGGCGATGTCCGGTGCGGTCAGGCCGATCTCGGCCATGACCTCCTTGCGGGAGGCATGGTCGAGGAAGACCGGCGGGATACCGAAGTCGCGCAGGGGCAGGTCCACCCCGGCGTCCCGCAGCGTCTGGGCGATGGCGGAACCGACGCCGCCGGCCCTGCTGTTGTCCTCGACGGTGACCACGACGCGGTGCTGTGCCGCGAGCGGGGCGAGTGCCTCGTCGACCGGCTTGACCCAGCGCGGGTCGATCACGGTCGTGGAGATGCCCTGGGCGTCCAGCAGCCCGGCGATCTCCAGGCACATCGGGGCGAGCGCGCCTACGGAGACCAGCAGGACATCGGGCGCGTCCGTGTCCGCCCGCCGCAGCACGTCCATGCCGCCGACCGTGCCGACGGCATGGACCGCCGGGCCGACCGCACCCTTGGAGAAGCGGACCACGGTCGGTGCGTCGTCGACGTCGACGGCCTCGCGCAGCTGGGCGCGGACCTGGTCGGCGTCGCGCGGGGCGGCGATCCGCAGGGTCGGCACGCACTGCAGGATCGACATGTCCCACATGCCGTTGTGCGAGGCGCCGTCCGTACCGGTGACTCCGGCCCGGTCCAGGACGAACGTCACACCGCACTTGTGCAGGGCGACGTCCATCAGGACCTGGTCGAAGGCGCGGTTGAGGAAGGTCGCGTAGACCGCGAAGACGGGGTGGAGTCCGCCGGTGGCGAGGCCGGCCGCGGAGACCGCGCCGTGCTGCTCGGCGATTCCGACGTCGTAGATCCGGTCCGGGAAGGCCTCCTCGAACTTGCCGAGGCCGACGGGCTGGAGCATCGCCGCCGTGATCGCGACGATGTCCTCGCGCTCATGGCCGAGCTTGACCATTTCCTCGCCGAAGACCGAGGTCCAGTCGAGGCCGGAGGTGGCGATGGGCAGGCCGGTGTCGGGGTGGATCTTGCCGACGGCGTGGAATCGGTCGGCCTCGTCCTGGAGGGCGGGGGTGTAGCCGCGGCCCTTCTCGGTGAGGCAGTGGACGATGACCGGGCCGCCGAAGCGCTTGGCACGCGTCAGCGCGGATTCCAGGGCCTCGATGTCGTGGCCGTCGATCGGGCCGACGTACTTCAGGCCGAGGTCCTCGAACATGCCCTGCGGGGCGATGAAGTCCTTGAGGCCCTTCTTGGCGCCGTGCAGGGTCTCGTACAGCGGCTTGCCGACGACCGGCGTGCGCTCCAGGAGATCCTTGCCGCGGGCCAGGAACCGCTCGTACCCGTCGGTCGTACGCAGGGTGGCGAGGTGGTTCGCGAGACCGCCGATGGTCGGGGCGTAGGAGCGCTCGTTGTCGTTGACGACGATGACGAGGGGGCGGTCCTTGGCGGCGGCGATGTTGTTCAGCGCCTCCCAGGCCATACCGCCGGTGAGCGCGCCGTCACCGATGACCGCGACGACGTGGTCGTTCTTCTTCAGCACCTCGTTGGCCTTGGCGAGGCCGTCGGCCCAGCCGAGGACGGTCGAGGCGTGCGAGTTCTCGATGACGTCGTGCTCGGACTCGGCGCGGGACGGGTATCCGGAGAGACCGCCCTTGCTCTTGAGCTTCGAGAAGTCCTGCCGGCCGGTGAGCAGCTTGTGCACATAGCTCTGGTGGCCGGTGTCGAAGAGGATCTTGTCCTGCGGGGACTCGAACACCCGGTGCAGAGCGATGGTCAGCTCGACCACGCCCAGGTTCGGGCCGAGGTGGCCGCCTGTCTTGGACACTGCGTCGACGAGGAAGGTTCGGATCTCCTCGGCGAGCCGGTCCAGCTGCTCGAGGCTGAGCCGGTCCAGGTCGCGCGGTCCCCCGATGCGGGTCAGCAGGTCCACCCGTGCCTCCTTGCGTTTGAGCTGGTCGAGCGTGCCGATCCGATGAGTCTAATGTTCCGTCGGCGGCATCCGTCATCGGGCGGCGCATTCCGCGTGACGCCGCGGGTGCGTTCCGCTTCCTGCCACGGGCGCGTTCCGCGCCGTGCCGTGGCAGGACAGAAGTACGCGCACGTGCCCGGCACCTCGAAGGATGCCGGGCACGTGTGCGGAACCGCGGTCAGGCGCGGCCCGCGGTCTTCTGGGTCTTGCGGGTGACGGAGTCGATGACGACCGTGGCGAGAAGCACACCACCGGTGATCATGTACTGGACCGGCGTGGCGATGCCTTCCAGCGACAGGCCGTACTGGATCGAGACGATCACCATGACACCGAGCAGCGCGTTCCACGTGCGGCCGCGGCCACCGAAGAGGCTGGTGCCGCCGATGACGGCTGCGGCGATGACGTTCATCAGCAGGTCACCGGTGCCGGAGCCCTGGTTCGCCGCCGCGATCTTGGAGGCCCAGAACAGGCCGCCGATCGCCGCGAAGGTACCGGCGATCGAGAAGACCGAGATACGGATCGCCGTGACGTTGATGCCCGCGCGGCGGGACGCCTCGACGCTGCCGCCGAGTGCGAATATCTTCCGGCCGTAGGAGGTGCGGCGCAGGACGAAGTCCGAACCCACCAGGACGATCAGGAAGAGGACCAGCGCCAGCGGCAGGCCCCGGTACTGGTTGAACATGAAGGCCGCGGCGAAGGCGAACACCGCGAGCACCGCGGTGCGCACCACGATGTCGGTGAGCGGCCGGGCCGGTATGCCGGCGGCATCGCGGCGGCGGCTGTCCAGGAACGCGGACAGGAAGAACCCGATCACGGCGAGAGCGGCAAGACCGTAGGCGGCTGCGACGTCCGTGAAGTAGTACGTGGTCAGCTTGCCGACGACACCGTCGCCGTCCAGGTTGATCGTGCCCGTGTCACCGAGGAGCTGGAGCATGAAGCCCAGCCAGAACAGCAGGCCGGCGAGAGTGACGGCGAACGCGGGTGCGCCGATCCTCGCGAAGAAGAAGCCGTGGACGGCTCCGATGACCGCACCGCTGACGATGGCGACCAGGACGGCCAGCCACTCGTTCATTCCGTTGGTCACACTGAGTACGGCGACGACAGCGCCGGAGACACCGCTGACCGAGCCGACCGAGAGGTCGATCTCACCGAGCAGCAGCACGAAGATGATGCCGACGGCCATCATGCCGGTGGCCACCATCGTCACGGCGATGTCGCTGATGTTCTTCGCGGAGAGGAACTCGGAGTTCAGGCTCTGGAAGATCACGCAGATGATGATCAGGCCGAGGACCACGGGGATGGAGCCGAGGTCTCCACCGCGCATCTTGCGCTTGAACTCGGTGAGGTATCCGCCGAAGCCCTGCTCGCGTACGAGCAGCCGGGGGTCGACCGCGGTGTCCGCGCCCTTGGCGGCCTCCGGGTTGACCACGGTGGACGTCTTGTCGGTCTTCACTTCTGGACCTCCGCGTTGCGCGCCGCACGACGGGTCACGGCGTTTTCCGTGGCGCCCGTGATGGCGGAGATGATCTCTTCCTGCGAGGTGGTCTTCACATCGAAGACCCCGTTGTTCCGGCCGAGCCGGAGCACGGCGACCTTGTCGGCGACGGCCTTCACATCGGCCATGTTGTGGCTGATGAGGATGACCGCGTGGCCACGCTCGCGCAGCCGCTCGACGAGGTCGAGGACCTGCGCGGTCTGCTCGACGCCGAGGGCGGCGGTGGGCTCGTCGAGGATGACGAGCTTGGGCTCGCCGAGCATCGAACGGGCGATGGCGACGGTCTGGCGCTGACCGCCGGAGAGCGAGGCGATCGGGATGCGGACGCTGGGGATACGGATCGACAGCGTGCTGAGGAGCTCGCGGGAGCGGCGCTCCATCTCGACCTCGTTGAGAACTCCGAACTTACGGATCTCCCGGCCGAGGTAGAGGTTGCCGACGACATCGATGTTGTCGCAGAGCGCGAGGTCCTGGTAGACGGTCGCGATGCCCAGCGTCTGTGCGTCGTTCGGCTTGTCGATCTTGACCGGCCGGCCTTCCCACTCGATGACTCCGTCATCGATGGGGTGGACTCCGGCGATCGTCTTGACCAGCGTTGATTTACCGGCGCCGTTGTCGCCCACCAGGGCGACCACCTCGCCGGAGTGGACCTCAAGCTCTACATCGGTGAGCGCCTGGACGGCACCGAATCGCTTGGAGACCCCTCGCAACGCCAACACGGGCGTAGCGGACACGTGAACCATCTCCTTCGCCGCCTGACCGGCGGGGATGCCGCGCCTGGGGGAAGGCGCGGTGGTCGAGCAGAAGCAAGAACAGAAGAAGCGTTCCGTCCGGCGCCCCGCCCGGTAGCGGGACAGTTGGTGGGCAGGGCGCCGGACAGGCTTCGGGGCAGACCGCGCGGAACCGCCCTGCGGGCGGTCTCGCGGTGGGGCCTACTTCAGACCGGCGGCGTCGCAGGCGGCCTTGTACTTGGCCGTGCAGATCTCGTCGATCGTGTAGATGCCGTCCTTGAGGACGGTGTCCTTGATGTTCGCCTTGGTGAGCGAGACGACCGGGACGAGGACGGTGGGAATGCCCTTCGTGCTGGCGCTGTCGATCTTCGACGTGGCGATCGAGTCGAGCTTCTCGCCCTTGGCCAGCGCGACGGCCATCTCCGCGGCGACGACGCCCTCCTGCGGGTACGGCTTGTAGACGCTCATGAACTGCTCACCGGTGACGATGCGCTGCACACCGGCGAGTTCGGCGTCCTGACCGGTGACCGGCGGGAGCTTGGAGAGACCGGCGGCCTTGAGGGCGGTGATGATGCCGCCCGCCATGCCGTCGTTCGCGGAGTAGACGCCGGCGATCTTGTCCTTGCCGAGAGCCGTGATCGCCGCCTCCATGTTGGCGTTGGCGTTGGTCGGCTTCCACTCCTTGGTGTCGTACTCCTTGCCGTACGTGACCTTGCCGTCGAGCTCGGCCTTCGCACCCTTCTTGAAGAGCGCTGCGTTCGGGTCGGTGATGGCACCGTTCATCATCACGATGGTCGGCTTCGCGGTGCCGCCCAGGGCCTCCAGCAGGGCCTTGCCCTGCACGTGGCCGACCTCTTCGTTGTCGAAGGAGGTGTAGGCGTCGATCGGGCCCTCGGCGAGGCGGTCGAAGGCGACGATCGGGATGCCCGCGTCCTTGGCCTTCTTGACGCTGTTCTCGATGGCCTTGGCGTCGACGGCGTCGACGATGAGCGCGTCGACCTTGTTCGTGATCATGGTGTCGACCTGCTGCGCCTGCAGCGTGGCGTCCTGCTTGGCGTTGGCGTAGACAACCTCGCCCTTGCCACCGGTCAGCTCGCTGACCTTCTTCTCGATGATCGGCTTGTCGAACTTCTCGTAACGAGCCGTCTCGCTCTCGGGAAGGAGCAGACCGATCTTGAGATCGTCGCCCTTCTTGCCGGAGCCGGTGTCCGTGGTCTTGTCGCCCGACTCCTTGGCACTCCCGCAAGCAGCAAGCGAGACGGCCATCGTGGTGGCGGCAACGGCAACGGCGGCACGACGCATACGCGTGTTCATTTCGAACCTCCCTGACGAGGCCGCGACGTTGCGGCCGAGGTGGCTTGGAGTCAACTCGGCCGCGACGCCAGCGTCAAGGAGTAAATCCTTAACGAGATGACAACGGTGCCATTCGTTATCTAAGTGAAGGCAGGAGTCGCGGCAGGGAGTGTGCTCTCCAAAAGGGTTGAATCGCCCATCTCGCTGAGTACGAGGGCCAGCGCTCCCAGCACTTCGGCCCGGCCGCCGAGCGCTCCGGGCAGCACCGAGAGCTGTCGTGCCGCACTGGGGATCGCGTACCGGGAGACCGAGTCACGGATGGGTCCGAGCACCAACTCCCCCGCCTCGGCGAGAGATCCACCGAGCACCACCCGGCTGGGGTTGAGCAGGTTACAGAGGTTGGCCACACCGCTGCCGATGTGCCGCCCGACGTCCCCGATCACCCTGCGGCACCCCGGATCGCCCTCACGGGCCAGCTGGACCACCCGCTCCATGGTGAGCTCGGGCCCGTGGCTGGGCTGCAGCAGGGGCAGGACGTACCGGGCGGCGGTGAAGGTCTCCAGGCAGCCGCGGTTGCCGCAACGGCATACGGGGCCCGATTCGTCGAGCGTGATGTGCCCGATCTCGCCGGCCGTGCCGCCGGGCCCGCGGTAGATGTTCCCGTCGATCACCAGACCGGCGCCGACACCGCTCGCGACCTTGATGTAGGCAAGGTCCTTGACCCCCCTGCCGCTGCCCCAGACGAGTTCTCCCAGCGCCCCGAGGTTGGCATCGTTGTCGACGTACACGGGCACGCCGAGGCGGCCGGAGAGCTCCTGACTGGGATTGATACCTGTCCAGCCCGGCAGGATCGAGGTGGAGCCCAGCGTGCCGGACTCGACATCGATCGGTCCCGGTACACCCAGGCCCACGCCGATCACCTTCCCGGGGCTTATCCCGGTGGTCTCGATCAGGCGGTTGACCAGCTGTTCCGCCCGGCCGAAGCCCTCCGCCGACGAGGCGTCCACGTCCAGCGGCTCGGATTCCTCGGCCAGCACCTGGTGGGCGAGGTTACCGATGGCCACACGAAGGTGCGTATGTCCGAAATCTACCCCGATGACAATGCCCGCGTCCCCACTGAGGGAGACGCTTCGGGCACGGCGTCCGCCCGCCGAGGTGGGGGTCACCTCGACCGTGCCGCCCTCTTTCAGCTCGCGAACGATATTGGAGACCGTGGCCGCGGAGAGGCCGGTACTCCTGGCGATCTCCGCCTGGGTGAGCGAACCGGCCATCCGGACGGCACGCACGACCCGCTCAAGGTTGGCCCGATGCAGAGATGTCTGCGACCCCGGAGTCTCCATCGACTCTTTCACTCCTGCCGGTTTCTCTAACATGTGAACCCTAAGCTGAGCGTTTTGGGGTGCCCCCCGTCAAGACCTTGAGCAGTGGGAGCCTCCGATGAGCATGGTGCCTCCACATATCGATCGCTACAAACACGGACAGAAACGGACGAACCGCCCGCCGGCGGAGGGCCAGTGGGCGGTTCGTCCGTGCGAAGCCTGTTCGCTCGTGGTGACAGTTGTTGTGTACGGCTCCTACTTCAGCGCTCCCGCGGTCAGACCCGCGACGACCTGACGCTGGAAGACGATGTAGGCGGCGAGCACGGGCAGCATCGCCATCACGAGGCCGGCGAAGAGCCCCGACCAGTCCCCCTTGTACCCCTGGCTGGTGGCCAGTTCGACCAGGCCCTGCGAGAGCACCTTGCCGTCCGGGTCCGTGTTGAGCACGGTCGGCAGCATGTACTGGTTCCACTGGCCGAGGAAGTTGAAGATACCGACGCTGATCAGGCCGGGCTTCGCCATCGGCAGCATCACCTGGAAGAACGTCCGGGTGTGCGAGGCCCCGTCGAGCATGGCCGCTTCCGCGATCGACGTCGGCAGCGTCCGGAAGAACGAGGTGAGGAAGAAGACCGTGAACGGCAGCGAGTACGCGATGTAGACGAGGATCAGCCCGTGCACCGAGTTCAGCAGGCCCATGTTGTTCATGACGAAGAACAGCGGGACCAGCGCCAGGATGATCGGGAAGCTCATCCCGCCGATGAAGAGGAAGTAGATGAAGCGGTTCCCGGGGAAGTCGAACCGCGCCAGCACGTACGCCGCCATCGAACCGAGCAGCAGGGTACCGATCAGCGAACCGCCCACCACCAGGATGGTGTTCAAGAAGTAGTCGCTCATATGAGCCTGGGTCCAGGCCCGCGACCAGTTCTCGAAGTGGAGCTTGTCGGGCAGTGCCCACGGCGTCGACAGAATCGAGTCGTCCGTCTTGAAGGACGCCATCACCGCCCAGAGCAGCGGCATGACGACGAGCACGGCCCAGATGATCAGCACGCCGTGCGAGAAGACGTTGAGGACCCTGCCCTCGCTGCTCTTCACCGGCCCGTCCGGCACATCCGTCTTCGCCACCGGCGAGCGCTGAGCCGGAACGGCGGGAGGAGTCTCAGTGACCTTCACGTGTGCTCACCTCGTACAACTGTCGAGCCGGCCACCGGGACCGAACTGATCTGTGTGGTGCCGGTGACCCGGGCGTCGTACCCCGTGGCGCGCGGCATCAGAATTCCAGCCGCTCGCGCCGGCCCAGCCGCATCACGATGCCCGCGAAGATCATGGTGACGATGAGCAGCCCGACGCCGATCGTGGTCGCGTATCCGGCCTGGGCGTCACGGAAGGCCGTCTGGTAGACGTACAGCGGCAGAACGGTGGTGGAGTAGTCGGGACCGCCCGGGCCCACCGTCATGACCTGTACCGCGGTGAACGCCTCCACGCCGAGCGCCAGGATGCCCATGTAGACCCAGCCGGACTGCACCGTGTCCCAGAGCAGCGGCAGCGTGATCCTGAAGAACGTCGTGATGCGGCTGGCGCCGTCGAGCAGCGCGGCCTCGTAGAAGTCCTTCGGGATGGATGCCATTCCGGCGGAGAAGAGGACGACGAAGAATCCGACCGTCGACCAGATCAGCACCACCATCACGCAGTACAGCGCGAGATCCGGGTCGCCGAGCCAATCCGGCTGAAGGCTGTTCAGGCCGACCGCCTTCAGCGTCGAATTCAGCATTCCGGATGTCGGGTTGAACGCGAACTGGAAGAGCAGGGCCACGATCACGATCGACAGGACCTGGGGGAAGAAATAGGCGATCTTGTAGAACGAGGAACCTCGCACGCCGGCGATCGCGGCGCCTTTGCGCCGACGACCACCGACATTGAGCATGAAGGCGAAAAAGAGCGCGAGGCCCAGCGTCACCAGCGGCAGCAGCAGCACGAGCAGCACACTGTGCTGCAGCGACTTCCAGAAGATGTCGTCGTCGAGCATCCGACTGTAGTTGTCGAGGCCGACCATCCGGAAGTCCGGGCTCAGTCCGGTCCAGTCCGTGAACGAGTAGTAGATGGACTGGGCGAAGGGCCAGATGACGAAGATGGCGTACAACGCCAGTGGGGCTGTCAGGAACCCCACGATGAACCGGTACTTGCCGTGCTGCATCGTTTACCGACCCCGATCTCTGAGCGGGTGCCGCCGCTGGTGACGGTTGCTCACTGGTGCTGGTAGTGCTTGATGGCCTGGTCCTTGGCCGCCGCGTCCGCGAAGGCCTGGATCTTCTTGATGGTCTCCGCCGGGGTGGCGCGGCCCGCCATCATCTCGCCGATGCCGGCGATACCGATCTGCTCCTTCTGCAGCTTCACGTACCAGTCCTGCAGCCGCGGGTTCACCACGTTGTCGCCGGCCTTCTTCAGCACGTCGACGCCGGACTGCATGGCAGTGGACAGGGTCAGACCGTCGGTGCCGCCGTTGAAGGCGCTGAGGGACTTGACCTGCGTGGTGAAGTTCCTGGAGGACTCCTCGGAGAGCATGATGCGCAGCTGCTCCATGGCGCCCTCGGGGTTCTTCGCCTTGGACGGGACGATGAACGGCTCGCCGCCGGAGGCCCAGATGGTGCCGTAGGGCAGCTTGTCGGACGCGTCGAGGCTGGACGGCGCCCCGACCATCATCTTGAAGTCCTTGGGCGTGGTCGGTGCGGCCTCGTTCTCCACCCACGAACCGTTCGGGATGAAGAGCGCCTTGCCCTTGGTCCACTCGGTCTGCGACTGGATGTGGGTCAGACCGGGCGTGCCCTTGAGGATGTAGCCCTTCTGGAAGAGCTCGTAGTACGCCTCGAAGGCGGCCTTGACGGCCGGGTCCTTCCAGGCGTTCGGCTCCAAATTGTCGATCTTGTCGAGGACCTCGCGGCCGCCGATCTTGCCGATGAAGGGGTAGAGGGAGAACGGCAGGTAGTACGGGTACTTGCCGGGGTACGTCCAGCCGGCGATGCCCTTCTTCTTCGCCTTCGCGCACAGCGCGAGCATGTCGTCCCAGTTCTCCGGGTACGTCGCGTCGAGCTTCTCGAGGTTGGTCTGGGAGTACCAGACGCCGTAGACCGTGTACGCGTAGTACATGATCCAGACGGGGTCGCCGTCGAACTGGCCCATCTCCAGAACACCGGGGCGCAGCGTGTCGCGGACCTTCTTGGCCGGGTCGTCGTACGACGGCGCGTCCATCAGGGGCGTCAGGTCGAGCAGCTGCTTCTTGCCGACCAGGACACCCATGTCCATCTGCTCGGCACCGGAGTTGTCGATCAGGTCCGGGGGGGTGCCGCCGTTGAAGCGCGGCTGGAGCTGCGACTGGATCTTCTGGGTCGCGGAGTGCTTGACCTTCGGGGCCTTGGGGAAGGCCGCGTTGTACTTCTTCTCCGCGTCGATGGCGTACTGCTCGCCGAAGCCACCGTTGAAGATGACGACTTCGAGGGCGGCGGTCTCATTGACACCGAGCGGATTCTTCGCGCTCTTCGTGCCCTTTTCGACCTTGTCGTCGCCGCCGCTGTCGCCACTCGCACAGGCCGACAGGAAGCTCATCGTGGGAACAGCGATCAGGCCGAGTGCGGCAGAACGCTTGATCACATCGCGACGGCCAAGGCCCTCATTCTTGTGGGCGGAGGTGGATCCCATGCTCAAGTCCTCGCCTTCTCCAGGACTCAGGCGGTGTACCGGTCACCCGTCGATATCGCCTCAGGCGAAGGGCCCCGCCACCGCGTTCAGTTGCGCTTGGGTCGTGCAGATTGCCGGATTTCCTGATGCAGTGGGGGCGTTTTCGGAAGACCGTACAGCGGAACGCTCTCGCACCCCACAGCCGTATCCCTCCCCCGTGCCCGCGGACCGTGTGAAACGGCTGTGCAGACGCCGACAGGTATAGTCCACTTCCCGCCAAGTGAGCAAGATCGAAAGCAGGTTTGAGCGGCAGTCTTTCCCGAGTTGAGACCTCGCGGATACTTCGGCACCCCGAGCCCTCGTACCGGAACCAACATTTCCGGATTACGGTCGATTCGGCAGGCCAACCCCTCGCAACACCCTTGACACATCCGACCACTTGGCTCCCTACTGGTACCCGAGTCCCGTCATGACAACGTTGTCCAAGCACGCCCCCCGGGAGGAACGGCTCCGTATGCAGCCCCTACGCGGTCTTCAGCAAGGCCCTCGCAAGAGACACAGCCACTCGGCCGCGGTCATCGCGGCTTCTCTCGTCCTCGTCGCGGCGGCCCCCACCGCGGCCTTCGCACAACCGGCCGGACCGTCCCAAAAGCCTTCCGGGGACCGTTCGTTCAGCTCCTCCTTCGAGGACGACGAAAAGCAGCCGGACTGGCGTAATACCGTCGAAGAAGGATCTGACGGAAAGAAAAGGGCATCAGGTATCGATGGCGGATTCTCCGCCGGAATACCGGGCAATGTCACCGATCAGGTCACGGACGTGCGGGCCAGCAGCGAGAACGCCGGGGGCGGCGAGGGGAAGGAGAACCTGGCCGACGTCGAGTCCGGCACCAAGTGGCTGGCCTTCGCACCTTCGGGCTGGGTCGAGTTCGACCTCGTCGAACCCGTCAAGGTAGTGACATATGCGCTCACTTCGGCCAATGACCACGACGAGCGTGACCCCAAGGACTGGACGCTGAAGGGTTCCGCCGACGGCAAGACATGGACGGACCTGGACACCCGGACCGGCCAGACCTTCTCCGAGCGTTTCCAGACCAAGTCGTACGATTTCACGACGGATACGGCCTACCAGCACTTCCGGCTGGAGATCACGAAGAACAACGGCGCCTCGGACGCGATCCAGCTCGCCGACGTTCAGTTCTCGAACGGCGACACCTCTGCCCCGGTGCCCGGCGACATGCGCAGCCAGACCGACCGCGGCCCCTCCGGCTCCCCCACCGCCAAGTCGGGTGCGGGATTCACCGGTAAGAAGGCCCTGCGCTACGCCGGCACGCACAAGCCGGACGGCCGCGCCTACTCGTACAACAAGGTCTTCGACGTCGACACGGCCGTCACCAAGGACACCGAGCTCTCGTACCTGGTCTACCCCCAGATGGGCCAGACGGATCTCAACTACCCGGCCACCCATGTCGCGGTGGACCTCGCCTTCACCGACGGCAGCTATCTGAGCGAGCTGAAGGCCACCGACAGCCACGGCGGGCTGCTGACCCCGCAGGGCCAGGCCGACGCCAAGCGGCTGTACGTGAACCAGTGGAACAAGGTCGCCTCACGCATCGGCACGGTCGCGGCCGGCAAGACCGTCGACCGGATCCTGGTCGCGTACGACTCCCCGAAGGGCGCCTCGAAGTTCCAGGGCTGGCTCGACGACATCAAGATCGCCCCGAAGGCCCCGGAGAAGCGCAAGGCGCACCTCTCGGACTACGCGTCGACGGTGCGCGGCACCAACTCGAGCGGCGGCTTCTCGCGCGGCAACAACTTCCCCGCGACCGCGGTCCCGCATGGCTTCAACTTCTGGACGCCGGTCACCAACGCCGGCACCACGAGCTGGCTGTACGACTACGCGCGCGGCAACAACGCGGACAACCTGCCGACGCTGCAGGCCTTCAGCGCCAGCCATGAGCCGAGCCCCTGGATGGGCGACCGCCAGACCTTCCAGATGATGCCGTCGGCGGCGTCCGGCACCCCGGACGCCTCCCGCACGGCGCGCGGACTGCCCTTCCGCCACGAGAACGAGACGGCGAAGCCCCATTACTACGGGGTGACGTTCGAGAACGGTCTCAAGGCCGAGATGACGCCCACGGACCATGCGGCGCGGATGCGCTTCACCTACCCGTCCGACGACGCCAGCATGGTCTTCGACAACGTCTCCAACGACGGCGGCCTCACCCTCGACGCGAAGACCGGTATCTTCACCGGTTTCTCGGATGTGAGGAGCGGCGGCTCCACCGGTGCCACCCGGCTCTTCGTGTACGGCGACTTCGACGCGCCGGTCACCGACAGCGGCAAGCTGAAGGGCGGCGGCGGTGACGATGTGACCGGGTTCTTCCGCTTCGACGCGGGCAAGGACCGCACGGTCAACCTGCGCCTGGCCACCTCGCTGATCAGCGTCGACCAGGCGAAGAAGAACCTCGCCATGGAGCTTCCCGCGTCCACCTCCTTCGACCGCGTCGAGAAGGACGCGCAGAAGGCCTGGGACAAGATCCTCGGCAAGGTCGAGGTCGAGGGCGCCAACGCCGACCAGCTGACCACGCTCTACTCGAGCCTGTACCGGCTGTACCTCTACCCGAACTCCGGCTTCGAGCAGGTCGACGGGAAGAGCACCTACGCGAGCCCGTTCTCGCCGCAGACCGGCACGGACACCCCGACGCACACCGGCGCGAAGATCGTCAAGGGCGAGGTGTACGTCAACAACGGCTTCTGGGACACCTACCGGACGACCTGGCCGGCGTACTCCTTCCTCACCCCGAAGCAGGCCGGCAAGATGGTCGACGGCTTCGTCCAGCAGTACAAGGACGGCGGCTGGATCTCCCGCTGGTCCTCCCCCGGGTACTCCGACCTCATGACCGGCACGAGCTCGGACGTGGCCTTCGCCGACGCATACATCAAGGGCGTGGACTTCGACGCGGAAGCCGCCTACGACGCTGCCGTCAAGAACGCCACGGTGACCCCGCCGTCCTCCGGTGTCGGCCGCAAGGGTATGGAGACCTCGGTCTTCACCGGTTACGCCGACACGACGACGCACGAGGGCCTCTCCTGGTCGCTGGAGGGCTACCTCAACGACTACGGCATCGCGCAGATGGGCCAGGCCCTCTACAAGAAGACGAAGAACGAGCGCTACAAGGAGGAGTCGGAGTACTTCCTCAACCGCGCGCAGAACTACGTCAAGCTCTTCGACGACAAGGCCGGCTTCTTCCAGGGCAGGAAGGCCAACGGCGACTGGCGCCTGCCCTCGGACCAGTTCGACCCGCGGGTCTGGGGCTACGACTACACGGAGACCAACGGCTGGGGCTACGCCTTCACCGCCCCGCAGGACAGCCGCGGCCTGGCCAACCTGTACGGCGGCCGTGACGGTCTCGCCAAGAAGCTCGACTCCTACTTCTCGACCCCCGAGACCGCCGGACCCGAGTTCGTCGGTTCGTACGGCGGCGTCATCCACGAGATGACCGAGGCTCGTGACGTGCGGATGGGCCAGTACGGTCACAGCAACCAGGTCGCGCACCATGCCACGTACATGTACGACGCGGCCTCGCAGCCCTGGAAGACCCAGGAGAAGGTCCGCGAGGTCCTCGGCCGCCTGTACACGGGCAGCGAGATCGGTCAGGGCTACCACGGCGACGAGGACAACGGCGAGCAGTCGGCCTGGTTCCTCTTCTCCTCGCTCGGGTTCTACCCGCTGGTCATGGGGAGTGGCGAGTACGCGATCGGCTCGCCGCTCTTCACGAAGACGACCGTGCACCTGGAGAACGGCCGCGACCTGGTGGTCAAGGCTCCGAAGAACAGCGCGAAGAACATCTACGTCCAGGGCCTGAAGGTCAACGGCAAGAAGTGGACGTCCACTTCGCTGCCGCACGACCTGCTGGCCAAGGGCGGCGTGCTGGAGTTCGACATGGGCTCCAAGCCCTCGGCGTGGGGCACGGGCAAGAACGCGGCACCGGTCTCCATCACCCAGGACGACAAGGTTCCCGCCCCGAAGGGCGACGTGCTCAAGGGCGACGGCGCCCTGTACGACAACTCCTCGGCCACCTCGGCCGCGGTCGAGTCGGCCGACCTGCCGGTCACCTCGGCCACGAAGGCGCTGCAGTACACGCTGACGTCCTCCGCGGCGGCGAAGGCGCCGACGGGCTGGGTGCTCCAGGGCTCCTCGGACGGCACCACCTGGAAGGACCTCGACAAGCGGTCCGGCCAGACGTTCGTCTGGGACAAGCAGACCCGGGTGTTCTCGGTGGCCGCGCCGGGCTCGTACGCGAAGTACCGGCTGGTGAGCACGGCGGCGGCGACGCTGGCGGAGATCGAGCTGCTGGGCTGAGCGGATCCCGGCCCCGGCCGGGTGCGGTACGAGGACGGGCCACCCGCGTGTGCGGGTGGCCCGTCCGCTTGTGTGCGATGACCGGGGCTCTCGCCCTGTCGGCCAGTCAGGGTGCTTTTCAATTCTTTACGGTGTTTCGCGTGGCATTCCCGATGATTCATGACATCTCTTGGGCGATCAGGTGATCAGTACGATAATCATCTCGGCTTGAAGGAGCCCGCATGCCCACCTCCGCTTCCCTCCGCTCGCGCGGTGCCCGTACAGGCACCGCGGTCGCCGCCGCCGTCGCCGCCGCAGGTCTCACCCTCGCCGGCGCACCTGCGGCGCACGCCATCGGCGGCGAGCTGGACGTCCAGCCGGTCGAGCGGCCGTCACACAGTCCTTCCCCCACCACATCCCCTGACGGCCTCGAGGTCTGCGCGTTCAAGGTCGTCGCGTCCAACTTCGGTGAACTTCCCGCCGTCGTCTGGACGATCACCACTCAGCCCTCCGTGATCCCCCCGGGGCTCACGCTGACCGGAACCGTCGCGCTGGCACAGGGCATCGGCGAGGCACCCGGGTTCCAGCTGCCGGAGGGCATCTACGTGCTCACCTGGAACGCCCCGGGCCCGAAGAGCAAGACCTTCAAGGTCGACTGCTCCAAGAAGGAGGGCCACTACGGCAGCAAGAACGAGTGGAAGCACAAGAACAAGGAGGAGGAAGAGGGCTCCTCCTGGTCGGGCAACGGCGAGTCGGGCAACGGCGAGTCGGGCAGAGGCGAGTCGGGCAGAGGCGAATCGAGCAGCAGCGAGTCGGGCGGCAGCGCGTCGGCCAGCGGCGAATCGAGCAGCAGCAAGGAGTACAGCAAGCCGTCCGGCGCGGTGCCCGCGGGCGGCGGCGGCGTCCCGACCATGGAGACCGTCGGCTCGGAGAACGACTCGAACCTCGGGACGACCACGGCACTGGCGGCCGGTGCGGCCGGGCTCGCCGGTCTGGTCCTCGTCCGCCGGCAGGCACGCCGCCGAACCCGTGGCGAGGCATAACGCCCCCTACCGGCGACGACGAGGGCCGACTCGCGCCGCGCGTCTCACCATGACGCTCTGTGTGACCGCCTCGCTGGTGACCGGCGTCGTCTGGGCGAGCGGAGACTCGTCCGACGACCCGCAGTCGGTCACCGCCGCCCGCGGCACCGATGCCGCGGGCGGCGGGCCGGCGTTCCGAAGAGCACCGCAGAAACCGGCGGTGACCGTGCCGGCGTCACACCCGCCGCTGTCGCCCTCCCGGGCGGTGAAGCTCGCCATCCCCGCCATCTTCATCGAGGCCCCGCTGGTGGGTCTGGGCCTCGACAGGAAGGGCCGGCTGGGCGCCCCACCGCTGAGCAGACCCAAGGTCGCCGGGTGGTACCAGGACGGCCCGTCACCCGGAGAGGCGGGAACGGCTCTGATCGTCGGCCACCGGGACACGAAGACGGGCCCCGCGATCTTTCTCAACCTGAACGCACTGCGCCGCGGCGACCCCGTCAAAGTCGTCCGCGCGGACCGGCGGACCGCGGTGTTCACCGTCGACGACGTGAAGACGTACACGAAGAACGAGTTCCCCGACGACAAGGTGTACGGGACGACGAAGCGCCCCGAGCTCAGGCTGCTGACGTGCGGCGGGCGCTTCGACAAGAAGACGGGCGGCTACTCGGCCAATGTCGTCGTCTTCGCCCACCTCACCTCTCTCAGGAAGGCGGCGGCATAGTCCGCCTGCGGGCAACGGCCGGTACCTCGCCCCGAGGTACCGGCCGCTTCGTTCATCCCACGACGCAGCCGAGCTCCAGGGCCGGATCCGGGGCTCCGCCCGCGCTGACGTACCCGAAGGTCGTCGATTCACCGGGGTCCAGCGAACCGTTCCACTCCGCGTTGTGGACCATCACCTCCTGCCCCTGCGTCGCCATCGCACCGCTCCAGAGACTGGCCACGCTCTGCCCGGCGGGCTGCGTCCAGTCCACCATCCAGCCGAGCATGGGCACCGTGCCGGAGTTGGTGACGGTCACCTGGGACTGGTAGCCGCCGCTCCAACTGCCGGTGGTGCTACGGGTGGCGCTGCAGGCTCCGGGCGGGGGTTCGGTCGGCGTGGTGGAGCCTTCCTTGACTCCGGTCACCTCGCCGTTCCCGCCGTCGAAGACCACGTCGGAGCAGGAGTAGAAGGTCTCCTGGCTGTCGGAGCGCTGCCACACCATGTAGATGATGTGGCGGCCGTCCTTGCCGTCGGGCAGGGCACCGCTCCACTTGTAGTCGGCCTCGACGGTCCCCGGAGTGCCGTTCAGCGGCGGGTGGTCGACGGAGAGGAAGGGCGCCTCCTCCAAGTCGTCCCAGGTGAGCGTCTGCTTCGGGTCGAAGCCGTCCTTGGTGATGTAGACGTAGAACCAACCCGGGTGCGCGGCCCAGGCGTTGTACGAGAAGTCGATGGTCGAGCCCTCGGTGAGGTGGGTCAGCGGCCAGTCGTCGCGCGCCTGGTTGAAGCCGGTGAAGTTGGTGTTGCCACCACTGCACAGCTGCCCGTCGGGCACGAAGCCCCGGGTACGGCCCGCGCCGTCGGAGCGCAGCACGGAGAACCAGTTGTAGAAGGGCGTGGTCCCGCTCTGCTGCGCGGCGGCTTTGCACGCAGGGTTGACGGGCTTGATCTCGCCGGTGTCGGACAGCGCGTCCTGCCAGCACAGGAAGGTGCGGCTGGCGGGCTTCATGGGCGTGCCGTGCGCCTCGGCCTTCTCCCCGGCGCCCACGACGAGCCCGAGGGCGGGGATGGTCGTGAGGAGTGCGAGCAGGGTGAGGAACACTGCTCTTCGCCTGGTGCCTTCGAGTAATCGGTGTCTGATCAGGTGAATCACGAGGTACGTCCCTTCGCTGCGGGGGGCCCGTGGGTGGGGGGCGATGCGACATTGGGAGCGCTCCCACTCGTACATACTGCGGGAGGCTAGCGCTCCACCGAAACCGTGTAAACGCCGGGCGCAGCATGGCTTCTGACTACCCGTCCGGGCGACCGGCAGCGGATCCACGCATACGGGGGCGGGGTAGCCACTACGTTCCGTGACATGCCGCAACCCAAGGAGCTCGACCCGTACGCAAACCCACGCACCTTCTACGGCGCGGAGTTGCGCCGTCTGCGGGAGGCGGCGGGGCTGTCGCAGAACCAGTTGGGCGAGCGGGTGTTCTGTTCCGGTACGTACATCGGCCTGTTCGAAGCAGCGGAACGACGGCCCCAGTTGGAACTGTCGCGCGCACTGGACGAGTTGCTGGGGAGCGGCGAGCACCTGCAGCGGCTGTGCCTGCTGGCGCGGACGTCGAAGGTGGCGGGGTACTTCGCGGACGCGGCGGAACTCCAGTTGCAGGCCTCGTCCATCGGAAGTTACACGTCGATGGTTGTCCTGGGCCTTCTGCAGACCGAGGCCTACGCACGGGCGCTCACCCGGTCCGCTCACCCGTTCGCCGAAACGGAAGTCATCGAGGGACATGTCCGAACGCGGATGGAGCGTGCTTGTCTCCTCGACTCGCCCACTGCGCCGGTACTCTGGGTGGTGATTCACGAAGCTGCTCTGCTTGTGCCAGTGGGTGGGAACGCGGTGATGGCTGAGCAACTCACCCACCTCGCCGAGCAGACTGCCTCCCGCCCTCGTGTCGTCACGCAGGTGCTCCCGTTCTCCGCCGGGGCACATCCCTTCCTGCACGCGTCGATGACACTGATGCAGTTCACCGACGCTCCCGCTGTCGTATACACGGAGAGCTCCTACAACGGCCAACTCGTCGAAGAGCCACTGCTGGTGGAGCAGTTCCACTCCGCATACGATCTGGCCAGGGCTGCCGCGCTGTCGCCGGAGGCGTCCCTGGACCGGATCGTCTCGGCGGCGAAGGAGTTCGTGACGCCATGAGCACCACACCAGACCTGAGCACAGCTGCCTGGCGCAAGTCGTCCTACAGCAATGGCGACGGCGGCGAGTGCGTCGAAGTGGCCGACGGCTTCCCCGGCCATGTCCCCGTCCGCGACAGCAAGACCCCCGACGGCCCGGCCCTCGTCTTCGCCACCGCGCGCTGGGCCTCGTTCGTCGGCGCCCTCAGGAACGGCACCCTCTGACGGGCCCTGCCCGTCACTCCTGACCGGGAGGCCGCCGGTGGATGTTCACCGTCACGTGGATGCCTCCGGCGACAGCACCACCGGCGACTCCGGCGGCCGCAGCGGCTTCGGCGTGGCCGGTGAGCGCCAGGATGACTGCGGCGATGACGGACAACAGGCCGGTGACGGCCGCGAGCCGTCCGGGAGCACGGGCACCGGTTCCGGGTTCCGCCGGGGTGCGGTCGATGGAGGTCACGGGTTCCTCTCTGACTGTGAGTCACTCTTCGTCGCCCCGGAGGGCAGGGAACGGCCCAGCCTCGCGTTGACGGCCTGCTCCAGGGTGAGGCCGTCCGAGGCCTCGGCCGGCTCGAGGAACCCGTGGATCACTGCGAGAGCGACCGTGCCCATGAGGGAGCGCTCCCGTTCCTGGTCGACGACCTCGGCGCGCGGGTCGCCGATGGAGCGCAGGATCACGCCGTCCGTGGCGGCGGACAGGGCATTCGCGAGGTCGTCGAGGCCGAGCCCCGCCCGTAGCCGCAGGCCCCGTGCCTTCAGGACCTCGGCGTACACCTGTTTCCAGGAGGAGAGGTATCCCCGGTACGTCTCGGCGAGGGCCCGCTGGACCGCGTCGTCGCCGTCGGAGAGCACCATCAGGGCGAGGCTGAGCCGAACGGACGGCACGCGGGCGCTCTCCGAGGTGTGCTGGTAGGCCGTGTCGTGGACGGCCCGCACGAAGTCCTCGCCTGTCACGAGTCTCCTGGTGGTGACCACCCGCTGCTCCAGGTAGCCGGGGTGGTAGTTCGTCGGCCACACAGCGAAGTTGATGAGGTCGGCGACGAAGTCCGCCTGCGACCGCCATGTGGTCCGCAGCCTCGGCACACCGCCCCGACGAGGGAACGGGGACGGGTTTTCGGCAACCGCCGCCGCGACCGCCCGCTGGGAGAGGAATCCCAGCAGAGGGCGTTCGAGGGAGTGCCTGTTCCCGGCGGTGGCAGCGCCCCGTACCGCGTCGGGCCCCAAGTGCTGCTGGATCAGCCTCATGCCCGCAGCCAGGTAGCCGGCGGTGCTCAGACTGTTCGCAAGCTTCTTCCGGCCGGTGGCCGTGATCCGGCTGAGGTATCGCAGGACGTGGGAAAGGTCCTGGTCGTAGGGATAGGGAAGGTGGGTCTTGTGCGAGAGGTGCGGCTCGTTGGAGTTGTCCACCCCTCGATGCTGGCGTCACATCCCGGCCCGGGTCTAGGTGCGCACCCGCGCGAAGTTCCACTTCCTGGTCGGAGGCTGTCCGCCCTCCTGCGCGTGCGCCTGCCAGAACTCGCGGGCCCTGGTCCAGCGCACCAGGTCGCCGAGGGTGGCACCTCCAAGGACACGCGAGTACAACCGGGACTCAACGACCCCGCGCCCTCTGTCGGCGCAGGCATGCCTGTGCAGCCCGGCGGCAGCTTGCGCCGGGAGGGAACCACGGACCTGGGCGGGCTCGTGTCCTGGTACGGGTGGAAAAAACCGGGCAAGGTCGCGGGGGAATCATGCAGATCATCGAGGTGACCGGGTACGCCGTCCGATCTGCTGTGATCACCATGAGGCGGGCGGGGACGCCACTCGAATTCATGATCTTCCCGATGCTGCACGTGGCTTCACCGACGTTCTACTCCCAGGTCCGCCTCCGGCTCAGGGAATGCGACCTCATAGTCATGGAAGGAATCCGAGGGAGATCGGCCGGAGTGAGTGCCCTCACGCTCGCTTACCGGTTCGCCCCACGCCGGCGGCGCAACGGCTTGCAGGAGCAGCGCGAGGAGCTGCTGCTTCCCGGGACCGTACAGGTCATCCACCCGGATGTGACCGCGGCGGAGGCCATCGAGGACCTGAAGGCGCTGCCGCGGGGGATGTACGTGCTGTTCATGGTCATGGCTCCCGTGATGGGCCTGGTGTTCGCGCTGCGCGGTCCGCGCGCCTTCCTCGATGAAGACCTGGTGGTCGAGGATCTGCCGTCGACGCTGCGGGCGGAGATGATGGCCGACAATCCTCTGGAGCACGCGCTGACCGATCGGCGCGACCGGCGGTTGCTCGACGCGCTCGGCGAGATCCACGCGGAACGCGGCGACGAGCCGATCCGGGTGGCCGTCGTCTACGGAGCCGGCCACGTCCCGGCGATCGTGTCGGGGCTGAGGGATCGCTACGGGTACCGGCCACGAGAAGCGGAATGGCTGACCGTCCTCATCCCTGCGTAGAGGCGCCGGGCAGAACCGGTTCTGCGCGGCCTGGCGGACAGCAGAGGTACGACTGCAGTCGCAGCACAGCTCATCCAGCCGCCGTCGTCCAGGTGGGCCGGGGGCGGAGCAGCTAGTGCTCTGGCCGCCTAGGTTCACCGGGTCGGCGGTGGCATGGTGGGGAGGCCGCCCACTCGCCCGTGCAGCCTGGCCTGTCAAGGACATTCAGGAGCCCTGATGGCAGTAGAGATCGTCTACGAGACACACGCCACCACCACCGACAACGAGGCCGGCATCGCCACCGGCTGGCTCCCGGGCCGACTCTCGGACCTGGGCCGCCGCCAGGCCCAGGAGCTGGGGGAGCGCCGACCTGGCGACGGCTTCGCAGCAGTGTTCGCCTCCGACCTTCACCGAGCCGTCCAGACAGCCCGGATCGCGTTCCCCGACGGCCGGCCCCCGATTCGCCAGGACATCCGACTGCGTGAGTGCAACTACGGCGAGCTCAACGGACACCCGCTCTCCCTCATCGCCGCCCAACGAGCCCAGCACATCGCCGAACCGTTTCCCGGAGGCCAGAGCTACCGCCAGGTCGCCACGGCCACCCGCGCCTTCCTCCACGACATCGCCACCGGATGGGACGGCAGCAGAATCCTCGTGATCGCGCACTCGGCCAACCGATGGGCACTGGAGCATCTGCTCGCCGGAACACCGCTGGACGAACTGCTCCAAGCACCGCCCGCCTGGCGGCCGGGCTGGCGCTACACGCTGCCTGCCGACTGGCCCGCCTCAATCCGGTGAACCCATGCGGTCGGAGCACTAGGGTGCCGAGGTCCACATCCGGCGGGGCGGTCCGAAGCCCCCGCCGTGGCACAGACCGGAATTCCGGTGCGACTACAGGTCGAGCTGGTACTCGTGGGCCGTGTGCGTCGGCAGGTAGCCGAGTTGGTCGTTGACACGGCGCATGTACGGGTTGTTGTCGGCGGTGTCGGTCAGCAGGCCGCCGAGGTGAGGGTGGCGTTCGCGGGCCTGGAGGATCGAGGCGGCCTTCATCCGGCGGGCGAGCCCGTGGCCCCGGTGCTCGGGTAGCACCGCCGTGCCGTAGTGCTGAGCGTCGCCCGTGCCGCTGCCGGGGACCACGAGTTCGGTGAAGCCCGCGATGGAGCCGTCCACCTGACCGATGGCCGCCACGGTGTGCAAGATGTCTCCGCGTTGGGCAATCGCCGAGGCCGCCGCGCGCAACCGGTCGAGGTCCCAGGTGACCGTGCCGTAGTCGACGGCGCCCATCGGCATGTCGTCCATGGCATGGCGCGATGCCACGTAGGTGTCGGCGAGTTCGTCGGGCACCGTCCCCTCCCATGCCGTCAACTGGTAACCGGGGTGCGGGTTTTCGGCGCTGAGGGTGAGCGCGGGAAGATCCGCGTCGGCCAGCGGCAGCCGGGCATAAGTCAGGGCCAGTACCGCACGGAAACCGCTGCCGGCGAGGAAGCCCGCGCCGGGAGTGCCGGCTTCGGCCTGGGATATGACGACTCGTCGGCCGTCATGGCGGGCGGCGGCGACCGCCGCGTCGAGCAGGAGGGTGCCTGCCCGTCGGCGCCGTTCGGCCGGGTGGACCTGGACGTCCAGTTCGGCAAGGTGCCGCTGACCGTCCTTGGTGAACAGGCGCAGGAAGGCGGACCCGACAGGGTGGCCGTCAGGGTCGGCGGCGAGCCAGGCGAGGCGGCGGGCGGAGGAGGTCTGCTGAGGGTCGGTCAGGGCGGTGATGTCGATGGACAAGCCGGCTCCGTTGCAGGTGGCGGAAAGGGTGGCCGAGGGGGACCGGCCATCACTGGACCGGGGCTGGATGGGGCGGCCCCGGTGCCGGGCACGCAGGCTACACGGCCCAGTACTCCCGAGGGTGCCGCGAAGTGACGAGTAGCTCTGCGAGATCGACAGCCCGCCGACGGGCTTCCTCGTCCGCCGCTACGACATGGTTCGTCAGAAGCGGCAGACATCTGGCGTTACCCCGTTGGCAGTTCCGTACGCGGTGAGGACCGTAGCGCTGTTCCGCGCACCGGGACGCCGGAGCCGGCGGTCAAGGGGCTGAGGCCGATGGCCTGGGCGAGAGTCGGAGCCATATCGAATGCCGCCCACTCCCGTTCGTCTTCCTCGTCTTCCGAGGCGTGGGCCGCGTCCCGATCGGGAAACAGCCCCAGTTCGACGCGGCGGTCCTGCTCGTACGGCAGTGCGTCGCCGATGGTCCTCGCCCTCGCCGGTCTCGCCGAGGGAGGCTGCGGTCAGTACCCTGACGCGGTAATGACCAGCATTCTCTTGTCGAGGGCTATGGGCGGCACTGTCGACTCGCCTCTGCTCCCTCTGCCGGATCGCGTCGCAGAGCTTCTGTCGGAACTGGGAAGTCCACCGCGGCCGGCGGCTCACCTGCGGGCTGTCCATGATGTCGCACACCAGCTGGTCGACTGGGTAGAGCAGAGTTACCCCGCAGTGGTCTTCGACCGTGAGGCAGTGCTCTTCGGGGCGGCGACGCACGACGTGGGAAAGACGGTGCACGTCTCTGAGCTCTCCGGGCCGGGGTCGGCGCATGAGGAGGTGGGGCAGACTCTTCTGCTTGGCCACGGCGTCAGCCCGAAGCTGGCCCGCTGTGCCGCAACTCATGCGTCGTGGGCGAAGTCGCACGTCGGTTTGGAGGACCTCTTGGTGAGCCTCGCCGACAAGATCCAACTGGCCGGGCGGCATGGGAGGAGTGCATCGCGCTCGACGGGGTTCTCGCCCGCATCGGCGACGGGACCGACGAGCGCCTGGCGTTCCAGGCATCCTTCCCGATCTACGGCTGAGGGCTCACGGCTGATGGGTCGTTTCAGCCGGCAGGCTGTCGCGGCCCGTCCGGCGGTGGGTCCGATATCGAGGCGGTGAAGGATCTGCGTGAACCGTCCGCACGCCTGGCGACGTCTACCTCGGCCGCTTGCGGGGCGGGGACCTGGCGGAGCGCGTCCGGAGGCGGCAGCGCACCACCTGGGGTGGCTGCATGAGCACAGGGCCTGCTTCAGGCGCGCGCCGCCCCGTACAGGCTCTCCGGCAGTGCGACGTTCAGCGCGGCGATGACCGGCAGACCGTGCTCCGTGCCGAGGCGGGAGACCGCGCCCGTCGCGAGCTGGAACAGGGCGCCGCTCGCCGGGGTCAGCTGCAGGTAGCGGGCCGTCAGGACCCGCAGGAAGTGCGAGTGCGCCACCAGTGCGATGTCGTCGTCGTGGAGGCGTGAGGCCGCTGCCCGGACCTCGGCCAGGACCCGGTCCGCGCGGGCGCCCACCTCTGCCGGAGTCTCCCCCGGGTGCCCTTCGGGGTCCGGTGCGACGCCGTCGGTCCAGAGGTTCCAGCCGGGGCGGGTGCGATGGATCTCGACCGTGGTCACGCCCTCGTACGCCCCGTAGTCCCACTCGTGCAGATCAGGCGTGACCCGGGGCGTGCGCAGGCCCGCCAGTTCGGCGGTACGCCGGGCGCGGATCAGCGGGCTGACGAGGGTGAGGCCGATGTGCCGGCCGGCCAGGACGGGGACCAGCGCGCGGGCCTGGCGTTCACCGAGGTCCGTGAGCGGCAGGTCGGTACGGCTCGTGTGCTGTCCGGACCGGGACCACTCGGTCTCGCCGTGCCGGATCAGGATCAGCTCGCCCATGCACTCCACCTTCGCCACGAGGAGCCGGCCCCGCGCCGGGGCCGGCTCAAAGGGTCAGCCTACGACCGTGACCGTGTACGGCTGGTCCGTGTTCGTCGCGACCCGGACCTCGCCGCCCTTGCGGACCACTTCGTACGTCGCCGCAGGTGCGCCCGTGAGGCCGGGGACGGCCGCCGTGAGGGTGGAGCCGCCGGTTCCGGCGGGCGAAAAAGTGCGGGACGTCAGGGCTGCGGCGAGCGCGCCGTATCGGGTCCTTCCTATTTTGATCGTACGCAAAACAAATGACGGCAGGAGGGCTCACGCGCCACAGGAGCACCCGGAATGCCCGAAAAGCGGGAGCACGACGAAGGCTGCAGATCCGGCATGCTGGCACCACGTGACCGACACGTCACGGAAACGGTCTGGAAACCAACGATAGGATGGAGTATTAGTACTGCAAGCAAACAAATTGTCGGTCGGCAGATCCGCCGCCCGCGCCTTCGTCGACAAGAGGCTGATCAATGTCGGAACGTTTCACCCCCACCGCCGCGGACAGGTTCACCTTCGGTCTCTGGACTGTCGGCTGGCGGGGCAACGACCCGTTCGGTGACGCCACCCGCCCCGCGCTCGACCCGGTCGAGTCGGTCGAGCGCCTGGCCGAGCTCGGCGCCCACGGTGTGACGTTCCACGACGACGACCTCATCCCGTTCGGCTCCTCCGACAGCGAGCGCGCCGCCCACATCGCGCGCTTCAAGGAGGCACTGGAGCGCACCGGGCTCAAGGTCCCGATGGCCACCACCAACCTCTTCACACACCCCGTGTTCAAGGACGGCGGCTTCACCTCCAACGACCGCGACGTGCGCCGTTACGCGCTGCGCAAGGTGATCCGCAACATCGACCTCGCCGTCGAGCTGGGCGCCGAGACATACGTCGCCTGGGGTGGCCGCGAGGGTGCCGAGTCCGGCGCGGCCAAGGACGTGCGGGTGGCACTGGACCGCATGAAGGAGGCCTTCGACCTCCTGGGCGACTACGTCACCGAGCAGGGCTACAACCTCCGCTTCGCGATCGAGCCGAAGCCGAACGAGCCCCGCGGCGACATCCTGCTCCCGACCATCGGACACGCCCTGGCCTTCATCGAGCGCCTGGAGCGCCCCGAGCTGGTCGGCGTCAACCCGGAGACCGGCCACGAGCAGATGGCCGGCCTGAACTTCCCGCACGGCATCGCCCAGGCACTGTGGGCGGGCAAGCTCTTCCACATCGACCTCAACGGCCAGTCCGGCATCAAGTACGACCAGGACCTCCGCTTCGGCGCCGGCGACCTCCGCCAGGCGTTCTGGCTCGTCGACCTGCTGGAGAACTCCGACTACGCGGGCCCGCTCCACTTCGACTTCAAGCCGGTGCGCACCGACGGCATCGACGGCGTCTGGGAGTCCGCGAAGAACTGCATGCGCAACTACCTGATCCTCAAGGAGCGTGCCGCGGCCTTCCGCGCCGACCCGGCCGTGCAGGAGGCCCTGACCGCCTCCCGCCTGGACGAGCTGGCACAGCCCACCGCCGCCGACGGACTCAAGAGCCTTCTCGCGGACCGCTCCGCGTTCGAGGACTTCGACGTCGACGCCGCCGCCGAGCGGTCGATGGCCTTCGAGGCCCTGGACCAGCTCGCGATGGAGCACCTGCTCGGCGTCCGCTGACGCACCGGGTGTCCGGCGGCCCGCCGCCGGACACCCGCCCTTTCGCGTGCGGCCTCGCCGAATTCCGCGCACGGTCTTGACGATCACGGCGTGGGAGCGTTCCCATGGTTCGGCCACCCCCTCACCGCAAGGGCACCACCGTGACAGAACCTTTTCGGGACGGAACGGACCTACGCCGCACCAGGCGGATCCTCGTTCCCCTCACCGTCGTCTCCGCGATCCTCGCCGGCGCTGTTCTGTCCGGGTGCGGTCAGCAGCGGGACGACGACGTCTACACCGTCATGAACTCCTCGACCGACGAGTCGTACCACCGCTGGGACGGCGACACCCTCGCGCGCTGCAGCAAGCAGCTCGGGGTCACGATCGAGCAGCAGAGCGTGCCGGCCGCCCAGCTGATGACGAAGGCACTGCGCATGGCCTCCTCGAAGTCGCTGCCGGACGTCCTCCAGCTGGATGCCTCCGAGATGCCGACCTTCGCCGAGGCCGGCGGGCTGATCCCGCTGAAGGATCTCGGACTGACCACGACGGCCGTCCCCGAAGGGATCGTCGACTTCGGTTCGTTCGACGGGAAGTACTACGGGGCCGCACGCACCGTGAACACCCTGGCGCTGTTCTACAACAAGGACATCCTCGACCAGGCCGGACTGAACGTGCCCACCACGTGGGCCGAGATGCAGTCGACGGCCAGGAAGCTGACACAGGGCAAGCGCTACGGCCTCGCGCTGAGCGCGGGCGGCGCGGAGGACGGCGTCTTCCAGTTCACCCCGTTCATGTGGTCCAACGGCGGTGACGAGACGAAGCTCGACAGCCCCGAGGTCGCCGGTGCGCTCGACTACTGGAAGAACCTGCTGAAGGACGGCTCGCTCTCCAAGTCCACGGTCAACTGGACCCAGGCCGACGTCAACGACCAGTTCATGGCCGGCAACGCCGCCATGATGATCAACGGCCCGTGGCAGGTCGAGGCCCTGAACTCCAAAAAGGGGCTCAACTGGGGCATCGCCGAGATCCCGGTCCCCGAGGCGGGCGACGATTCGGTCGGTCCTCTGGGCGGCGGTGTGCTGACAGTGCCCAACACCGGTGACAGCAAGCGGGAGAAGACAGCCGCCAGGATCATCGACTGCATGGCGGGCGAGCAGGAGCAGATCACCTACGCCCTGAACAGCTGGATGGTCCCGGCGAACACCAAGGCCGCCGATGTCTGGCGCACGAAGGCCCCGGAGCTGGCGGCCCTGGCCGGACAGGTCGCGACGGCCCGTTCGCGTACCGCCGAGGTCGGTGCGCAGTGGTCGTCCGTGTCGCTCGCCCTGCAGAGCGCCTTCCAGTCCGCCCTCACCGGCGAGTCCAGCGAAGCCGCGCTGAGGCGCGCCCAGCAGCGCGTCACGAGCGGGAGCTGAGGTTACGCACCATGTCATCCACCAGGGCCTCCGCCGCCGAGCAGCCGGCCGGTCCGACGGCCGCAGGCGCCGCCGGTGCCGCTGCACCTGCCGCTGTCGCTGCCGCCGAGGAGTCCGTGAGCCCGCGGCGCGCGGTGCGCCGCAGGCAGCTCGCCCAGTGGGGGTTCATCGCCCCCGCCGTGATGTTCATGGCGCTGTTCTTCGGCTACCCGCTCGTCCGCAACATCGTGATGAGCTTCCAGGACTACTCGCCGTCCACGTTCTTCACCGGCGAAGCGCCGTTCAACGGCACGGACAACTGGAGCAACGTCTTCAACGACGGGCTGTTCGGCAAGGCTCTGTGGCAGACGATCCTCTTCACCGTCGGATCGCTCGTCGGCCAGTTCTGCATCGGTCTGGGCCTCGCGGTCTTCTTCAGCCGCCGCTTCCCGCTCAACGGGATCCTGCGCTCGCTGATCCTGCTGCCGTGGCTGGTCCCCATGGTCGTCTCCGGCATCGTCTGGCGGCGCATCTTCGACCAGGACACCGGTGTCCTCAACTCGTTCCTGGGCACCCTCGGCTTCAGCGGTGACACCCCCTGGCTGACCAGCACCGGCATGGCGCTGATCTCGGTGATCCTGGTGAACATCTGGATCGGTATCCCGTTCAACATGGTGATCCTCTACGGCGGCCTCCAGGAGGTCCCCAAGGAGCTGCACGAGGCCGCCTCGCTCGACGGTGCTTCCGCCTGGCGTACGTTCCGCTCGGTCACGCTGCCGACGCTCAGGCCCGTCATCACCGTGGTGCTGGTACTCGGCTTCATGTCGACGGTCAAGATCCTCGACCTGGTCCTCGCCCTCACCGACGGCGGCCCCGCCGACTCCACCCAGACGCTCGGCACGCTCACGTACCAGAACTCCTTCGTCCGGATGGACTTCGGTGCCGGTGCCGTGGTCGGCAACATCCTGATCCTGATCTCCGCCCTCTTCGCGCTGTTCTATCTGCGGGCCAACCGCAACGAGGGGAAGTGAACGGCATGGCGCCCCTCAACCGGAACCCCGCCTCCCCGGCTCCCGCCGCCCGTCGGCCGAAGCGCCGCTGGGGTGCGACCCTGTTCGGCGTCGTCGTCCTCGGCGTCATGCTGTTCCCGCTGTACTGGATGATCAACACCGCGCTGCAGCCGGACGCCGGTCTTGTCGACGTCGCCCCGGTCCCGACAGGCGTGGACCTCTCCGGCTTCGCCTCGGCCCTCACCGACCAGGGCGCCAACCTGCTCACCTCGCTGGCCGTCGCGCTCGGCGCCGTGGCCATCTGTCTGGCGATCTCGGCGCCCGCCGCGTACGGGCTCTCCCGGTTCGAGCTGCGCGGCAGCAGGACGATCGTCTTCGGCACGCTCATCACGCAGATGGTGCCGGGCATCGTCATCGCCAACGCCCTGTACAGCGCGTACGTGGACCTCGGCCTGGTCAACTCCTACTTCGGGCTGATGCTGGCGGACGCCTCGCTGGGCATCCCGTTCGCGATCGTTCTGATGCGCTCGTTCATGGTGTCCATCCCCCGCGAGGTCATCGAGGCCGCCGAGGTCGACGGCGCGGGCCGCATCCGTACGTTCGTCCGGGTCGTCCTGCCCATGAGCCGCAACTCCCTGATCACTGCCGGGCTGTTCTCGTTCCTGTACGCGTGGAGCGACTTCATGTTCGCGCTGACGCTGAACACGACGGACGACGTCAAGCCGATCACGCTCGGTATCTACCAGTACATCGGGGCCCATGTCGGCGACTGGGGCTCGGTCATGGCCTCGTCCGTGCTCTCCGCGGTGCCGGCGGCGGTCCTCCTCGTCCTGTCCCAGAAGTACATCGCCGCCGGAATCACCGGCGGCTCGGTCAAGTAAGGGTTTCCATGAGTGACTTCCCGGTCTTCCCGCCCGGTTTCGTCTTCGGTGCGGCCACGGCCTCGTACCAGATCGAAGGCGCCGTACGGGAGGACGGCCGCGGCCCGTCCATCTGGGACACCTACAGCCATACCCCGGGCCGGACGGACGGCGGCGACACGGGCGATGTGGCCTGCGACCACTACCACCGCTACCCGCAGGACGTCACGCTGCTGCGCGAGCTGGGCGTCGATTCCTACCGCTTCTCGATCGCCTGGTCCCGCATCCAGGCCGAGGGCAGCGGCACGGTGAACCCCAAGGGGCTGGACTTCTACTCCCGGCTCGTGGACTCGCTCCTGGAGGCGGGCATCGAGCCGGCCGCCACCCTCTACCACTGGGACCTCCCCCAGGCCCTGGAGGACCGGGGCGGCTGGCGGGTACGGGAGACGGCCGAGCGGTTCGGCGAGTACACCGCGATCATGGCCGAGCACCTGGGCGACCGGGTGCCGCGCTGGATCACCCTCAACGAGCCGTGGTGCAGCGCCTTCCTCGGCTACTCGGTGGGCCGGCACGCGCCGGGCGCGCAGGAGGGGCGCGGGGCGCTCGCCGCCGCCCACCACCTGCTGGTCGGCCACGGCCACGCGATGACCGCGCTGCGTGCGGCGGGGGTCCGCGAGGCGGGCATCACGCTCAACCTGGACCGCAACGTCCCGTCCACCGAGTCGAACGCCGACCTCGCGGCAGTCGTCCGGGCGGACACCCAGCACAACCTGGTGTGGACCGAACCGCTCCTCGCGGGCCGTTACCCGGCCACCGAGGAGGAGACCTGGGGCGAACTGATCACCGGTCAGGACTTCCGCCGCGAGGGCGACCTGGAGCTGATCGCGCAGCCGATGGACTTCCTGGGCATCAACTACTACCGGCCGATCGTGATCGCCGCGGCCCCGCACCGCGAGGCGGACCCGGCGCTGCGCGTGGCCACGGACAACCGGTACGCGGAGGGAAGCTATCCGGACGTCCGCAGGACGGCGATGAACTGGCCGGTCGTCCCTGAGTCCTTCACCGATCTGCTGACCGTGCTGAAGCAGACGTACGGTGACGCGCTGCCGCCGGTGCACATCACGGAGAACGGCTCGGCGGAGTTCGACAGCGTCGAGGCGGACGGTTCCGTCCACGACGCGGACCGGGTGGAGTACCTGCACGACCACCTGACCGCGCTGCGGGCGGCCATGGACGCCGGTGTCGACGTACAGGGCTACTACGTCTGGTCGTTGCTGGACAACTTCGAGTGGGCGCTCGGCTTTGCGAAGCGGTTCGGGATCATCCGGGTCGACTACGACACCCTGGAGCGCACCCCGAAGGACAGCTACCGCTGGTATCAGCAGCTGATCGCGGCGCACAAGGCCTGATCATCGGCCCCGGGGGCGTGCGCGGTCATCGCACCGCGTACGCCGCCGGGTTCGCCAGCACGTCGTGCACCACCCGGGCCGCCGCGCCCCGCGCCGCGTCACCGGAGACCGACGAGGCCCGCAGCCGGCTGCCTTCCTCGTGCCACCGCCCCGACACCACCCGCGCGGTGAGCTGGGCGTCCGCGGACTCCTCCAGCCATGGCATCAGGTTCCGGTAGATCCCGCCGAGGACGACCGCCTCCGGGTCGAAGAGGTTGACCGCGCCGGCCAGCACCACACCCATCCGGTCCCCCGCTGTCCGCAGCGCCTCCACAGCCCGTGCCTCCCCGGCCGCGGCCCGCTGCTCCAGTTCACCGATCCCCCGGATCCCCGTGTCCGGGTCGATCCCGGCCGCCTCCAGCAGAGCCGCCCGGCCCGCGTACTGCTCCAGACAGCCCCGCGCGCCGCAGCGGCAGAGCGGGCCCTGCGGATCGACGACCACGTGCCCGATCTCGCCCGCGAACCCGTGGGCGCCGCGCAGCATCTCGCCGTTCAGCACGAGCGCGCCGCCGACGCCGATCTCACCGGTGAGATAGAGGAAGGTGCGTACGCCGCCGAGCCCGCCGAACCAGAGCTCGGCCAGGGCCGCGAGGTTGGCCTCGTTGTCGGAGCCGACCGCCAGGGCCCGCCCGGCGGGGCGCAGCGTGCTGAGTGCCTGCCCGAAGATGCCCTCGGCCGCGACCCTGTTCCAGCCCAGGTTCGGAGCCTGGCGGACCACGCCGCCGGAGACGAGGCCGGGCAGGGCCAGCTCGACGCCGACGACGCGCAGTTCCTGCTCGCGGGTGGAGCCGATGACCCGGTTGGTGAGCCGGGCCGCGTGCGCGAGCACGTCGGCGGCCGGGACGCCCCGGTGATCGGTGTGCTCGGTGACGCGGACCCGGTCGGTGCCGGTGAGGTCGACGGCGCACACCGACACGTAGTCGATGTTGATCTCCACGCCGAGGCCCGCCGGACCGGTCCGGGACAGCTTCAGTACGGTGCCGGGGCGCCCGGCTGCCCCGCTGGAGGTCTTCCCGGACTCGCTCAGGCAGTCCAGTGCGAGCAGTTCCTCGACGAGCGAGGAGACAGCGGCCCTGGTGAGCCCGACGAGGCTCGCCACCCGGGCCCGGGTGACCTCGCCCTCCGTGCGTACGGTCCGGAGCACGAGACTGAGGTTGTGGCGCCGCACGGACTCGTGTCCGGCCTTGGCCGCCGGCGAGGTCAGGTTGTTCTTCATCAGGTTCGTGAGCCTAACGGCGAAGGGCCGCACCCCGGGGGTGCGGCCCTCACCGGTTTCCGGAGCCCTTACTTGCGGATCAGGCTGCGGAGCACGTACTGCAGGATGCCGCCGTTGCGGTAGTAGTCCGCCTCGCCGGGGGTGTCGATGCGGACGACGCCGTCGAACTCCACACCGGTGTCGGTGGTGACCTTGACCGTGCGCGGCGTGGTGCCGTTGTTCAGCTCGGTCACACCGGTGAAGGAGAAGCTCTCCTCGCCGGTCAGGCCGAGGGACTCCGCGGTGTGGCCCTCCGGGAACTGGAGCGGGAGGACGCCCATGCCGATGAGGTTCGAGCGGTGGATGCGCTCGTAGGACTCGGCGATGACGGCCTTGACGCCGAGGAGCGCGGTGCCCTTGGCGGCCCAGTCGCGGGACGAGCCGGAGCCGTACTCCTTGCCCGCCAGGATCGCGAGCGGGGTGCCCGCGGCCTGGTAGTTCTGCGAGGCGTCGTAGATGAACGACACGGGGGCATCGCCAGCAGCAGCAGCCTGCGTGAAGTCGCGGGTGAAGCCGCCCTCGGTGCCCGGCGCGATCTGGTTGCGCAGGCGGATGTTGGCGAACGTGCCGCGGATCATGACCTCGTGGTTACCACGGCGCGAGCCGTAGGAGTTGAAGTCGCGGCGCTCGATGCCGTGCTCCGTGAGGTACTTGCCGGCCGGGGTGTCGGCCTTGATCGCACCGGCCGGGGAGATGTGGTCGGTGGTGACCGAGTCGCCGAGCTTGGCCAGGACACGGGCGCCGGTGATGTCCTCGACCGGGGTCGTCTCCATCGTCATGCCCTCGAAGTACGGGGGCTTGCGCACGTAGGTGGACTCGGAGTCCCACTCGAAGGTGTTGCCGGTGGGAATCGACAGCGCCTGCCACTGGGCGTCGCCCGCGAAGACGTCCTGGTAGGACTTGTTGAACATGTCCTCGCCGATGGAGTTGGCGACGACGTCGTTCACCTCGGCCTCGGAGGGCCAGATGTCCTGGAGGTAGACGGGCTTGCCGTCCTGGTCGACGCCGAGCGCGTCCTTGGTGATGTCGACCTTCATCGAACCGGCGAGGGCGTACGCGACGACCAGCGGCGGGGACGCCAGGTAGTTCATCTTGACGTCGGGGTTGATCCGGCCCTCGAAGTTACGGTTGCCGGAGAGCACCGAGGTGACGGCCAGGTCGTGCTCGTTGACCGCCTTGGAGACCTCTTCCGGCAGCGGGCCGGAGTTGCCGATGCAGGTGGTGCAGCCGTAGCCGACGAGGTTGAAGCCGACCTTGTCGAGGTACGGGGTCAGGCCCGCCTTGTCGAAGTAGTCGGTGACGACCTTGGAGCCCGGGGCGAGGGTGGTCTTGACCCACGGCTTGCGGGTCAGGCCCTTCTCGACCGCCTTCTTCGCCACGAGCGCCGCGGCGACCATGACGTACGGGTTCGAGGTGTTGGTGCAGGAGGTGATCGCGGCGACGGTGACGGCGCCGTGGTCGAGCTCGTACGTCGTGCCGTCGGGGGCCGTGACCGTGACCGGGTTCGACGGGACGCCGTTGGTGGTGGCCGGGGAGTCGGAGGCCGGGAAGGACTCCTTGCCCGCCTCCTCGTCGTCCGCGACGTAGTTGCGTACGTCCTGGGCGAACTGCGCCTTGGCGTTCGCGAGGATGATGCGGTCCTGCGGGCGCTTCGGGCCGGCGATGGAGGGGACGACCGTGGAGAGGTCGAGCTCCAGCTTCTCGGAGAAGTCCGGCTCGGCAGCCGGGTCCAGCCAGAGGCCCTGCTCCTTGGCGTACGCCTCGACGAGCGCGACCTGCTGCGCGTCGCGGCCGGTCAGGCGCAGGTACTTCAGTGTCTCGTCGTCGATCGGGAAGATCGCGGCGGTGGAGCCGAACTCCGGCGACATGTTGCCGATGGTGGCGCGGTTCGCGAGGGAGGTGGCGGCGACGCC
Source organism: Streptomyces sp. NPDC060035 (assembly GCF_042736635.1). NCBI lineage: Bacteria > Bacillati > Actinomycetota > Actinomycetes > Kitasatosporales > Streptomycetaceae > Streptomyces > Streptomyces sp. NPDC060035. The sequence continues at coordinate 196,771 of NZ_JBHWVO010000004.1, forward strand.
CTCACCGTAGAACTCGACGAACTTGCCGACGACGCCGTGCTTGCGGAGCATCTCGGTGATGGTCAGCACGAGGTCGGTGGCGGTGGTGCCGGCCGGGAGCTCGCCGGTCAGCTTGAAGCCGACGACGCGCGGGATGAGCATGGAGACCGGCTGGCCGAGCATCGCAGCCTCTGCCTCGATGCCGCCGACGCCCCAGCCCAGCACACCGAGGCCGTTGACCATGGTGGTGTGCGAGTCGGTTCCGACGAGGGTGTCGGGGTACGCCTGGCCACCGCGGACCATGACCGTGCGGGCCAGGTGCTCGATGTTGACCTGGTGGACGATGCCGGTGCCCGGGGGGACGACCTTGAACTCGTCGAAGGCGGTCTGGCCCCAGCGCAGGAACTGGTAGCGCTCCTTGTTGCGGCCGTACTCCAGCTCGACGTTCTGTGCGAACGCGTCGTTGGTGCCGAACTTGTCGGCGATGACGGAGTGGTCGATGACCAGCTCGGCCGGGGCCAGCGGGTTGATCTTCGCAGGGTCGCCGCCGAGCTCCTTCACGGCCTCACGCATGGTCGCGAGGTCCACGACACACGGAACTCCGGTGAAGTCCTGCATGATCACGCGGGCCGGCGTGAACTGGATCTCCTGGCTGGGCTGGGCCTGCGAGTCCCATCCGCCGAGCGCCCGGATGTGGTCGGCGGTGATGTTCGCGCCGTCCTCGGTGCGGAGCAGGTTCTCCAGCAGCACCTTCAGGCTGTAAGGGAGGCGCGCGGAGCCCTCGACCTTGTCCAGCTTGAAGATCTCGTACGACTCGTCGCCCACGCGCAGCGTGCTGCGGGCGTCGAAGCTGTTCGCCGACACGACAGTCTCCTTCTTCAATGTGCGCGTTCAACCGCGCCGCGCCTCATGTGCGGCCGGCGCCGCCTACGGCCCCCACCATCCGCTAAGGTAAGGATTAGTTAGGTAACCCTTACCGGCGGCGACTGCGGTGCGCCTCGGCAGATATCTCGATGTCGAGATAACTCTAGTACATCGCCGCCGCGCGGTCATGCCCGGGCGTCCTTGTCCCGTCCCGTCGAACCTTCACCTATGTCGGCGAACTTTTGCCGGTTCATCGGAAGCGACGCTCCGTCCTTGTCTTCCCGCAGTCGCGACAGGGGCCGGCACTCAGCTCTTCGGCGATGAAACCGTCCGGCGGGACCGCATCCATGACTGCCCTGCCCATCCCGGCTCTCCCTTGTCCGCGGCCGCTTCCCATTCATGCCGACCCCGCCACCTCCTCAAACTCATCGGCCCGACCCGGCGATCAGCCGTCGGAGTTCCATGAGATCTGTCAGGGTTCGACGAATCCGACGACTGATTGCGCAGGTCAGCGGGCCGAGGCCCCCCTCGGCGGGGCACTCCTGACGGTGTCGCACAATGAGCGGATGACGTACACGGAGGATGCGGCCACCGCACACGCCTGGGCGGCCCTGGGGGGTCGGCACGCACTCGTTCAGAGCGTGTCATTCGAGGGGGCGGGCGCTGTCCTGCCGTCCCGTCTGCCGGTGAGGGAACTGGCACGGGCCGCCGTGGCAGTGTCTTCGCTGGCGGCGGCGGAACTACTGGCGCTGCGCAACCGCGCGCCGGTGCCCGCGGTGCGGGTGAGCGAGGCGGCCGTGGCCACCGCGTTCGTCAGTGAACGCCACTTGCGGATCGACGGCCGGACCCCGACATCCTTCGCCCCGCTGTCCGGGTTCTGGCAGGCGGCCGACGGATGGGTGCGCACCCACGCCAACTACCCGCACCACCGCGCCCGGCTGCTCGGTGCACTGGGCATCGCGGATACGGGACAGGACCAGGCACTGGTGGGCGTGCTCTCGAAGGAGCTGGCATCACGTCCGGCCCGCGAGATCCAGGAGACCGTCTACGCCGCAGGCGGACTGGCCGTGGCTGTGGCTTCCGCGCCCGCTGCGGCCGGTCCCGCCCTGGTCGAGACGCGGCGCGTGGGAAGGAGCAGCCCCCGACTGCCGGCGCCCGCATCCGTGCCGGCGCAAGGAGTGCGGGTCCTGGACCTGACCCGCGTCATCGCCGGCCCCGTCGCCACCCGCACACTGGCCCTGCTGGGCGCCGACGTACTGCGCGTGGACACCCCCCGGCTCCCCGAGGACGCTGATGCCCACGCCGACACCGGCATGGGCAAACGCTCCACGCTCCTGGACCTCGCCGGCCCCGGCGACCGGCACGCCTTCGAGGAACTTCTCAGCCAGGCGGACGTCGTGGTCACCGGCTACCGCCCCGGCGCCCTGGACCGGCACGGGCTGGCCCCCGACGCGCTCCTGGCCAGGCATCCCGGCCTGGTCGTCGCCCAACTGTGCGCCTGGGGCTGGTCCGGCCCCTGGGCCGAGCGCCGCGGCTTCGACAGCCTCGTCCAAGCCGGTACCGGGATCGCCGCGATCGAGGCCACGGCCGACGGCCGCCCCGGTGTACTGCCCGCGCAGGCCCTGGACCACGCAACCGGTTACCTGCTCTCCGCCGCCGTCCTGCGTGCCCTGAGCGATCGCCACGCCACAGGGGGCGGCCGTCATCTTCGCCTCTCCCTGGCAGGCACGGCCTCCTGGCTGCTGCACGACATCCGCCCCGCCCCCGCACACGGCGAAGCCGACAGCTACGACCCCGGGTCCTGGCTCACCGAGACCGCATCGCCCTACGGTCTGCTGCGCCATCCCCTTCCCCCGGTGCACTACGACGGCGCCCCGGCGAACTGGAACCGTGCGCCGACCCAGTGGGGCACGGACCTGCCGAACTGGACGTGACCGGGAACAAGGGCCCGTCGCGCACCGGTCGAGGGTGCCGGACCGGGGACGCCGCCGACGAGGTGGGCCGGACCGTCTCGGTGGACTCCACCATGTGCCGGGCTCACCGGCACGCTTCCGGAGCACTGAGCAGGGGCCGCCCGGCAGGGGCGAGCCCGCCGACCATGCGCTCGGACGCTCCCGCGGTGGCCTGAGCACGACGGTTCACCTGGCCGGCGACAGCCGTGCACGGCCCTTGGCCCTTCATGTCACTGCAGATCAGGCCGGTGACGCACCGGCCGTCGAGGCGGTCATCGCAAGGCTGCGAGTTCCGCGCAAGGGCATGGGCGGCCGGGAACCCGACCGGCGGGCCGCCCTCGCGGATCGCGCGTACTCCTCTCGCGCGATCCGCAGACATCTCCGCCGACGCGGCATCCGTGCCGTACCTCCGCAGCCCGCCGACCAGGTCGAACACCGCTTGCGGCGAGGCCGCGCGGGAGGTCGCCCGCCCTGTTTCGATGCCCACGCCCATAGGCAGCACAACTCTGTCGAGCGATGCATCGAACGGCTCAAGCAGTGGCGCGGCCCGGGGCATGCGAACAGACAAGCTCGCCCTCGCCTACCAAGGCGCACTGCACCTCGCCGCCTTGTCCGGATGCGGCGCTGACGAAGGAGAGGCGACTTCTCAGTCGTAGAAGAACAGTTCAAGGTCCTCGATGGATCCTGGCCCCGTGAGGAAGCCCTCGGCCTTCGCGATCTCGTCCGCTGGTGGCAGCTCACCCTTCAGGAGCTGCTTCATCCAGATCTCTCCCTGCTCGCCGACCGCATAAATGCCGGACAGCAGCTCGGCCATGCCCGCAGGGTGTGTCGGGCTGTGCCCGACGACGGGTTGGAGTTCCCACCCGCCTGCCCGGGCGGCCAGCCGGAGCACACCGGCCCAGTTGGCGATCCGCCCGATACGCACGTGCCACGAGTCCTCGGTGAACGGCGCCGGTCGGCCGCCATGCAGGGCGTTGGTGGCAGCCTCGATGTCCGCCATCACCAGCCGTTCCAGGCCATCACGGACCCAGTGCCCCTCCTGCGATTCCTCGATGGCGGCAGACCACCACGCCCAAGCGCTGTCCAGCCGGGCCGTGAACATATCCATGCCAACAGCTTTCCATGAGCGCCGCCGTCAGCCTTCGGTGGAGGCCGATCGCGCCGAGGACCCATTACTCGAAGAGGGCGGGTGCACGCGGCAGGTCGGCACCTACCGAGGCCACCGGGTTCCGGTGATGTCCCCGTGGAGGAGGGCAGCCAGCTCAGCGATGATCCGGGGCGACTGCGTACGTGAACCATGGTGCGAGCCACGGGCCCCGATCTCCCGCCCATCGCAGCTCCTACCCAAAGCCCTGAGCCCCCTGCGTGCCGCCTGGCTGCCCACTCGCCCCTCGACCGTGGGCCACGCCGGTCATCGTCCCCGGCTGTTCGGGGGACGCGCGGGCCGCTCCGGCGCTTTCTCCGCTCAGCGGGGGCATCCCCTGATGAACGAAAGAGAGACACCATGCCGCTCTATCTCTCGAGATTCAGCTACACACCGGAAACCTGGGCGAGACTGATCGGCCACCCCGAGGACCGCGCAAAGGCCGCTCAGGCATACATCGAGTCCGTCGGCGGGAAGCTCCATGGCTTCTGGTACGCCTTTGGCGCGCACGACGGCTACAACCTGTGGGAAGCTCCGGACAACGTGTCCATGGCCGCAGTCGCCCTGGCGATCAGTGGAGGCGGCGCGCTCGACTCGTTCGAGACGACCGTTCTCCTGACCGTCGATGACACGATCGATGCCCTGCGCAGGGCCGAGCGAGTCCAGTACCGGGCGCCAGGCGTGTAGCGGTGAGACACGCCCGGAATCTGCGGAGCAGCCACTCGCTACCCGCCTCCGCCCCGTGCTCGCAGACCTGACGGAGGCGGGTGAGCCCTCAACTGCCGGAGCCGAACCACCGACAGCACCCCGGGCACCAACCATCGCACCCATGTGTCACCTGCCTGGAAGAGTCGCAGCGACCCCTCGATCGACAACGCTCAACCGGCCAGGAGCAGCGCTCACACGGCCCCAGGGAGCAGACCGCTGACGAGCAGAGCGGCGTGGGCCTCCTCGCCCGGAGCGATGGTGACGGGCGCCCCCGGGTCCGGATCGCTGTCCTCGATCACGGGGACCATGGTCTGGGCGTCGGCGCCGAGCTTCACGTGGGGGTGGTGGTAGAGGTTGCACTTCTCGCCGCCGGCCTTCTGGACGGTGATGAGGAGCTGGCCTCCTTGCTGTCCGCGGGCTCCTTCACGGCGGAGACCGCGAGGCCGTCTTCGGCACAGGTGGCGATGGTGCCGCTGCCGCCGTTCCCGCCGGTGTCGCCCGAAGTGCCGCCCGGCTTCGGCGAGGCTGTCCCACCCGGATCCGCCCAGCTCGTCGCGCTCGGCCGGTCCGAGGGCTTGGCCTCGTCCGAAACGTCGACCGCGTCCGGCTCGCACGCAGTGGACGCGAGAAGCGCGGCGACCACCGCAACCCCGACGGCGTAGGACTTCCAGCCCCTGGGGCTCTCGCGGTACTTGCCGGCAGGAGTACGAATGATGTTCCCCGTGGCCGACCGTGTGCGGCTGCTCTCGTCGATCGCAAGCAGAGTCTGCGCCAGGGATCGTCCTCAACACGCTTGCCTCATAGGTCTGTTGCCGATGAAGTACAGGGACGGAGCGGTCCGCCAGAAGGTCACGGACGCGGCCGACCGAACGGCTCGATGGCCGGTTGACGTACTCGGTCACAGGCCCGGAAGCCATCGGCACCGACAGCCGGACGGCTGCTCGCCCACAAGGGGGTCGCTACGTCCGCGCCCCGTGAGCGGTGGGACAGGACCTGGCTCCGCCCGGACGCCGGACCGTAGGCTGATCCGCCATGGGAGACACTCCGCACGAGACCAGTACACGGCACCAGGGACGCAACCCGCAGCGCCGGAAGATCGGCGTGCTCGGCTGGGCACTGCTGACCCTGTTCCTGGTCGCCATGTTCACCCTGGGGCCGCGCTGACCCTCGGCCCCACCACGAGGCCGCCGCGGCACGGCGAGGCGCTCCCGACCGGACGCGCCCACGATCCCGCGCATGGATGGGCGACTTCGGGATACCCGTACTCCTGACAGAGGAGGCGCAGATGCCGCTCACATTCCGCAAGAGCTTCCGGATCCTTCCGGGCGTCCGGCTGAACATCAACCGTCGATCGTGGTCCGTCACGACCGGCGGCCGACACGGCCCGAAGCGCACCACCAGCAGCACCGGCCGGCGCACCACGTCGATGGACCTGCCGGGCCCCTTCGGCTGGCGGAAGACCACGCGTCGCCGCCACGGCTGACCGCTCACCCGTTCGGCCGAGCCCCGCGCGCCGGACCGTATGGCGCGAACGACCGTGAAGACGGGCGTCCGCCTGCGGTCCGGCGTTCTTTCGCACACCCGTCCGAGGACATTCGGCGCACCCGTCCGGCGGCTTTCGGCGCACCCGTCCGGCACCGTTCGGGCACCCGTCCGGCACCCGACGTCCACTCCAACCCCACACCCCCGCACAATCTTCATCTCATATGTGAGATAGCGTGCAGCCATGGAAGACGACTACCTCGCACGTATCGGCAAGCTCATCCGTGACGCCCGCCAGCACCGTGGCTGGACACAGACGCAGCTTGCCGAGGCACTCGCCACCAGCCAGAGTGCCGTCAACCGCATCGAGCGCGGCAACCAGAACATCAGCCTTGAGATGATCGCCCGCATCGGCGAAGCCCTCGACAGCGAGATCGTGTCGCTCGGGTACGCCGGGCCCATGCACCTGCGGGTGGTCGGCGGACGCCGGCTCTCCGGTTCCATCGACGTCAAGACGAGCAAGAACGCCTGCGTCGCACTGCTCTGCGCCTCGCTGCTCAACAGGGGCCGCACGGTACTGCGCCGGGTGGCGCGCATCGAGGAGGTCTTCCGACTCCTGGAGGTACTCAACTCCATCGGTGTGCGCACCCGCTGGATCAACGACGGCGTCGACCTGGAGATCCTCCCGCCCGCTCAGCTCGACCTGGAAGCCATCGACGCGGACGCCGCACGCCGGACCCGTTCGATCATCATGTTCCTCGGCCCGCTGCTGCACCGCACCGACCGGTTCACGCTGCCGTACGCGGGCGGCTGCGACCTCGGTACGCGGACGATCGAGCCGCACATGATCGCGCTGCGCCGCTTCGGCCTGGACATCGCGGCAACCGACGGCCTCTACCACGCGCAGGTCGACCACAAGGTCAGGCCCGACCGCCCCATCGTGCTGACCGAGCGCGGCGACACCGTGACCGAGAACGCGCTCCTGGCCGCCGCCCGGCACGAGGGCACGACCGTCATCCGTAACGCCTCCTCCAACTACATGGTCCAGGACCTGTGCTTCTTCCTGGAGGCGCTCGGCGTGAAGGTCGACGGGGTCGGTACGACTACCCTCACCGTGCACGGTGTGCCGGAGATCGACGTGGACGTCGACTACTCCCCCTCCGAGGACCCGGTCGAGGCGATGAGCCTGCTGGCCGCCGCCGTGGTGACGGAGTCCGAGCTGACGATCCGCCGGGTCCCGATCGAGTTCCTGGAGATCGAGCTCGCGGTCCTGGAGGAGATGGGCGTCGACTGCGACCGCACGACGGAGTACGCCGCCGACAACGGCCGCACCCGGCTGGTGGACCTGACGGTCCGGCCCTCCAAGCTGGAGGCGCCCATCGACAAGATCCACCCCATGCCCTTCCCCGGACTGAACATCGACAACGTGCCGTTCTTCGCGGCGATCGCCGCCGCCGCGCACGGCAAGACCCTGATCCACGACTGGGTCTACGACAACCGCGCGATCTACCTCACGGACCTCAACCGGCTCGGCGGCCGACTGCAACTCCTGGACCCGCACCGGGTCCTGGTCGAGGGCCCGACCCGCTGGCGCGCCGCAGAAATGATGTGCCCGCCGGCACTGCGGCCCGCGGTGGTGGTGCTGCTGGCGATGATGGCGGCAGAGGGAACGTCCGTACTGCGCAATGTGTACGTGATCAACCGGGGGTACGAGGAGCTGGCGGAACGGCTCAACTCGGTCGGGGCTCAGATCGAGATCTTCCGCGACATCTGACCGGCACGGTGTCGCGCCCCTTGGGGGCAAGGGGCACGGCACCTCAACATGCCAGCTGACCTGCCGATACCTGCCTTCAACGCCCTCCACTGATCACTGTTGCTTTTCAGCACCTTGTGCAACGCACATGCAAGATGATCTTGAATAACTGACGATACGTCAGTAGAGGCCTGAATATCCGTCAGTCTTCACGGAGGGTTATCGCCGAAGCGGCCTCGCAACGTCCGATGCCGATCGCGTCACGCCGACCACGTCTGGTCGACGAAGTGAACCGCCGTCTGCCCGACGTCTCCAGCCTCGCGACGCAGCCTGGGGTCCGGCCGCGCATCAGAGTCCTCCGGCTGACCACCAAGCCACGCAGAAGAGGACCCGCACCACGTGGGCGCGGGTCCTCTTGCCGTAGACGGGCGCCGCGCCAGCAGCGGATCTGCGCTGATGAAGCGGCCGTCGGCCTGGTCGTACTCCCGCGCGCCGATGTGTGTCAGTCCGGTGGCGGTGTCGTCGATGCCGACACCGGCCTTGACCGGGTCAATGGCCGCCGGTCTCTGGCGTTGCCGCGGTCCCCGTAGGTGTCGATGGTGAGACGGGTGAGGCCCTTGGCCCCGCCCCCACGATCAGTGTCGTACGAGCTCGTAACACGATCATGATCGGGCCTTCTTGAAGCGTCTGAAGCAGATGAGGCTGCAGGCGAGGGAGACGAAAGCGTCGTGGAGTTCGGTGCGGCGTTCCCATCGGACGGCGAGGCGTTGAAGTGGTGGAGCAGGGCGAAGGTTTGCTCGACGACGTAGCGGAGCTTGCCCAGGCCCTTGATGTTGGGTGATCCCTTGCGGGAGATGACGGGCAGGATCCTGCGGCGGCGAAGCTCGTCGCGGTTGGGGTTGGAGTCGTAGCCCTTGTCACCGAGCAGGGCGTCGGGCCTGCGACGGGGCCTGCCGGGACGGCCCGCGACGGGTGGGATGCCGTCGACCAGGGCGAGGGTCTGGTTGACGTTGGCCCTTCAGCGGGGTGCCACGTCCGTCGCAGATCAGGTGATGTTTGCTGCCCGTCTTCCGCCGGTCGACCGGCGACGGGCCGGTGTCGGGTCCCCCTTTTTGGCGCGGATGTGGGAACCATCCACGCACGCCCGTGACCAGTCGAGCTCGCCGGCCGCGTTCAGTTCGGCGAGCAGGATCCTGTGCAGCCGGTCGAAGACACCTGCCTTCTGCCACCGGTCCAACCGCCGCCAGCAGGTCTGCCCAGAGCCGAACCCCAGCTCCAACGGCAGGAGTTGCCAGGCTATGTCGTTTTAGAGGACGAACAGGATCCCCTGAAGACAGAGCCGGTCGGATACTGGCCTCGGCCCCGGCGACCGCTCCGGCCACGGAGGCAGCAGCGGCTCGATCAGTGTCCACAAGCCGTCGTCCACGATCCACGGTCGGGTGCTCACACCCTCACGAACGGCCGAATCATCACACCGGTCACGGCCAACCAGGCTGTTTCAGCAAGATCGTGTTACGAGCTCTACGGAACCCGATACTTGAGACTCATCAGAACCGAAGAACCGGTCCCACCAACTCGGCTCCCCAGAACCGTGGAAACGCAGGAGAGTGGGCCCGCCATAGCTTCTTGTAAGAAGTTCTTCCGGAATCGTGATGTACCCCGATTCAGCAAGAACTTGCTCTACCTTCTCAAGGTCATTCGCGTCGAGCTCGCCTTCAGCGTGCGCTTCATCCGTACCCAAGAAGGCGCCAGGGTTATCGGCCGCCACCATTGCCAATGGCTTGAACTTGCTCACCAGGACAGCGTTGCGGTCGGCTGGTCTGCGGCGAGGTAGCCGCTGGTGACGATGCTGGTCCGGCCGTGGTCGTCGTAGGAGGTGTCGGTGATGATGCGGCCGGGGCCGTGGGCCTCGTTCTGGGTCTGGACCGGGCGGAGCAGGCCGTCGTAGATGGTGACCGAGGAGGCGTAATTGCCGTCATCCTTGATCGTCTTGGTGGTGACAACAGCGGGGCTGGTCTTTGAGGGGGTGGCGGTGGCCCGTTGGTAACTGATCTGGACGTCGGGGGTCTGGGTGCCGCTGGAGCGGGTCGGGGAAGCGCGTCCTCATCCTCCTCGACCCCGAGACCGGAAGCGCCCTCCTGCCGAAGAGGAGGCAGCAGCCCGACTCGGAAGCACCTTGCTCCTCGGACACGTCACCGACCCCCCAGGACGGCGCGCATACCTGCGCCACGCCGCGAGACTCACCGGCATCGATCCCGCACGGCCCGACCCGGCCACAGGCCACACCTACACCCGCATCCTGGCGACCCCGAACAGGCCGTGCATCTCTTTGACCGGGGGCCGCCTGCTGCCGACCATCTCGCCGCCGTCCACCAGGCTCGCCGGCAACTAGACATCCCCACGGCCGCCCTCCAGCCCGTCACCGAACTCACCGGTGACATCAGACTCCACCCCGGCCATACCTGACAGGAGCACCGCCATGCCGGACACCGAGGCCCTCACCCATGCCTGGCACATCGAGGACGAGGTCTACCGACGTCATGAGGAACGCCGGGGCCGACGTTTCGCGTACACAAGTCTCGACCCGGTCCGCACCGCACTCGTGGTGATCGACATGGTGCCGTTCTTCGTCGATGCCAACCCTTACACCCGCGGCATCGTCCCGAACATCCAACGGCTCGCCGACCGCCTGCGCCTCGCCGGCGGAACGGTCGCCTGGGTCCTGCCCGCACGCCCCGAACGGACCCCGATCGGCGACGAATTCCACGGCCCCGAGGCAGCCGAGATGTTCCGCAACTCCGGCGGCACCGGGCCTCTCCAGGACCGGCTGTGGCACGAATTCACCACCGGTGCCGACGACCTACTGGCGGAAAAGACCGCGCCCAGCGCCTTCTTCCCCGGCCGCAGCCCGCTCCCCGGGCTACTCCAGGAGCGCGGGATCAACACCGTTCTGATCACCGGCACGGTCACGAACGTGTGCTGCGAGAGCTCGGCCCGCGACGCCTGGACACTCGGCTACCGGGTCGTCATGGTCGCCGACGCCAACTCCACCGGCCGCGACCAGGAACACAACGCACCCGCGACGCCTGGACACTCGGCTACCGGGTCGTCATGGTCGCCGACGCCAACTCCACCGGCCGCGACCAGGAACACAACGCCACCCTGCGCACGGTGTACCGCTCCTTCGGCGACGTCCGGCCCACCACGGACGTGCTAGCCCTCATCGACACAACGACCACCTGAGCAACGCCCCAGTTCCGCAGTGTGGTGGCCGTGAAGGCAAACGCATCCCGGTGAGGACCAGGAAGGAGGAGACCCGGCAGTGTCTGGGCCGGTGGAGCCCGACGCAGCCGCACCGACACGCGAAGACCTCAAGGGCGAGAGCACCGCCTCAGGCGGCCAACGGCCCCGCTGAATAATCGAGGTCAACCTCGGCCGGTGGCTCAACCTGCGATTCGGTCTCACCACATGCCGTGTTCCAGTTCCTCCAGCGACAGGTTCCATTGCGATTCCTCGTCCGCGAATGGAGTGGGGTCGAAGGCACCTACCACCTGCTTGAAGCGCGCTGACAGCTCCTCGGGGTCAACGTCGTTGTCATGGTCTACTTCAAGTTTGCGGAATTCGAGGAGCGCATACACCAGGGACTCCACGTCTCGATGCAGTTCAACATATCCGGTGGACCCTTCCGGGAACGCATAAACCTTCGCTGAATTCGGGTCCATGGCCACCAAGGAGGTGAACAGATAGCCGAGCATCCACCAGGACCGACTCTCCGCCGGGCAGTCCATGCCGTAGTGGTCGAATCGGCTGCCCAGAGTGATCGCGTCAAGGTCTGCCGGATAGGGGTCTGCAACGTCTGCCCGGGAAACAAATACTTCTGAATGAGGAAGCCCCACCGCACTCAGGAGGCCGGCCGAACGCGCATCGCATTCCTCGGCCGCCCCCTGCGGGAAGTACGCGACGTTCTCCAACCCGTAGGCCCGAATTAGCTGCACCGGCGTCACAGAAAAGTTCACGCCCGCCATCCTACCCCACCACTACTTACCATGAAGCCCAGTCAAATACTTGACGTAGGCAGTGTGTTCCACATTCGTGGTTTTACCGTCCGGCTTGTAGTAGTCGGCCACGTGGGTGACCTTTTCAAGGTTCTCGAAATGAAAGTCCAACCAGCGTGCACATTCAGGATTTTTCTTGCAGGGTTCCCGTTCCGTGAAGACCTGGGTGAGCCCGTCCTGTTTTCCGTTGCGCAGGAGGGGGCGTCCGATCATGCGCTCCGAGTGGCCACTCTTGTTGCTGCAGCCGACAAGGACTGACTCCGTTCCCTCAGGGGCGACGTAAGCTCCCCGCCGAAGATGCCTGGCTCACCACCGCCACGGTCTACAGCTCCCTGGAACCCTGCGCCAAGCGACATCCCGCCTTCGCCCCTGCGCCCGCTCATCCGGGACAATGGTCTCTGCCGCGGCGTCACCACCTGGAGGGAGCCCAAACCTCCGCTTCCGGCGCCGAAGGCACCGAGATTCTCGAGGACGCCGGCGTCATGGTCGTTGCGCCGCCATTCAGTCGAACTGGTTCAACTCCTACCGCTGGAAGCCTGCTCTGGCGGCGCCCGGCCTCATCAAGCCCCTAGACCCCAACGCGAAGGGACGGCGCTGGGAGAAGTCCCGCGACATGATGATGCACGCCCTCCGACACCTGTACGCGTAGATGATGATCAACGGCGGGGTAGACGTGTACACACTCGCGGATCGGCTCGGACACGCCGATCCTGCGTTTACTCTGCGTAAGTACGTGCACCGGATCGTGGGAGCCGGTTCCAAGATCCGCGTCGCGGTCCGGAGCGCCTACACGAGGGCCGCGTGACTCCTGCACTGTTCGGCTTGTGCAACGACCGTGCAAGATGATCTTTCGACGGGTTCGTTTGCGCAGGTCAGAGACGTCGTAGAGGAGTTCCGGAACATTTGATTCAGCCGCAGGTCAGGAAGCCTTTCCTTCCTCCTGGGCCGTCTGTGGGCCGTCGTCGGTGTCTCACGGAAGACACTGTCGACGGCCCGCCTGACTGTTCGGCACGAGGTGGGTGCAGGTCCGCAAGGTGAGGCCCGGATCGTTGTGGCCGAGTTGCTCCGCAGGGCCTTGACGTTCTCCCCGGCCTCCAACACAACGGAAGCGTAGAAGTGCTGTAGCGCGTGCAGCACCTTGCGCCTCCGCCTCGGCGTTGAAGTTGCTGACACCGGTCTGCCTTCGCTCGCGGAAGTTCGCTCCCGTCGTGAGCATCTGGACGTTGGGGCGCGGTCGCACGAACACGCCTCGCCCCTGCTCGCTGACAAGGAGGCCGTCAGCAACGCGAGCGCCTTGCGAACAGCCACTCACGTCGCGCCGCCGCCTACCTGCGACGTGTCGACGGCCGGTTGATCCGCATCGGCCGCGAGGCCCGGCGCTGCCACCCCGACATGCTGGCCGCCCGACGCCGCAAGCGCGCCCGCATCCGCAGCCAGAAGGGCATCCGCTGGGGAGGACGCCCCCTCGCCGAGGCGGCCTGAGACAACCTGTGAAGATCGCGGCGCCGTAGGAGGCCTGCTGTCCCGGCGATATCGGGTGGTCCGCAGAGGCCACCCGCCGCTACCGTCCGGCGCATGACTGCTGCTCCTGAGCCCGCGGTAGAGCCGCCGGACAACTTGACCGACCCCCGCGCGCTGGTGCTCGCCTACCTCGACTACTACCGTGCCGCGCTGCTGCGCAAGCTCGACGGCATGTCCGAGGAGGACCTGCGCAGCAGCAGGCTCCCGTCCGGCTGGGCCCCGCTCGCCCTGCTCAAGCACCTCGCGTTCGCGGAACGGCGATGGTTCCGCTGGGGGTTCGCCGCCGAACAAGTGGATCCCATCTGGGGCGATGAAGACCCTGACACAGGAAAATGGCAGGTCGGAGCCGAGGAATCGACAGAAGAGATCCGAGCCCTCTTCCTGGACGAGTGCGCACGATCCCGCAGGATCGTGGCGGGCGCCGAACTGCAGCAACCCGCACGCAGCGGTGGCGGCTTCAACCCTCCTGACCACCACCCGGCCCTGATCTGGATCCTGTTCCACATGCTGCAGGAGTACACCCGCCACGTCGGCCAGCTCGACGTGGTCCGCGAACTCGCCGACGGTGTCACCGGCGAGTAGCGCAGCACCGGCCGGAACAGACCACGTTCTCCACCTGGATGGGTCCGCACCGTCACGAGCGCCCACTCCCCGACCCGGTGAACGTTCCCGGGCAGAGCAACTCGGGCGCGTATCGGGTCGTGATCAGTGAGCATCGCAGCTTGCGGGGCGGGTGCCCGTCTGGGGTACGGGACCCGGCGATCTGCGGCTGCGCCGCGCGAGTGACCGGAAGCGATGCCGCAGGCAGCCAGCGGCGGGGCCCGAGGGCCCCGGCTGCGTGCCCGCCGGGATGGTGTGTCAGAGCATGGCGAGCCGGTCCACCAGCAGCTCCACCCTCGGCTCGGTGTCCTCCGGCGGCAGTCGTCCCGTTCGGGTCAGGGTGGCCAGCCCGTGCAGGGCCGCCCAGAACACCTCGGTGAACAGTCCCGGGTGGACGCCGTCCCCGGCGACCTCGCCGAGGCTTTCCAGCAGGGCGGCGAACGCGTCCTTCAGAGGTTGTGGGGTGTCCTCGTTCGCGAAGGCCAGGCCGCCGTCGAGCTCGAACATGGCGTCGTAGACCGCCGGGTTGCGTGCGGCGAATTCGAGGTAGGTGCGGGCGAGGGCGGTGACCCGGGTGCGAGGTCCGTCCGCGGCGGAGGTCGCGGCCCGCAGCGCCGCGGCCATCTCGGCAGCGCCTTCGAGGGCGACGGCGCCGATGATCTCGCGCTTGCCGCGGAAGTGGCTGTAGAGGACGGGCTGGCTGTATTCGATGCGCTCGGCGAGCCGGCGGGTGGTGACCGCGTCCCAGCCCTGCTGCTCGGCGAGTTCGCGGGCTGTCGCCACGATGAGGCGCTCGCGCTCCACCCGTTCACGCTGCTTGCGTTCCTGTACCGACATGGTTCGATCCTAGCACCGCTAGACAAGTGAGCGGCAGCAGTACTAGCGTTGCCTCATCAGCTAGCAACACTAGATACCAGGAGGGGTCACCATGCTCAACGCACTCGAGGTGTTCACCACCGTTTGCGTCGGCGTGATGGTGGGGGTGGAGTTCTCCGTCGCCTTCGTCATCAACCCGATCCTCGACGCACTCCCCGGCGACAACGGCCAACTCGGCCGCGCCCACGGGGGCCGGATGCTCGGCGCCGTGATGCCGGTCTGGTACATCACCTCGCTCATCCTCGTCGCGGTCTGGGCCATCGCCGGATGGCACCACCACGGCACCGGCCTCGTCGTCACCGCAGGCGCGCTGCTGATCCTCAGCGTGATCATGTCGATCCTGCTGCTCGTCCCGATCAACAACCGGGGCAAGACGTGGACCCCTGACAACCGGCCCGCCGACTGGAAGCAGCAGATGAACCGCTGGGACCGCCTCCACTACGTCCGCGTCGCCGTCATCATCGCCGCCTTCGCCCTGCTGGTCGCCGCCCTCGTCTGACCCCGCGGGCCGACACCGCGCACGCGGCACACAATCCCACTCCCCGGGCGGCAGCGGGCCACCGAATCCCCGACATCCGGGAATGCAGCTGCCGCCCAGAGCCCGCAACTGAGATCCCGGCCGACTACGCCCCTCGATGATCTGCGCGGCTCCCGGCTCTGGTTCGGGTGAGGTCTTTGATCCAGATCATCGAGGCACGCAGCCGAAGCCCGGCGAGGTAGCTTTCCGGTGTCTTGTCGTAGCGGGTCGCGATGCCCCGCTATGCCTTGAGCTGTGGATCAGGCGCTCGACGGTGTTCCTCTCCTTGTAAGACTCGGCGTCGTGGTCGACAGGGCGCCCCCCCTTTGCGGCCCTTCGTCTTCCGGTTGGCGGCCTGGTCCCGTTTCTCCGGGATGACGGCCTTGATGCCGCGCCTGCGCAGGTGGGCGCGGTTGCCGCAGGACGAGTACGTCTTGTCCCCGGCGACCGCGTCCGGCCTGGTGACAGCCCTTGGTGACGGACCTACTCAGCGAACGCCCACCCGCTCCACTGCTCGATATGAATGGCCACGACGGGTCCTTCGGGGGGCCGTTCACGGTACTGCTCGTACTTGCCCTGTAGAAGCTCAAGAGGCCGAAGACGGTCCTGCTCGTCCTCCCAGATCTCCGCACACCCATCGGCTCTGACCCACCAGAGGGTCGACCAGTCCGCAGCGTAGTGATCTACGAGCACGGACACCCTGGGGTTCTCGCGAATGTTCCGTAGGCGGCGCAGGTTCCACGTGGTCTTGGGTTTGTGATCGATTGCAAAGTACAGAACGTCACCACTTACCACGAAGGTCACCGGAACTGCATGCGGTAGGCCGGTGGCATCGGCAGTCGCCAGGCGCGCGACAGGCGACGCAACGAACCGAGAGCGAGCATCCGCAGAAGCGAGCTTCATGACACCACCGTATCGACGGCCCGGAACAGATCTGTACGAATGATCAGACGCCGAGCCAAGTTCGCCGGTCCCGCACCACTGCATGCACGGATTCGATCTCTGACGAACGGAGAACCCGGCCACTCTGCTCGAACGAAGCGACTTCCCGCTCTTTGATCACTTGCACGTCAGCAGATGACAACGCCATCGTGATCGCGCCGGGTGACACGAGGATCAGCACTGGTCTCAGCTCCACAGCGAAACGACAGGCCGCGGACAGAACTCCGGACGCCCGGCGAGCCTCGTGTCTGCTGTTGCGCAGATACGTCCGGCCTGGACCACCGTTCACCTTCACGGCTCCGTCTCCCACCCAGATGCACGCGCCGGCAAAGTTCTTTGTGTGGAGACAGAAGACGCCCCCGCGGCCGATTCCGAGGTGGTCGATGCCGGTGCCACCATACGGACGCACGTCAAGGGCAGTCCGATTCCTGACATCAGCGCCTGACACCGACCGGCACGAACGGTGCTGGTCAACGCCGAACCTCAGCAGCCCCGTCCGGGGTCGTTTCAAGAGCGGCCGAGAGCCATCACCCGGTCAGCAGTCGACCGGAGGCGAACGCAGGTGAACGAGCCGGGACACCCGCCTGTCCAACATCAACAGACTTGGAAGGCGTGCACGCCAGCACGGGTGCTGCACTACGTCGCGCCGTAGTCGTGCGGGTGGCCACCCTGCCATTCCACCCATCGTGGATCGTCCAGAACGTCACCGGCGTCCGGCAGGCCGGCGCGGCGCAGGAACTCGACCACGTCCTCGTCACTGCGGGCGAGCCCCGCGATCCGAGCGCGGATCGTCACCCGACGGCCACCCTTTCCGGCCGCCCGATGCACGATGATCGGGGCGTCGCTCATGTCTCCAGGTTCTTGCAGTCCGCGACTCGAAGCACTCCGAGCTCTCTGTCGGGCTGACAGTACGGGCAAGCCGTGATTCCGTCTTCCGTGATGTGCGCGCGGGGCCTGCTCGCGGGTCATCGACTGGGTCTTCATTCCGCTCATGCCACGGGCGCCGGTGCGGACGACACGAGCCTGCTCGCTCCCGGCGACAGCAGCCGACGAGCCTCGTTCCTTGATCGTCCTCAGCGCCAACTGTGCTGGCCCCAATCTCCTCGCGGGGCCGGTCCCTTGACACCGCGGCGCCTTGTGGCCTCGGTCCTAGTCGGCGTTATGGACTATGAGGTAGTGGTGGCCGGAGGCGGCCCGGTCGGACTGATGCCGGCCTGCGAGCTCCGGCTCGGAGGCGCGCGGGTGACCTCCCTGGAGCGCCTCACCGAAGTGGACCCGATGGTCAAGGGCGGGACGATCATCACGCCCAGCGCCGAGGTGCTCTACCGCCGAGGCCTGCTGCCCGCGCCGGCCGAGGTGCAGCGGCAGGCGATGGACCGGTTCCAGGCATTCCAGGCCGACCACGTCGGCGGGTCCTCGGGGTCGCCGGTCTCCCCGGCGGCTTCTGCTGCGGCCTTCAGCAGGCGGGCGGCCAGTTCCGTAAAAGCCAGTAGGCCCGGGCCACTTGCCGGGCGGCTGGTGCCGCGTACCAGCGGGTGCAGCCGCGCGACCGGCAGCGCGTCCAGCCCGGCCGCGGAGTGCCAAGTCAACTTGACATTTCCTCCCGTCGCCGGTCATCGCCGGCTGTGGCGGTGATGGCGTTGTCGATGAGGACAGCGGCGATGGCGGCGGCGGTGGGGAAGGCGTCGGCGTTGAGGACCCGGGTGCGGGCCGCGGCGCCGTCGATGAGCAGCGCGAGCTGCTCGCCGAGCTGTTCAGGGTCGGCGGCGCCGGCTTCGCGGGCGGTGTCGGCGAGCCGCGCGGCGACGGCTTTCTTGTAGTCGCGTGCGTACTGGGATGCGGGGTGCTGGGGGTCGTGGAGTTCGACGGCGGCGGCGATGTAGGGGCACAGCGGGGTGGTGGTGGGGACGTCGAAGGCGGCGAGGAGCCGTTCGCGGGGCGTGAGGTCGGTGCGGTCGAACACGCCGGACAGAACGGAGGGGTCGAACCGGCGCAGGTACTCGGCGACGAGTTCGTCCTTGCCGGTGAAGTGCTGGTAGGCCGTGCGCTTGGACACCTCGGCCGCCGCGCAAAGCTGGTCCATGCCGGTGCGGTTGATGCCCTGCTCACGGAACAGGTGCCGGGACGCTCCGAGGATGCGCTCGCGGGCGCCCCGGCCGCGGCGGCGGCCCGTGGGGCCTTTCCCCAACTCCGTCATGAGTCCATGGTACCCCAGCTTGGTAACGACCGGTGTACATAGTTTGCGTCCCAGCCGTCCGCCCCGTATCGTAAGCACACAGGGCGGTATACATAACACCATCGCCCCAGGTACACACGGCACCACCGACCCAAGGGAGCGACTACAGGAAAGCTTGACGGCAACGTAGCGGTCATCACCGGCGCCACCACCGGCATGGCGCCGGTCGCACGAAGCTGTTCGTCGACGAGGGAGCGCACGTCTTCATCACCGGCGTCCAGGGCGACGCTGCCGACCTGGACCGCCTGTACGACACCGTCGAGCGGGAGAAGGGAAGCCTCGACGTGCAGTGGGCCAGCGCAGGCGGGGGCAAGCCCGCCCCGCTCGGCGAAATCACCGAGGCCCACTTCGACGCCGCGTTCTACCTCAACGCCCGCGGCACCCTGTTCACCGTCCAGAAGGCCCTCCCGCTCCTCAACGACGGCGGCTCCATCCTCATGACCGGCTCCAACGCCTCCCTCGGCGCCTTCCCCGGCTGGAGCGTCCACTCCGGCAGCAAGGCCGTCCAGCAGGCATGGGCCCGCGTCTGGCTCAACGAGCTCAAGAACCGCCGCATCCGCGTCAACGTCCTGACCCCCGGCCAGGTCGCCAACGCCAAGCAGGAAGAACTCTTCGACGAGGCCACCAAGCGCCAGTTCGAGTCCCTCATCCCCCGCGGCCAGATGGGCCGCCCCGACGAAATCGCCACCGCCGCCCTCTTCCTCGCCTCCGACGACTCCAGCTACGTCAACGGCATGGAACTCGTCGCCGACGGCGGCACCACCGCCATCCAAACCGAACAACCACAACCAGGGCAGGACACCTCATGAGCAACATCAGCATCATCGGCACCGGAAACATGGCCCGCACCATCGGAGCGCGGGCGATAGCGGGCGGCAACACCGTCGAGGTCGTGGGCCGCGATCAGTCCAAGGCCGCTGACCTGGCCAAGGCTCTCGGCGGCGGCGCCACGACGGGAGAATGGGGCACCGCCCCGGCCGGGGACATCGTCATCATGGCCCTGCTGTACGACGGTGTCGTGCCGGTCGTCGCCCAGTACGGAGAGGCTCTCGCGGGCAAGGTCATCGTCGACATCAGCAATCCCTTCAACTCCACGTTCGACGGGCTGGCCCACCGCGAGGAGACCTCGATCGCGCAGGAAGTCGCCAAGGCGGCCCCGGCCGGCGCCAGCGTGGTGAAGGCGTTCAACACCATCTTCCGCCATGTCCTGGAGAAGGGTCGGCCCGACGTCTTCATCGCTGGCGACAATGCGCAGGCCAAGGCAAGCGTGGAAGCGTTCATCGAGAGCCTCGGGCTGCGCCCGCTGGACGTCGGCGGCCTGAAAATGGCGCACTGGCTGGAAGGAGCGGGCGTAATCACGGTGGGCCTCGCCAACCGCGGGGTGGGGAACTTGGACTTCGCCCTCAGCATCACCGAACTTCCCGTCTGAGCAAACGGTTGACGGATCACCGAAAGGAATCGTCAATGAAGCTTGGTTTCGCACTTCCCATAATTGGGCCCGCTATCAGCAGCGCAGCTGGCCTGAGCGCTTTCTGCCGCGGGATCGAGGATCTTGGCTACGACACGCTGTGGGTTGGCGATCGCCTGGTCCAGCCGGTCGATATGCACAGCATCTATCCGGGCAAGGAGCAGCCGTACCCGCCGCAGATGAAGCGTTACCTCGACCCGGTGCTGCTGTGGACCGTCGCCGCGACGGCGACCAGCCGGGTGCGGCTGAATGCCAGCACGCTCAGCACCTTCTACTACGAGCCGCCGCACCTGGCCCGGATGCTGACCACGCTCGACGTGCTCAGCGACGGCCGTCTCGAGGTCGGCGTGGGACTCGGGTGGGTGAAGGACGAGCACGACATCTCCCGCAGCGCGGACTGGCGCCGGCGCGGGCGGATGCTCGATGACCTGCTGGCGTTCCTGCACAGGTGGTGGACGGCCAACCCGGTGTCCTGGGACAGCGAGTTCTTCTCGATGCCGCCGGTCCACGCCGACCTGCGCCCGGTGCAAGCGGGCGGGCCGCCCATCTGGATCGGCGGCGCCAGCGAGGCCGCGATGCGCCGGGTCGGCCGCAGCGCCACCGGCTGGCTCGGGGTCGATTTTCTGCCGGACGAGGTCGCCGACCAATTGTGGTCGCTCGCGCGCCAGGCGGCGCAGGAGGTGGGCCGCGATCCCGACGCGCTGAAGAAGGCCATACGTATCAACCTCGAACCGGGCACGTCCGTTGATTCGCTGGCCGACAAGCTCAAGCGCATCGCCGAGTCCGGTGCGGACGAGGCGTTCGTGGACGCCTTCGCACTGTTCCGCGGCCTTGACCAGATGCTTGACTTCGCCGGCCAGATGATCGCGCGCACCGGTCGGTTGTGACCACCCAAGAGCCGGACAACCAAGGACGTCCTCGCCTGCTTGTTCGCCGAGAACGTGGTGCTGAACAGCCGCTCGGCGATGAGTCGCTCATCGGTCGCGAGTCTGTAGTGGAAGCCGAACAGACTGGCCACAGACTGGCGGACCTCACCTACAAGGAGATCCTCAGCGGCGAGACCCACCACGCCGCACCCTTCCGGCTGCAGATCGAAGACACCGTGGTCAACGGGATGGACTACGCCCGCTCGACGCGGACGGCAAGATCGCCGAGGTGACCACATGGTGGCGCCCACTGCCGTCCGCCGTCGAGATGCAGGGGCACCTTGCGCAAGTCCTCGGGCTGCAGCCCTGGGAACTGCGCACGAACGGGGAGTGAGGACGATTCGCCGGATCCTGGCCGCTCAGGCGTTCGGCACCCTGCCTGTGATTGCCTGCACGTAGACACTGTGCTGCTCTGGCGCGGTGCGGGTCTTCCTTGCTGGGGATCGGAGTTCCATGGCGAGAAGGGACGGGTGAGCAATAGAGGGTGCGGTGACGCCGGGCTGATCCGTCGCGGAACCTCACGGGGTGCGCCCACGTCTGATCGCCGCACCGGCTGAGTACGATCACCTACGCCGGTCTGAGTACGCGAGCGGTTGTCCGCCGCGCGCGGCGGCCGGAAGGGTGGACACATGCGCCGACTGCTGCTGCTCGCCCCGCTGTTGCTGTTCACCGCCGGCTGCGGGGTGGTGCAGTCCTCCGAGGACGAGGCGACGGACGCCGCACGGGAGGTCGCCAGGAAGGCGGGCGAGCGGCTCTACAGCCAGCGTCCGCGCACGGCGGAGGAGGTCGGGCGCTCCGCCTCCGGCATCGACGGGGTGGAGGTACTGCGGATGACGGGTACCTCGACCCACGACGGGGACGGCATCGACGTGGTCGTCCGCACGTCCGGCTCGGCGTTAAACGGATGGCTCGACCCTGAGGAGGTCGCCGTGCGGCGCTGTTTCGCGGTGCGGGTGTCGCCCAAGTCGGAGTGGCGTGAGGATCCCCGTGACGTGGACTGTCCCGATGGCCCGCCGCTCGCCTTCGCCCCGCCACCCGAACCGCCCCGGCTGCCGTACGAGGAGCTCCGCGCGACACTTCCCCGGGTGCCGGAGGGCGGCCGGGTGGACGAGGCCGAGGTGCGCCGTAGGCTCGCCGCCCTGGATCTGCATCCGGCGATCCGTACCGAGGTGAAGGCGGACGGCGGCCGGGTCGGCGTTCTCCTGTCGGTAAAGGGCAACGGCTTCGACCCGCGGGACTGTCTTCTTGCCCGCGTGGGCCCCGGCGCCACCGAGGTGTGGGTGCCGCCCCGGATCCAGCGGATGCCCGGAGAGGGCGGCTGCACGGTCGGCAACGCCCTGGACCCGAAACCGTCACCGCACTGAACGGGGTGCCTGGCTCCCTCGGGCCACAGGCCCGCGTGCCCCGTCAGGATCGGCAGTCGGGGTGACGCGGCACGACCGCCGCGAAGCCCGCCGGGTCGGACCAGGCGATCCGTACCGGCTGTGGGACAGCACCGCCACGCGGCGCTCGGCGGCGATCTCGAAGGCCGGAGCGTACGCGGGCGAATCCAACTCGGCCTCGTGCACGTCGGGATGCAGCTTCACACCGATCATCCCGGGCACGTCCAGCAGATCCCTCAGCCGTTCCCCCGCCTGCCGATCGTGCGGCTGGTACACGGCATGGCCCGGCAGCCGTCCTGGATGCCGCGCGAGCTCCTCCACGAGCAGCGCGTGCCCGCATGACGGTGGCGTCCGACGAGTGCCACAGGCCCTTGTCGAGCGGGGCGGACGGGGCCGTGCAAGGCCGCACGACGACCTTCGGAGTCACCCATCGGCCGAGCCTCGGGCCGGCACACCCCGATCAATCGCGGGTCAGCCCCTTACGGTCTCGTGACGTGCCGGCTCGGAGGCGGACGACTCGGCTCCGGGCGGCTTAACGTGGGCTCATGCGTGTACTGGTCACCGGCGGCGCCGGGTTCATCGGTTCGGAGATCGTGCGAACCCTCGTGTCGGCCGGGCACGAGGCGGTGGTGTTCGACGCTCTGCTCCCCTCCGTGCACGGCGGCCACGCGGCCCCGCCCGGCGGCGACGGCCTTGACGGCGGGCTGATCGTGGCGGACGTACGGGACCGCGCGGCTGTGGACCGTGCGCTGCTGGGCATCGACGCGGTGTGCCACCAGGCGGCGATGGTCGGCCTGGGGAAGGACTTCGCCGACGCCCCGGAGTATGTGGGATGCAACGACCTGGGAACAGCCGTGCTGCTGGCTGCGATGGCCGCGGCGGGGGTCCGGAATCTGGTGCTCGCCGGATCGATGGTGGTCTACGGGGAGGGCCGCTACTCCTGTCCCCGTCATGGCGGGGTCCGGCCGGGGCCACGGGCGGAGGCCGACCTGACAGCGGGCCGGTTCGAACCGCACTGTCCGGACTGCGGTGCCGCGTTGGAGTCCGGGCTGGTCACGGAAGACGCTCCCGCCGACCCACGCAATGTGTACGCGGCGACCAAGCTCGCCCAGGAACACCTCGCCGCGGCCTGGGCGCGCGCGACGGGCGGACATGCGATGTCGCTGCGCTATCACAACGTGTACGGACCGGGGATGCCGCGCGACACCCCGTACGCCGGTGTCGCCTCCTTCTTCCGTTCGGCCCTGGCCCGGGAGGAGTCGCCCCGCGTCTTCGAGGACGGCGGCCAGCGGAGGGACTTCATCCATGTGCGGGACGTGGCCGCCGCGAACGCGGTGGCGCTGGAGGCGGTCGCGCAGCGCGGGCCCGGCAGCTTCGCCGCGTACAACACCGGCAGCGGACAGCCGCACACCATCGGCCAGATGGCCGCAGCCCTCGCCTCGGCCCACGGGGGCCCGGCGCCGTTGATCACCGGTGAGTACCGGCTCGGAGACGTACGCCATGTCACAGCGGACTCGCGACGGCTGCGGGACGAACTGGGCTGGAAGCCGGAAGTGGGTTTCGCCGAGGGAATGGCGCAATTCGCGGCGGCGCCGCTGCGGGAGGCGGCCGCGGGTCCGGTCTCCTAGGCGGCCGCGGGTCCGGTCTCCTGAGGCTCACGCCGGCGGCAGGGTCACCTCGAAGCAGCAGCCGCCGGTGACGTTGCGGACCTCCGCCCGGCCGGAGTGTGCCTCGACGATCCCTCGCACGATAGCGAGTCCGAGTCCCGCGCCGGCCGGCGGCGTACGGGCATGGGTGCCGCGCCAGCCGGTGTCGAAGACCCGGGGCAGGTCCTCCTCCGGGATGCCGCCGCAGCCGTCGGTCACCGAGAGGACCACCCCGCCGCCCGCGCGGTGCGCGGCCACGGCGACGGTGCCGTCGGCGGGGGTACGGCGGATCGCGTTGATCAGGAGGTTGCCCAGGACCCGGCTCATCTCCTTGCCGTCGACCTCGACGGGTACCGCCTCGATCCGGTCGCCGACCAGCCGCACGCCGTGCTCGCGGGCCAGCGGGTCCGCACCGGCGAGCGCGTCGCCCACCAGGTCGTAGACGGAGATCCGGGTGGGGCTAAGGGTGAGCGAGCCGGCGTGGATGCGCGAGAGCTCGAAGAGGTCGCCGACCATGTCGTTCATCCGCTCCACCTCGGTGCGTATCTGCCGCAGATAGCGCCGCGAATCGACGGCCATTCCGTCCTCCAGAGCCTCGGACATGGCGCGCAGACCGGCGAGCGGGGTGCGCAGGTCGTGCGAGATCCAGGCGACGAGCTCACGCCGCGAGGTCTCCAGGGCGCGCTCCCGCTCGCGTGAACTGTCGAGCTTGGCGCTGGTGGAGGCCAGTTCGCGGGTGAGGGCGGCGAGTTCGGCGGTGGCCGGAGCCTCGGGGGCCGCGAAGGTGCCGCCGTCGCCGAAGGAGCGGGCGGCCAGGGTCAGATCGCGGCTCCTCGCTGCCACCCAGCGGCCGAGCAGCATCGCGGTGACGAGGGAGACGACGGCTGCCATGGCGACGACCGTCGTGACCACCGTCAGGTCGTGCGGGGACAGGAACATCGCCCAGGCGACGGCCAGTGTCCCGGCGAGCATCGCGGTGACGGCCACGGCGGCCACGACGCTCAGCGAGACGACGAGCGAACGATGCCGGGACAGCCGCAGTACGAGTGCGCCGATCAGTCCGGCCGCGGCGGCGCCCAGGAAGGCGAAGAGCGCGATGAGGAGGATGTCGGTCATGACGGCGTTCCGGAGCCGGAAACGATGGGGGCGGTGGTGTCAGCGGCCGGGCCGGGGGGAAGGTCCAGGCGGTAGCCGACGCCCCAGACCGTACGGATCAGCTCCGGGCGGGCCGGATCGGCCTCGATCTTCCCGCGCAGACGGCGGACGTGGACGGTCACTGTCGACAGGTCCCCGAAGTCCCAGCCCCAGACCTCGCGCATCAGCTCCTCCCGGGTGAACACCCGGCCCGGGTGGCGCAGGAGAAACGCGAGCAGGTCGAACTCCCGCAGGGTGAGGGCCAGTGCACGGCCCTCCCGTGTCGCGTGTCTGGCCGCGGGGTCGAGGACGAGACCCGCGCCCTCGAGCAGTGCCGAGCGGCCGACGGGTGTTGCCGCCGCCATGGCGCGGCGCAGCACGGCGTCGACGCGCAGGACGAGTTCGCGGGGGCTGAAGGGCTTGGTCACATAGTCGTCCGCACCCGTCTCCAGACCGAGGATGCGGTCGTCCTCGTCGCCGCGCGCGGTCAGCATGATGACCGGCACCGGTCCGTGTGCCCGCATGCGGCGGCAGACCTCGAATCCGTCCATCCCGGGCAGCATCAGATCCAGGACGGCCAGGTCCGGGCGACGGACGGCGCATTGCTCGAGCGCGGCCGGGCCGTTCGCCGCTCGAGCCACGTCGTATCCGGCACCGGTCAGGTATCCGGTGACCACCTCCGCGACGGTGGGGTCGTCGTCCACGACGAGTACGTGGCCGCGGGCGGGGGCGCCGGGGCTCGTACCGGGTGCCGGCAACGGCTTCTCCTCCGCCGGAGCCTCCCCGGACCGGGGAACTCCCGCTCCCGGGTGGCCGCGTCCGGGTTGCGGACGGGCCGGCTGCCCGGGGCGGCGGGCCGGAGGCACTCCGCCTGCGAGGACGGGCGGCGGTGTGTCCGGAGTCGTCTGCATGTCATCACCTTGGCACCCGCAGCGGTGAACCGGGGGCGCCCCTGTGCCGCCGCCTGACGACGTCCATATTTCGTAAGAATCCGGAACCCGAATTGCCGGTTTTCGCTCCGTAGGGTGATCCGGGTGATCCTTCCTTCCGATACTTCCGGCCCCCGCGCCGACATCGTCCTGCCCTGTCTGGACGAGGCCGCCGCACTGCCCGGGGTGCTGGCCTCCGTCCCTCGTGGCTGGCGGGCGATTGTCGTGGACAACGGCTCCACCGACGGCTCGGCGGATCTGGCCCGGTCGCTCGGCGCGACCGTGGTGCATGAACCGCGGCGCGGCTTCGGCGCGGCCTGTCAGGCCGGGCTTCTCGCCTCCGAGGCGGAGTTCGTCTGCTTCTGCGACTGCGACGGCTCGCTGGATCCCGGGCTGCTGACCGGCTTCGTCCGCCGGGTCGCCGACGGTGAGAGCGACCTGCTGCTCGGCCGCCGCCGTCCCGAGGAGCGCGGCGCCTGGCCGCTGCACGCGCGGGTGGGCAATGCGGTACTGGCCCGCATGTTGCGGCGTCGCACGGGGCTGCGGCTGCACGACCTCGGGCCGATGCGGGCCGCGCGCCGGGCCGATCTGCTGGCGCTCGATCTCACCGACCGGCGCAGCGGGTACCCGCTGCAGATGGTGGTGCGCGCGGCCGACGCGGGATTGCGGGTCACCGAGACGGATGTCCCGTACCTTGCGCGGACGGGAAAGTCGAAGGTCACCGGAACATGGCTGGGCACCTGGCACGCGGTGCGCGACATGCGCGCCGTGCTGGGTGAGCCACCGGTCCGGGCCGGGGCCTCTCGATGAGCTCACCTGAGCCCGGCGCTACCCGCCCGGCCCCGGCCGGGGCGACGACCCTGCTGGTCATCGCCAAGGAGCCTCTGCCCGGCCGGGTCAAGACCCGGCTCACTCCGCCCTTCTCCCCCGGCGAGGCCGCGCGACTCGCCGAGGCTGCGCTCGGCGACACCCTGCGCTGCATCAGCGCGCTGCCCGCCGTGCGGCGCGCGGTCGTCCTGGACGGGGCGCCCGGACCATGGCTGCCGCCCGGCATCGAGGTGGTGGCACAGAGCGCAGGAGGTCTCGACGAACGGCTCGCCTCCGCGTTCGGCGCCTGCACGGGGCCGACGCTCCTGATCGGCATGGACACCCCCCAGGTCACTGCGGCCGATCTGGCTCCCGTGCTCTCCCCCGGCGCCTGGGACGGCTGCGACGCCTGGTTCGGCCCTGCCGAGGACGGCGGGTTCTGGGCGCTGGGCCTGGCCGAACCCGACCCCGAACTCCTGCGCGGTGTACCGATGTCCGTGCCCGAGACCGGTGCCGTGCAGCGGCACCGGCTGGTCGATGCCGGACTGACCGTTCGCGATCTTCCCCGGCTGCGGGACGTGGATACGGCGGCCGACGCCGTGGCCGTCGCCGTCCTCGCACCGCACGGGCGGTTCGCAGCCGAGCTCGCGCGGCTGACCGGGGCGGCATTCCGATGAGCCGCACAGGTCCGGACCGCGGTGTGATGAGCCCGCCGCACCCGGACGTCACCTCATGGAGCACCGACCCGTACGCCAACGCCCTGCGCAACGGACACGGGCCACTCTTCCTTCGCCGTACGGACGGCTGGCTGCTGCCCCTGGACGTCGAACGCTGGTGCGCCGGCGCGGACGCCGCGGATCTGTCGGCGCTGCGCCGCTGCGAGGGCCCCGTCCTGGACATCGGGTGCGGGCCCGGGCGGCTGGTCGCCGCACTGGCGGCCCGCGGCCACCGGGCACTCGGCATCGACGTCAGCGAGGCCGCGGTCGACCGCACCGTGCGGCTCGGAGGTTCTGCCCTGCACCGGTCCGTCTTCGAAACGCTGCCGGGCGAGGGGCGTTGGGGCACCGTTCTGCTCGTCGACGGCAATATCGGCATCGGGGGCGATCCGCGTCACCTCCTGTGCCGCACGGCGGACCTGCTCGCCCCCGGCGGACTCCTCATCGCCGAGACCACGCCGCAGGACATCGACGAACGGGTCCGGGTGCATCTGGACGACGGACGCCCCTCCGGCTCCGGACCGGCCGCCTCATTCCCGTGGGCCCGGCTCGGCACACCTGCGCTTCTGAGATACGCCCGCCCCCACGGGCTGCATTCCGTCGATCAGTGGGACGCGGACGGCCGCGCCTTCGTCTCCCTGCGACGCAGCCGGACCGTCCTGACCACCAGCCGGAGCCCCGACACCAAGAACAGTGCGGCCGTGACCAGCAGCCAGTTCCCCAGGAACACATCGGGGGACAACCCGCTTGCCGGCTCGTAGCGCTCCGGCCGGGTGATCAGCGGGAACCACACGAGCAGCAGCAGTCCGGAGAGGAAAGCCGGCACCCGGACGTAGTTCACCGAGCCGGAACGCGGGCGCAGAGACCGGCGCAGCAGCAGGTCCGCCGACGCGTAGAGCGGAACCAGCACCAGGTCGTGCACGAGGGCCGCGCCGACGAACCACACGATGACGCCGAGCGTGTCCCCCGCCAGCAGCCGCACACCCGCATATCCGGCCAGGGCGAAGGAAGCGGCCATCAGGACGAGGTGCAGGGGGCCCTCCCCGTACCAACGCTTCAGGAGGCTGCGGGGGTCCACTCCGTTCACAGTTCTCCAAAGGTCAGCCGGGCCACCCATTTGGTGTTGAGTACCCCGGGAGCGGCCGGGACGATGATCCGCGCCGGGTATCCGTGATCGGGTGACAAGGTCTCGCCGTTGACCTGCATCGCCAGCAGCGAACGCGGGTCGCGCACCTGGTTGTCGCGGAGCGCCGCCCGGCGGAACGGCCCGCTGCGCTGAACCGATTCCACCAGCACCCCCGGTGGCTGGTCCGGGTATCCGGCGAGCGCCGCCAGATCCCGCAGTCGTACGCCGCGCCACCACTGGTCCGAGGTGGACCAGCCCTCCACACACGCGATCGGAAGTGCCGCGCTGTGCTGGTCCATGGCCAGCAGCTGCTCCCGGGTGAACCGGAGGTCCCCGGCCGGCCCGCTGACGGTAAGCCACCAGCCCTCCCCCGTATCGGTCGTGGTCACACCGACCGCGGCGGCCGTCTTGTTGATCTGGAAGCCGTTGGGTCCGGAGCCCGGCTCGGCGGCGCCGCGCGGGGTGAGCACCGCGAGACGCCTCAACGGTCCGTCGAAGCTCCGCCCGGCCGACGTGACCAGCAGGACCAGTGAGCCTGCGCCCACCATGGCCAGCGCGCCGCGCCGGGACAGCGTCGGCGCGGCGGGAGCGGGAGACTCCAGCCGGTCTCCCTGAACCGTCCCGCTCAGTCCGCCCGACCGCAGTACCCGAACGGCCTGCGGCACCCGCAGCACCGCATGGGCGAGGAACGCGGCGAAGAACACCCACGCCCCGTAGAAGTGCAGCGGGTAGAAGGAACCCGGAAACAGATACTCCAGCTGGATGTTGAGCAGCCCGGTGAGGAACTCGAACAGCGCCCCGCCCACCAGCAGCAGCAGGGAGATCCGCTCCAGTGCGTGCCCGAGGGAGCGGGCCGGCGGCAGCGCGAAGAGTCTGGGAACCACCGACCAGAGCTTCGCCAGCAGGACCGGGACGAGCACGATCCCCCCGGTGACGTGGAGCCCCTGCGTCAGCCGGTACAGCCAATGCGGACCGGTCGGCCAGGCGAAGAGGTAGAAACCCAGCAGCCCCTTGTCCGGCGTCGTGTCGTTGACCGGGTTCAGACCGGGATTGTAGGCGGCGTACGACAACAGGCCCGTCACGAAGAGCAGCGTGATCCCGACGAGCAGGACGAGGCCGAGCACCGCGGTGAACCGGACCCCCCGCACGGGACTGCGCCAGAACCCGGGCGCGGAGGGGAGCCGTTCGAGGATCGCCGCGGCAGGGCCGGAGGAGAGCCGGGAAAGGGAAGCGGGAGGTGTCGGACTGTTCCGACGGCGGTCGCCCATGTCCCGACGCTATGCCCGGGGCACCGGGGCGGGGCGGGTGCGACTCCTGACGAATCGATGACGTCACCCCTCGGAACGTACGGGCCCGGCCCCCGGGCCGTCCTGCGCACGAGCCCGTCGAAGCGGTCCGTCATCTGACGGTTCGGTGACGCGCCCGGCCGGCAGCCGCCACCGCCGCCCCGCCGTGCGTACGGTGCCTGCGTGAAAACCGAGGACCGCACCGACCACATCACCGAGCCGATGGCTGCACAGCGCTCCGGGCACCGCCGCGACCTGGCGGCCGCCGGCGCGGGCGTCGTACTGGTCACCGCCGCGGCGCTCGTCGGCCGGGCCGTCGAGAACGCCGACCACACCCTCTACGTCCGCTGGCCACCGCTGCTGGCGACCTGGTACCCGCACGCCGGCCCCGGCACAGCGGCCGCACCCGCCGTCGCCGCAGCCGTCGTCGCCTACGGCCCCGTCCTCGCCGACCGGCTGCGCTGGCGAACACTGCTCCTCAGCTGCTACGCCGCGTCGCTCGCCTGGGTCTTCTCACTCGCGCTGATCGACGGGTGGGGCCGCGGCATCGCCGGTCGTCTCACCACCAAGCACGAGTACCTGGGAGTCATCGGCCGCTTCGACGACATCGGCGCCGCTCTGCACAGCTTCAACGACCACATCCTGGTCGGACCGCCGGGCAACTGGCCCGCCCATGTCGCCGGGCACCCGCCGGGCGCCACCCTCACCTTCGTCCTGCTGGACCGCATCGGGCTCGGCGGCGGCGCCTGGGCCGGGGTCTGGTGCATCGTGACCGGTACCTCCGCGGCGGTGGCCGCCCTGATCTGCATCCGTGCCCTGGCGGACGAGCACACCGCCCGCCGCGCCGCACCGTTCATCGTCCTCGCACCGGTCGCTGTCTGGGCCGGCACCTCGGCCGACGGCTACTTCACCGCCGTGGCCGCCTGGTCCATCACCCTGCTGGCCCTGGCCGCGACCCGCACGGTCCATGGCCCCGAAGCCGCCGCGCTGGGTGCAGGTCTGCTGTACGGCCTGGTCTGCTACCTCAGTTACGGTCTGACGCTGATCGCCGTCCTGCTCCTCGCCGTCCTCGCCCTCACCCGCACCGCCCGGCCGCTCGCCCCTTGCGCACTGGGGGCTCTGGTGGTGCCGGTCGCCTTCACACTCGCGGGCTTCAACTGGTGGGATGCCTACCACCTGCTCGTCGAGCGCTACTACCAGGGGGCGGGGGGCTTCCGGCCGTACTCCTACTGGGTCTGGGCCAACCTCGCCTGCACCGCCATCGCCGTCGGACCGGCGACGCTCGCGGGCCTGCGCCGGACCGCGGCGGGTGCCCCCGGAGCCGTACGCACCCTGCGAACCGGGAAGCCGGGTTCGCCGCAGAGCCTGATCCTGTTCGTGTCGGCGGCGTTCCTCGCGTTGCTGGCAGCCGACCTGTCCGGGATGAGCAAGGCGGAGACGGAACGGATCTGGCAGCCCTTCCTCCTCTGGCTGCTCCCCGCCACCGCTCTCCTGCCCGCACCGCGCCGACGTAGCTGGCTGGCCGCACAGGCAGTCGTGGCCCTGGTGGTCAACCATCTGCTCTGGACCGGATGGTAGCTGCGGAGCCCGACCGCAGGCGGCACGTCAGCGCGCTGCTTGTCGCGGCGGGGTGGCGGCGGATCGGCACATTCCTGACGGGCAGTGCCACCACGTCACGCCCCCCTCCTGCGGCGTGGAACATGCCAGGCTCTGAACGGATGCAGAGGTCTCGAACCGGCTGCGACCGGATGCCCCTACCGGCTCCGGTCGCCCCCGCAACAGAGCGCATGGTGTGCCGGACCGCCGGCCGGGCGCGGTTCACCGGACCACGTCGGACACTCCACCCGGGCCCAAGAGGGCTTGTTATTTGGGCAGTTGTGACCGAGTTGGGCTTCTCCTGCACTGTTGGGTGCGCACAACTTTCGATGATGTACCCGTCCGTAGCTGCGTACTACGGCATAGGATCATGGCGCGCCACTGGGGCCCCACTTGCCCCGTCTGCCCCGTCCGCCCCATCGACAAGGGTGCGGACGATGTGCCGACGCCCCCGCCAACCCCCCACAACCCGTTAACAGGTATCTGCGTGTCACCGATACTCAGCACCGGTTCCGACGATGGAGCCGCGCAGTGAAAATCAATCGTCGCCTCGTCCTCCTCGTCACCGCGCCTCTCACCGTGGCCGTCACCTTCTCGGTTCTCGCCCTCGCACCTGCCACCAACCAGGCGCTCCAGGCCAACCGGCTGACCGCGATGGTCGATGCCGCGACCAGCGCAGGAGAGTTGACCCACCAGTTACAGCGCGAGCGGGCGGCAGCCACCGCGCTGGTCTCCAAACAGGGAGATGCGGACGCGTTCCGATTACGTTCCGACTCGACCGATGCGAGCATCGCCGGATTCCGCGGCCGGATCGAGCACCTGTCCGAGGTGCCCAGCAGTGCACAGGGCGCCCTGGACCGTATCGAGCGCTTCATCGACGAGATGCCCGCCCTACGAGCCCAGGTGCGCTCGGGCAGCAGCACCATCTCCGCGCTCGCCTTCGGCTACCGCATCGTGATCGCCGACCTCAACAGCTACCGCGTCGGCATCGCGCAGGCAGACGGAGTCGACGCCGACATCGCGGACCGGATCCGCGCCGCCGCCGCCCTGTCCGAGGCAGCCGAGTACACGGCCCAGCAGCAGGTCACGGTGATGAGGGCGCAGGCCGCGGGCGGCTTCACGACCGCCTCGCAGCGGATGTTCGACGCCGGCCGACTGGGCTACACGGAGTCGATCGGCGTCCTGTTCGACCTCGGTCCCGGCCAATGGCGGACCTGGCTGGAGCGCACCCTCTCCGGCGCGAAGGCGCTGGAGGCCCGACGACTCGAGGACGAGATCGGGCGTACGGGAACGAGCAAGGACATCGCTGTCACCCCGAAGGAGTGGCAGAAGGCTTCCGACGACCGTCAGACGCTTCTGCGTTCGGTGGAAAAAAGGATCGACGAGTCCGTCTTCGTGATGGTCTCCGACGCACGGACCACGCTCATGTGGATAGCCGGGGCCGAGGTCGCCCTGGTGGTGCTGACCCTGGTCGGAGCCGTCGTCGTCGCCATCCGCCTGGGTCGCGTCATGATCCGGCGGCTGCGCGATCTGCGCAACGCCGCGCACGAGGTCGCCCACACCGGGCTACCCGCCGTGATGAGTGAACTGTCCCAGCCCGGTGCGCTGAGCGGCGCGACGCCCGAACAGGTGGCCCGGCGGACAGGCAACCCGGTCCGGACCACGGGCGAGGACGAGATCGGCGAGGTCGGTGAGGCGTTCAACGCCGTCCACCACGAGGCCGTCCGTCTCGCAGCTCAACAGGCGCACATTCACGAGCAGTTCGCCGAGACACTGGTCGGTGTCGCCCGCAGGGGCGCGCAGTTGACTGCTGTCATGGTGTCCGAACTGGACACGGTGCAGCGTGACGAGGCCGACCCCGTACGAATGCAGACCCTGTTCGCCCTCGACCACCTCGCCGTCCGCATGGAGCGCAACACCAACAACCTTCTGGTGCTGGGTGGTTACGGGCACGCCCGGGTGCGCACGGCCGACGTCGGCTGCTCCACCGTCATCGTCGCCGCGGCGCAGCAGATCGAGCGCTTCGACCGCGTGTCTCTCGGTGTCGTCGAATCGGGTATCGGCGTCACCGCCCGCGCCGTGCACGACGTGGCGCACATCCTGGCGGAACTCCTCGACAACGCGACCCGGTTCTCGCCTCCCGACAAGCAGGTCGGAGTCGCCGTATGGCGGCTGTGGGACCGGGCCGTCGTGCAGATCGTCGACGAGGGAGTGGGCATCCCCGCGGAACGCCGCGCCGTCCACAACGCCGCGCTGCTCGAACCGCAGGCCGGCATCGGAGACGTACGGTCCATGGGTCTGCGCGTGGTGGCACGGCTCGCCGCACGCCACGGCATCGTTGTCGAACTGCGCGACTCGTCCGGCCCCGGCACCATCGCCGAGGTCACCCTGCCCGCAAAGGTGCTCGCCGTGGCCCCGGAAGAGGCCGCACCGCCGCCCCAGGGCATGCTCGGCGAGGAGCGTGGCAACGACAGCCGTGGCAACGGTGTGCGCTACGAGGCGCCGCGTCCGATCACACCGACGGGACAGCCCGGTCGCAGGCGGCCGACCGGAGTGGGCGGGTGGCGCGACCGCAGCGGCGCCCCCGTCGGTGCGGGTGCCGGCGCCGGCACGCACAGCGCTCCCGTCGGCGGCGACTACGCGCCGGGCCGGCCCGGCGGGACACCGGGCGCGAACCAGGGTGGCGGCAACGCCACGCCGCCCGGAGACCACGGATCCCACGGTGGCGGATCCGGCGCCGATCCGCGTGAGCGGGAGCGCGCGACCACGCCCGCCCCGCATCCCGTCCACGACGAGCCGGTTTCGCGCATCGCCGGAGTCAGCTCCTCGGGGCTGCCCCTGCGGCAGCGCAACACGCCCCAGCAGTGGCCCACCTTGGGCAGACGGGACGGCACCGAGCAGCGTTCCGGCGCCGCCGCGCCGAGGCCGTCGCCCCGCCGCCGGGACTCCCGGCACGTCTCCGACGTCCTGGCGGCCTACGCCCAGGGGATCAACAGGAGCACGAACCACCGTGGGCGCTCCGCCACCGACGACGACACCGAACGGACCAAGAAATGACCTCTCCCACCGACCTGAGCTGGATCCTGAGCGGTTTCGCCGGACGCATCCCGGAAGTCACCCAGGCGATAGCCGTGTCCGTGGACGGACTCGCGCTGGCTTACACCGGTGTGGAGCGTGACGATGCCGAGCGGCTGGCCGCCATCGCCTCCGGCGTCGTCAATCTGCTGTCCGCGGCTGCCCAGTTGACGAACACCGACCCCGTCGAGCACAGCCTCACCGCGATGGAGGGCGGCTACATGTTCTCGATGGCCGTCTCCAGCGGCGCCTCGCTGCTGGTGACCACCACCAGGGACGCGGACATCGGTGAGGTCAGTTACATGATGTCCGAACTGATCAACCAGGTCGGTGACTCGCTGTCTCCCCAGGTCCGCGACGCGAGCATCCCGCCGTCGCGCTGATCACCGGGCCTGCCGTTCCCGTACGACCGCAAACCCGCACCACCCGCACGACCCTTACGACCGGCGCTACCCCGCAAGCCGAGCCCGCTCACAGCAGTGCCGCCCGTCCTGCCCGATACTCCCGATGAGAGCCCTCATGTTCTTCGACATATCCATTCCCCCCCGCCGCGGACTCCGGCCGGTCGGCGCTGCCGTCCTCGCCCTCGGTCTGGCAGCCGTCACCGGATGCAGCAGCGAGAGCGGCTCCGACGACGACACGGTGAAGGTCGGCCTGGTGGCCTCCCTGTCCGGCACCTACGAGCCGGTCGGCACCGAGCTGCGGGCCGGCTTCGAGCTGTACCTGAACACCCACGGCAACAAGCTGGGCGGACGCAAGGTCGAGCTCATCGTGGCGGACGAGGGCGACGGTCCGCCGACCGCCGTTCCCGCGGCCACCAAACTGGTCAAGAAGGACAAGGTCGACGTGCTGACGGGCCTCGTCAGCGGCGGCTCGGTCAACGCGGTGCTGCCCCTGGTCAACCAGGCCAAGATCCCCTTCCTGGGGTCGAACGGCCGGCCGCCCGTCAAGAACCTCGAGTACGTGTGGACGACGAGCTTCCTGTCCGACGAGCCGGGGAAGGCCATCGCCCCGTACGTCAAGGAGAAGGTCGACGGACCGGTCTACGCGATCGGCCCCGACTACCAGGGCGGCTACGACGAACTGCGCGGTTTCACCGATGAGTTCAAGCGGGTCAAGGGGAAGCTCGCCAACCCCGGCGGCAAGACCACCTGGACGCCGTTCCCGAAGACCACCAACTTCATGCCGTACTTCGCCAAGATCGCCAAGACGGACGCCAAGGCGGTGTACTGCTTCTACGCCGGCAAGGCCGCGATCGACTTCGCCAAGCAGTACGCCCAGTCCGACATCGCCGATCTGCCGCTGTACACGGCCTTCGTCACCGAGGGCAGTGTGCTCCAGGCGCAGGGCCCCGCGGCGAAGGACATCTACTCGGTCCTGAACTACGCGGCCGACCTCGACAACGAGGCCAACCGTAAGTTCGCCGCCGACTGGACGGCCGAGCACGACACGCAGCCCACCACGTACGCGATGGCGTCGTACGACGCGGCGGCCGTGCTGGACAAGGCGATCGCCGATGCGGTGAAGGGCGGTGACGTGACGCCGAAGACCATCAACAAGGCCATTGCCGGCCTGGGCCAGATCGACAGCCCGCGCGGCGCCTGGGAGTTCGGCGACAAGGCGCACTCTCCGGTGCAGACCTGGTACCTGCGCCAGGTACGGCCGGACGGTGCTCAGCTGGCCAACGTCATGGTCCAGGACCTGGCGACGCTCGGCGGCTGACATGGAAATCCTTGATGCCCACCTCATACCGACGGTGGACGGGGTGGCCTACGGGCTGCTGCTGTTCGTGGTCGCCGCCGGTCTGAGTCTCGCCTTCGGCACCGCGGGCGTGCTGAATCTGTCGCACGGCACGCTGTACGCGATCGGTGCCTACACGGGGGCCGAGCTGAGTGACGGGACCTGGGGCGGCCTCGCCCTCGGGCTGGCCGCCGGAACCGCGGCGGCGTGCGCCGCCGGGGCGGGGCTGTCCGCCGCGACGGCTCCGCTCGCCCGGCGTGGGCATCTCGCGCAAGCACTGCTGACGTTCGGGCTCGCCCTGGTCGGCGGTGATCTGCTCATCCAGTTCTTCGGGGCGGACGAGCTTCCGGTACGTGTCCCCGAGGCGCTCGACACCTCGGTGATGCTGCTGGGCCACCGGTACCCCGCGTACCGGCTCGGCTTCATCGTGATGGCCGTGCTGCTCGCGGCATTCGGCACGTGGGTGCTGACCCGGACCCGCATGGGTGCGGCGGTCCGGGCCGCCACCGACGATCCGCAGATGCTCGCGACCACCGGCCACAGCCCCCGGGCGGTGCACACCGGCGTGCTTGCGGCGGCGGGTGCGCTGGCCGGTGCGGCGGGCGTGCTCGGGGCACCGATCATCGGTCCCGGGCCCGGTACGTCCGAGAACGTGCTGATGCTGTCCCTCGTGGTGGTCGTGCTCGGCGGGCTGCGCTCGCTGTGGGCGACGTTCCTCGCGGCGGTCGCCGTGGGCGAGGTGCAGACGCTGGGCATCTCGGTGGTGCCGGACCTGACGCCGTACCTGCTCTTCGCCGCGATGGCTGCGGTGCTGGTGCTCCGCTCCCGCTTCGCGGAACCGGCGACCGCGCCGGGCCCGGAGGACCCCTCCCCGGACCCGGTGGCCCGGCTCCGCCGCCGCCTCGCCGCGCAACTGCAGCGGCGGCCGCGCGGGGCGGCGGGGGCGGGCCGGACCGCTACGGCACCCGGACCGGTAGCGGACGCCGGACCGGCGGGTGAGGCGGACGACGCGAAGTCCGCGGCGGAGCTCGGCGGTTCGGTCGGTGCGATGGTCTCGCCCGGCGAGGGCAAGGGCCAGGGCAAGGATTCCCTCTCGGGTCGCGGGTGGCTTCCGCGCGGGGCCGCGTGGCGGCAGGCCGCCCCGTTGCTCGTGCTGCTCGTGGTACTGATCGCGCTGCCGGGGATGCTCGGCCCGTACAGCATCTCGCTGGCCGGTTCCGCCCTGGCTCTGGGGCTGCTCGCGGTCGGTGTCACCATCCTCACCGGCTACGCCGGACTGCCCACCCTCGGGCAGACCGCACCGTTCGCCGTCGGTGCGTACGCCACCGCGAATCTCGCGGACGCCGGGTGGACCATGGGCCCGGTCCAGATCGTCCTCTCCGCGTTCGCAGCCGCTGTCTTCTCCGTAGTGACGGGGCCTGCCGTGATCCGGGCCCGTGGCACCACCGTGCTGATGATCACGCTCGCCATCGGTGAGCTGACCGGGGCGGTCATCAACC
Organism: Streptomyces sp. NPDC060035; assembly: GCF_042736635.1. Classification (NCBI taxonomy): domain Bacteria; kingdom Bacillati; phylum Actinomycetota; class Actinomycetes; order Kitasatosporales; family Streptomycetaceae; genus Streptomyces; species Streptomyces sp. NPDC060035. The sequence continues at coordinate 234,730 of NZ_JBHWVO010000004.1, forward strand.
AGTTCAAGTCGGTCACCGGCGGTGCCGACGGCCTCGTCGGCTTCCCGGCCACGCAGGCACTGTGGGGCGGGGAGGGGATGCTCGAGGAGAGCGAGCTCTACACCTACGCGCTCGTCGTCGCCGTCATCGCCGTCGCCGTCACCCTGCTCGTGCTGCGCTCCCCGGCCGGGAAGCTGCTGACCGGCACCCGGGGCGCCGAGGCGCGGATGCGCGCCTCGGGGCACTCTGTGGGGCGCTATCTGCTGGTGGCGCACATCTGCGCCGGCGCGCTGGCCGGCGTCGGCGGCTCGCTCATGGTCACCGTCCAGCAGTACCTCTCCCCCGCCGACGTCGGCTTCGAGATCGCCGCGTTCGCGCTGCTGGCGGCCGTCATCGGCGGTACGACGTCCGTGATCGGCGCCCTGATGGGGGCCGGGCTCATCGTCATCACCCGGGACTGGGTCGCCGGTTCATGGCCCGGTCACGGGCCACTGCTGCTCGGCGCGCTGTTCGTCGCCGCCGTGTACCTGCTGCCTCGCGGTCTGGCCGGCCTGCGCGGGTCCGGCCGGAGCGGGCCGGCGCCCGACGGGCCACGGCCCGAACGTCAGCTCCCGACCGCACCCACCCCGACCCACGCCGGGAAGGTCTCCCCATGACGCCCGCACCGACCGCCGCATCGGCACCTCCGGTACTGGACCTCAGCCGTCTCACCCGCAGGTACGGCAGTCTCACCGCCGTCGACGACGTCAGTCTGCGGCTCCCCGCAGGCGCCCGGCACGCCGTCATCGGCCCCAACGGCGCCGGCAAGACCACCCTGCTCAACCTCATCGCGGGTACCGACCGGCCCGACCACGGCACGATCGCCCTGGGCGGCACGGACATCACCCGTACGGCCACCGCCAGACGCAGCCGTATGGGTATCGCCCGCAGTTTCCAACAGCCTTCGGTCATATCCGAGTTGACGGTGCTGGACAACGTCGTACTGGCCGGCTGGCCGCACCACCCGAAGCGCCGCGGCGCTTGGCGCAGCCCGTCCCGCTACCGGCAGCACACCGAGTCCGCGTGCGGTCATCTGGAGGCCGTCGGCCTCGCGGACCTCGCCCATCGGCCGGCCTCCACGCTCTCCCACGGACAGCGCCGCATGCTCGACCTGGCAGCCGCACTGGCGGGCAACCCGCGCCTGCTGCTCCTGGACGAGCCGGCCGCCGGGCTGACCGACGGCGACATCGGCCGGCTGCTCGGCATCCTCGGCGGGTTGCCGGAGAGCGTCGCGATCATCCTGGTCGAGCACCATGTCGAGGTCGTCGCACAACTCGCGACGACAGTCACCGTGTTGGCGGCCGGGCATGTCCTCGTCACCGGCCCGACCCAGGAGGCGCTCGCGCACCCCGAGGTCCGCGACGCTTACCACAGCACCGGCTCGACGGCGGACAGGACCACCGGCGACGTCCCGAACGCCGGCACCTCGAACATCGTCGCGTCCACCGCCGCCCCGTCCACCACCGATCAGTCCACCACCGATCCGTCCACCACCGAAGCGAGAGGATGACCGGGCCCCCGATGCTCGAACTCACCGGCCTGACCGCGGGCTACCACGGTGGCACCGTCCTCCACGACCTCGACCTGTCGGTGCCCGCCGGCACGGTCCACGCCGTCGTCGGCCACAACGGCGCCGGCAAGACCACCCTCGTCCACACCGTCGCCGGACTGATACGTCCCGGCGCCGGCACCGTACGCCTCGACGGCAGGGACGTGACGGGGCAGCCCGCACACCGGATCGCCCGCGCCGGGATCGGCCTCGTACCGCAGGGCCGCCGCGTGTTCGCCGGGCTCACCGTCGCCGAACACCTGCGGCTGTCCTACCGTCCGCCGCGCCGCGGCGACACCACGCGCCCCAGCGTGTGGACCCCCGCGCGCGTCCTGGACCTGCTGCCCCGGCTGGGCGAGCGCCGGGGCAACCGGGGTTCGGCTCTGTCCGGAGGCGAACAGCAGATGCTGGCACTGGCCCGCGCGCTGCTCGGCTCGCCGAGCGTGCTGCTGCTCGACGAGCCGACCGAGGGCCTCGCGCCCGTGCTCGTCCAGCAGGTCCACGAGCTGGTCACCACGCTGGCGGACGAGGGCATCGCCGTACTGCTGGTGTCCCCCAGCCCGGCCCAGGCAGCCGAGTGCGCCCGTACGCTCACGGTCCTCACCTCGGGGCGGCTGACGCTGCGACTGGACGGCGCGGAAGCCCGCGCCGATGCCACCGCGCTGCACGCCGCACTCGAACTCTCGCCGACGGCAGCCTGAGACGGGAGCGGTACGGACGCGAGGGCGGTGACCGGCACACGGTCACCGCCCTCGTCGCGTTCCGGGCCTACCCGGCCTTGATGCTGTGGCCGCCGAAGCCGCTGCGCCGGTCGGAGCCCTTGTTCTGGTCCTGCCACCACACGTCGAACTCCGGCTGGCCCATGGCGGACCAGTCGGGCGTGTTCTCGACCTGTGCGCTGCCCATCCTGCGGGCGAGCGCGACCATGCCTGCTCCGACTCCGCTGCGTTGGGCGTCGTACCTCTCGAGGATCTCCTTCCAGCTGTCCCCGGCCACCCAGGCGGCCTCCAGGGCGGTGGCATCCTGGAGCGCCTTCACGCTCCCGCCGCCGATGTGCGGCCGGGCGACGCTGGCGGCGTCGCCGACGAGCACCATCCGACCCGAGGTGTAGTGCGGCACCTCGAGGTCGTAGATGGGCTGGATGAAGGTGGACTCGGCGGGGGTACGGAGCACCCTGGCCGCCCAGTACGGCGGGAAGTTGTCGGTGACCAGGGCGCGCAGGTGCGCGGTGAGTTCCGAGTTGAGCCGGCCCGGCGGCAGGGAGGTCGGGGTCCGCAGGTCGGGGTGGAGGCCGTCGCTCTGCGGGGGCGGCGTGTAGAGCACCCAGTTGAGCAGGTGCCCGCCGACGCCGTCCGGGATGCGGTAGATCATGCAGTGACCGCCGGGGAAGACGATGTTGTGCGCGTCCTGGCCGTCCGAGGGGAGGTCCGCGACGTCCGACGACGTACCGCGCCAGCCGATGTAACCGGCGTACGTCGCGTCTGCGCCGGGAAACATGGCCTCGCGGACGACGGAGCGGTACCCGTCTGCCCCGATCACGACGTCGAAGTGCTCCTGGTATCCGTCCGCGAGCCGCAGCGTCACGCCGTCGGCGTCCGGCTCCACGCCGGTGACCACCGTGCCGGGCCGGTAGAAGACCTCATCGGGGACCCGGCGGCGCAGTTCGCTCCACAGGGAGCCCCAGTTGTAGGCGCGGAAGGGGAACAGCTGCTCGCCGATGGCCCGGCCGTGGTCCACCTCGCCGTCGCGCTCTGTCCACACGCGCCGGGTCAGTGGCGCCCAGGGCATCTCGGGGGCCACGTACCCGGCGTCCCTCAGCTCGTCGTACCGGTCGCTGTGAAGGGCGATTCCCACTCCCCTGTCGCGGAGTTGGGCGTCGGCGCGCTCGAAGACAGTGATCTTCTCGGCTCCGCCGCGCGACGCGGCCAGGGCCGCGGCACACCCCGCTATGCTGCCGCCGACCACGGCGATGCTGCCTCCACGCATGACTGGCACTCCACTCACTCGGTTTCCGGTCGCCGTTCCGGGTACTGTCGCGCCTGGCATGATCGGTTGCAACTCCGCCTGAAACAACGCTCGTTGTTCCCATCCCCTGCGGTCAGGACCCGGACGGAACCCTATCGAGGAGCGCCCGGTCGACGAGCGGCGCACGGGCAGGAACGCGGGGCTGCGTCACCGACGATCCCGGATGGTCACCGCTGGGTTCAGCTCGGAAGGCCCGGCATGCTCGTCACCGTGAAGTAGCCCGGACGGCCGTTTCCGGGTTCTACAGGGCCGTGGCTCCTTCCCGAACGGTGCCGGTATTCCAGCCCCTTGAAGGGGTTCATGGTGCCGGTGCCGATGTGTACTCCCTCGGGCTTCTTCGGGCGTCTGATCAGATGGCGTCCGCGCTCACCTTCACCCGGCTGAGATCCCGTGCGGCACGATCGCCCCGTCGAATCACCCATTGAATGTGCATGCCGGGCAACCATCGGCTTCGGAAGCGTCCCAGCCGGCCAACAGGACCGCATCCTCCGACGCGGCGGGCGGGATCGTGGTTCCACACCCAGGGACAACCGCCTGTCTACAATGACTCGCCGGCGCACGCCTCATGCCCTCCTCCCCACCACACGCTGCCCAGCTCCTCACCTCGTGAATGTGCGGGAGTGTTCTCGGCGCGGTTGGGAAGGGACGGACCGACCGTAGGGATCAAGTTTCTTCATGATCTCGGAAGTCATACGGAGAACTGTATGGACGGGCTCCGACCATCGCCGTCGAGGGACTCGGGCAGGGCACACCAACCACCACACGGGCCCGGCCCGTCCGATTGCGACTCCGGTCGGCCCTTTCCAAGCAGGTCGGATCGCACGGATCCCGGTCGTGAACAGCGGGACGGGAGAGAGGAGCGCATCCATGAACAGTCCCGGTAACGACGTTGCAGGTAGACAGCCCAAGCCTCCCCTTCGATTGTCGGTCGCACTCGGCATCGTCGCTCTGGTGTTCTGCGTCGGCGGCGGCGCGGTAGTCGGCGTGCTGTGGTGGGTGGCCGACCGCGCGGAGTCGGAATTGTCGGAGCAGGAGATGAACTGCTGCTGGGAGGACGGAGCGACTCCGGTCTGGATGAGCGGCCACATGGGAATCCGCATCCCGGAGGCCGCATCCGACCGGCGTGCGGGCTACAAGGTAGGGCAGCGCTACGACACGGGGCTCCTGTCCTTTGTCCTGCCGAGCCGGGAAGCAGAGACGTACACGAACCGACTCGTGCCGGACGGCACTCAATTGATTCCGAACTCGAGTCCTGAGAAGAAGGATTACCGCCCCGCTGCCCGCTTTGCTCACCTGGGGCTGGTGGAGCCGGAGACTCTCGTCCAGGGACTGACAAGGGGCGGTGTCTGTCCTGATGAACTCACCACCCCTGAGGGGAAGTACCTTCAGCGCTGCGTCGATCTCTTCGCTCACGAGTTCAATCCAGGCACGACTCGGATATACCTCCGGTCGATCATCGAACCGTCCGTAACGCCACCCCCGACGGGCACGGAGCCGTAGGTACGCATACGCCCCGGAACCGTTCCCGGGCTGCAACTGCCACCGACCGCGGCGACGCCCCACGCTGCCACTGCTCCTCAGCAGTTCGCGTTGACCCGAGGTGCCCGTACGCTGCCTCACCGATGCAATCGGCGGGGTGGGTCGCCTCGGACGGACGCTACCGCTGGTGCTGCGCCCGCACAGGCTCGCCGGGTCGGTGATCTTGACGGTTGTAGGTGCGGTGAGGTCCGAGCCGATCGCTGGAGGCGGTGGCCGAGCGCACCACATCTCGCAGACCCGGATCCGGCACCCCTATCTGCGCCGGGCAGATGCCTGCTCGCAGCCGCGACCTGAACTCAATACGACGAACCCACGCGGAAGTGCCGGACAGATGGTCCTGGTGCCGGGTGGAACCTCAACGCCGCGCGTGGCGGATCTTCAAACGTCCGAATCCCATGGTTCCGAAGATCCGGATCCTCGGCCCGCCGGGGCGGGAGCTGCGCCGGGGCTTGTAGAACGAGTCCTTCCATCCTGTGCGCAGATCCTCGATGTCGACGATGGCGTCGCGAGGTAGCGTGATCTTGGCCCTGCCGGTGCCGAGTTGCAACTCGATGTCGACCACCGGATGCTCGATGACCGCCCGGGACAGGTCCAGGTGCACGCGTCCGAATGCGGACTCGACCTTGAGAATTCGAGGTACCCGCCATGCGCCACGCCGTTTGATCCGTCCACTCGCGGCGGCAATCGTGGACGTGGTGCCCGCCTTCTCCTCCGGGAGCGAGGCCAGAGCCGGCACGAGCTCGCTGTGCGTCCTGGCAGTGAGCGCCTTATGGAGGCGTTCGTCCAGATCTTCGTGCGGAATGTGCCCTTCCGCGTACGCCTCCTGCAGGCGCTGCACGGCCATGTCGCGGTCGTCTTCGCTGATCAGTGGCAGCGGGCCTTCCGGCAGAGAGGTCACCTTTTCACTCTACTGCCGTGCCGGCGATGCGAATGCGCCGATGTTCACAGCGGGCAAAGGATTTGATCGGGAGGCTGACCGCTCGTCATCATGGCCTTGATCGCCCAACCCGGCGAACCTATGCGGCCAGAGCGACCGTTCGGTGAAGTCCAGGGCGCCGGCGGTGCCGGCCTGCCGGGAGGCCGGGAAGGGGCACGGCTTCACGGACTCGGTGGAGGAGAACACCCCAGCGGCTCACCCCTTCAGAGCATGATGAGCAGACGTGTATTCGGCTTGAGCTTCCTGTTCACCGAACGACTCTGCACGTATACCTCCAACTGGGGATTGTTCCCCGCCTTCACGGAGACGGTCCCGTGTATACCCGTGCCGAACAGAAGGCTGCGCGCCGCGTCGCCCGTATATGCGCGGTCGGTGTCCTTCTCGACCACGATGACTTCCTTGTCGGGCTGAACCTGAACCCGGGTGCCCAACTGGTAGTAACACGATCCGCGTTCGTACGTCACGCCCGGATGCGAGTCGACGAAGGGGCGGATCTCGACCTCCCTGTCGACCTTCAGGAGTCGATACTTGTCGACCGAGACCGGCTCGAGGTTCGCCCGCACCTCGTCGACCGATATGTCCTGGCCGACGGCGAACAGGTTTTTCGTGCCGCGCACGCCCTGCTCGCGACCCCGGAGGAAGCTGGTGGCAGCAGCGCGCACGGTGCCGATCGCCTCCTCGACGCCCTCTTGGGAATCCGCGTCCCAGATAGCTATGTTTCCGGCCGGGAAACCGTAGTTCTGAGCGGTTCGCTTCGCCAGGGAGTTCGGAACGAGGATCGCCGAAGTCCAGTGGCCCGGAAGCCTGCCCATCTTCGCCGCGATCCTGTCGAGCCAGGGGCCGAGGATGGTCATGTCGCCGTCGTGCCGCCTGTCGCCTCCGGAGGCGTTCTCCTCGCCGTCCGTCACCACGATCTGCAGGAAGCTGTGCTCTCCGTACTCCTCCCAGATGTGGCCCAGGTCGTCCAGGGACTTCAGGGAGGCCTCGATGAGGGCCGTAGCACCATTGTTGACCTTGTACAGGCCCCGCATGGACGGCAGATGCTTCACGTCCATGTCCCAGACCAGGTTCTCCACCCTGTGGTCGAAGGAATAGAGGCTTATCCGGGTCTCATGGCCGAGGTTGTCCGACTCGGCTTTCAGGCCCGCCACGAACTCGTCCACGACGCGGATGAGCTGACCCTGATGCTGATGCATGGAACCCGAACAGTCCACTACCAGCGCGACGTGATTAACCTTGTGCTGGATCTTGTTGGCGGACATGTCTTTGCTCCTTCTCCGAGGCTCCCCAAGTGATGTTTCCAATCTAGGGGTAGGCACTGACAACGGAGCTTGACGGGCAATCACGCGCCTGTCGTGAGCGTGCGGTCACTGGTTCCGGTCGGTGGCTGCCGATTGCAGGGGCTTCAGAAAGCGGCTCGGTTCTCCGTTCCACGAGATCGCCAGAGCGTCCCGCGCGCGGGTCACCGCGACGAAGAGCAGCGAGCGTGCGCGCTGCAGTTCACGCTTGCGGCGAGAGCGGTCGGTGCGCTCCCACTGGTCCACCGATACCCAGGGAACCAGGCACTCGGAGACGCCCGCGATGATCATGCGCGCTGGTACCTCAGGCCCTTGAGGCGGTGCATGGTACCGATGTGTGCTCCCTCGGGCTTCTTCGGGCCTTCCGGGGTGATCTCGGTCGGCTCGATACCCCGTTGCTTCAGCCGGTAGGCGACCTGGGTGACCATGTCGTTCGTGGGGACGCAGATCGCCACCGATTCGCGGGGGACGTCGTGCCAGGCGAGCACCTGGTCGGCCACCAGGTCCAGCTCCTCCTCCCAGCTCCGCGCGGAGCGCAGGGTGGGGCGCAGGCCGTGCAGCACGGAGCGGTAGCCGGCCAGTTCGTCGGTGTTGCCGTCGAGATCGTCGTACTCCGTGCCCTCCAGGACGCCGAGTGCCGAGCGTGACGGCGTTGGCCGCCGGCTCGGCGACGACCAGGGCGGCCACGGGCGAGCCGCGCTCCGCGCGGGGTGGAGCTGAACCGCTGGGAGAACGACGTGCGCGCTTCACGCAGTGCTCGGTCGCTGGACGCCGTGGGGCCGGCGGGGGTTGTCATGAGAGCCACGGTGGCCCGGCCCTGCGCGGGTCTCCAGATCAGCGGGCCGTACGGTGGGCAGGCGTACCGGGCCCGGAGCGAACGCGTCGACGGCGGCGCAGAGGTGTGCTGAGCCGGTCGCTCGAACTCGGTACGCCTTGCAGGGACTGAGCTGAGGGTGCAAGGGCGGTTGACGAGAGCCAAAGCCCCGCTCTCCTGCCGGCTCAGTGTGATCTTGATTGTGGACCCGTTTCAGCAGGAGCGCCATCAGTGCGTACCGCCCACCAACGGCCGCCCAGCGCCCCCAGCCCTGAAGGGCTCCTTGATACGTTGGCATGCGCACGGACTTTCTGATCGCGCACGGGGGAGTTTGCTGACGCATGGCATGGGACGAGTGGGAACTGGCGAAGGCCGAGGTTGCGGCGAGCCGCGCGGCACACATGCAACTGAACCAGGCAGCCGCCTCCGGGGGCGGGGGTGGGGGCGGCCAGAAAGATCTGGTTGTCCACGACGACCAGCTGGGAAAGCTCGGCAATCTGGCCTACACGTTGCGGGAGGGGCTGCGCGTAGACGCGGATCATGCGCGCCAGAACACCTTCGACGCTTCCATCGAGCTCTTCAACGACGGCCTGGACATGGGCTCCGCGCTCACCGAGCTCCACGACGCATGGAACACCAAGGTCGGGACGCTCAAGGAAGCCTGCGCTCACATCTCCAACCATCTTGACTACTCGCGAGCGCAGCATGCCAAGGACGAAGTGCAGATCGCGACCGCAATGCGGGATGCAAAGGACGCGCCCATGACCGAGTCGCGCATACAGGACTACTGGAAGTAGACGGGGAAGCAGCATGCCAAAGGTCTCGGAACTGCTCAATCTGCGCCTCGGGAAGTTGCAGTCGGCGGTAGCCGACTGGGGGCAGATGGTCTCCAAGCTCCAGTCCCTGGCCACGGGCGAAGGCTCCGCGGGAACCGGTGACGTGAACGCCTCGGAACTCAGAGTGCAGGCGGAGAATGCCGATTGGGAAGGACAGAACGCCAGTGTCACACGGCAGTTCGTCACCAAGACCGCGGCGGAGTTCACCGATGTGGTGACCGAGGCCCGCAGCGTGCACAAGGTTCTGCAGGACTCCCACGCCGATCTCAAAAAGCACAAGGAAGACCTTCAGACCACCATCGACCGGTGGGCGAAGCGCAACGTGCACATCAATGAGAATGGTGGGGCGGTCAGCTCCGTGCCGTCCGGCGCGGCGGCCGGCACGGCAAAGATCGAGCCTGCGACCCAGGACGAGGTTGACGCGGCTGCCGCCGAGGTGGGCCGCATCCTGTCGGCGGCGGACGAGGTCGACAGGATCGCCGCACGTGCCCTGCGTAAGCACGCGGCGGGGAAGTACAACTTCAGCGATTCCGGCTACAAGGGGCTGGAGGACGCGGATCGCAAGCAGGGCATCGAGGACGCGGACGCGATGCTGAAACTCGCGGCAAAGGCCGACGGTATGACCGACGCGCAGCTGAAGCACTTCAACGAGGTCGCCGCGTACCAACGGGACAACCCGGCTTTCGCCGAACGTTTCGCGACGAAACTGGGGCCGGAGGGAACGCTCCAGTTCTGGCGCAGCCTTGCCGATCCAGGCCACGGTGACACCCCGACCGGCGACCGCGCGAAGATCCTTTCCCAGGTGCAGGACAACCTCGGCCTGACGCTGGCCACCGCGTCACACGTCGACTCGCCCGCGATGCAGCAGTGGAAGGACGGGATCATCGCCGCAGGTGATGACCGGATCAAGCATCCGGGGATCATGAGTGCCCCGTACGGATACCAGGTCATGAGCAGTCTGATGACCAAGGGGAAGTGGGACGGAGCCTTCCTCGGCGACTACGGCGAGAGTCTGATCGAGTTCGAACGCAGCAACAAGCGAGCGGGCCCGGACTGGCTCTGGGACAACCCGGGCCACGCGGCTCAGCTCGATTACCCTCCGAACACCAACAAGCCGGACAACGACCCGATCGCCGGCTTCATGGAGGCGCTGGGACACAACCCCGAAGCTTCCCTCGACTTCTTCAACGGCTCGTCCGGCCAAGGCGCCAAGGATGATCTGGACACCGTGAGCAACTGGGATTACCTGGTCGACAAGGACAGTAAAGACGCCCGTACCTGGCCGCTCGACGGCGACGGCAAGACGACCGGCTACACGAACCTCGGGCACGCCCTGGAGTCGGCGACCCTCGGGCGCCCGTACGACGCCTCGCCTCCATCGATCCCTGAGCTGGGCTCCGAGGCACAGAACGCGGCTCGCGACGAGCGGACCGAACTCATGGAGAAGGTGGTCGACCACTACAAGACCGCCGACACGATCGAGAAGCAGGACGGAATCCGCGAAAGTCTGGCCACCATGGCGGCAGGGCACATCGACAGCTTGAACTACACCATGGACAACACGGGCGGTAGTGGCGATCTTGTTGACCGGGACGGGTTGTTCGGGAAGGACGCCCATCGCCTGCGCGATTTCGGTGAGACGAGCAGCATGCAGTTCATGCGGGCCCTGGGAGCCGACGAGGATTCGCACGCGACTCTCTCCGTGGCCCAACAGGTCTATGGGGCGAGCCTCATGACGGCCCAGGGCAACGACACCGACTCCGCCGTCGCGGCCGGCCTGCACAGTGCCAAGATGCACGGCATGCTGGACGAAGCGCGCATCGAGGCCATAGGCAAGGAATTCGGGGACGAAAAGACCGCACGTAACCTGAAACTGGAACAACAGGGCGCTTGGCGTGACTTCGCCGCCGAGGCCACGATCGGCGCTGCGGTGGGTGTCACAACGGCGGCGATAGTTCCTGCTGGAGCGGTAGCCGTGGTTGCTGTTCCTCTGGCCATCGAGACCATCGGCGGCGGCGCAACCACGCAATTCGGTAACGAAACCATGCAATGGCTCAAGGACCACGAGTTCGAGAACCATGACGAAGCGGCCCAGGGCATCGACAAGGCCAAGGCTGAGGGGCGGCAGAACGCGATGGGGCCCCTCCTCAACTACGTGGAGGCACACGGTATGGAGAGCGGCGAGGTCCGCGAGCTGAGGGACAAAGCCGATGACGCGTACAACAGGGGCGGAAAGCTCACCGACACCGACGACGCCCGGGGCTGGTGACGTATGAGGACACTTGCACCTGCCCGCCTCCTCCTGATGTGCTCCTTGGCTCTCGGAGTGAGCGCATGCTCGGAAACGACGGGTGAAACAGATACGGATGCGGCGGCCGCGCAGCGCAGAGCATGCCAGGCAATGTTCGGCGCGTCCGGACTGAAACAGATAGACCGTGGGGTCGAAGGATCCGAAGAGCTGCGTTTCAAGAGCCCGGCCTCTTTGGCCGACGCCCGAACCAGCCACCATGATCAAGTCAGAAAATGGACTCCCGCGAGTAAGCCGACACCGTACGCCGAGTCGAATATGTGCATGATCCGAACCGACATCTCCACGGGGATGCGGATCGGCCTCACCTACAAACCTTCCCCCTTCCCTTTCGATACTGCTTTCGACAAAGAAATCGAGACAGGAATCGTTTTGAAGCCTCATCTGACGCAGGTCAACTCGGACGTGAAACTCGTTTACGGGGCCGATGAATACAGGGAAGCCAGATACCAGGTCTACGTGCAGTGTAAAATCCCGGGCACCCCGTCAGGGCAGGAGCGCGAAGTTCCGCTTGCGGGCGAACTGACCGACACACTCACCGCCGGCGTGAACGTTCGAGACCACCTCACGCTCCTCCTCCACTCAGCCCGCGTCATGACCAACACGCTCGACTGCCAGAACAAGCCCGTCGTGCCCCGTGCCCTGCCCGACTCAACGAAAATTTCCTGAGCCGGCCCATTAGCCACCCCGAATCACAACCTCTCACGGCGGCCGGGCAAGCCGCAGCGCTTGAAAGCGATCGTACAAATCCTGGGCGTGAGCAGCCGGAAGGGCGAGAGGGACGCACTCCACACTCCAGGTGGTGGCGGAACTGACCGATGTTCTTGAGGATGTCGACGGAGATGATGACGCGCCTGTAGTGCGTGAACGGGTTCCGCCCCGCCGGGATCTCGCGCTGGATCCGCTGGATGCCGAGGGAGTCCAGGCGTACGAGGGGGATGCAGAACCGGATCCGCAGCTCGTGCTGGAACTGCTCCAGCACGCTCTGCGGGGTGACGACGATGATGCGCTCGCCGCGTCCGCGATCAACTGGTGGGAAACACCACCCGCCGTGCGCAGCCGTTGGCATTCGTGCGTCCCCTGACTGGCGCGCAGCCGGACTTCATGACCCCACAGGGAACTTCCCTGCCCGACCACACTCCTCAGGACTGACATGACGTTCTTCGACAATCCCGTGATACCCGGCTTCAGCCCGGACCCGAGCATCTGCCGGGCCGGTGACGACTACTACGTGGCGACGTCCAGCTTCGAGTACGTACCCGGGGTGCCGCTGTGGCACAGCCGCGACTTGGTGCACTGGAGGCTGATCGGGCACGCGCTGGACCGGCCCTCGCAGTTGGACCTGCCCGACACCGCCCCGTCCTCGACAGGGGTCTACGCGCCCACGCTCCGGTACCACGGCGGGCGGTTCTGGATGATCACGACCGTGGTCGCCGGCGCGGGCAACGTCCTGGTGACCGCACAGGACCCCGCGGGACCGTGGTCGGACCCGGTGCCGGTCGGTATACCGGGCATCGACCCCGACCTGGCCTGGGACGAGGAGGGCAACTGCTGGTGCGTGTTCTCCTCGGAAGGTATCCGCGGGGTGCGCATCGACCCGATGACGGGCGAGCTGCTGAGCGAGCCGGTGGCGATGTGGTCGGGAAGCGGGCTGCAGTATCCCGAGGGGCCGCACCTGTACCGGATCGGCGACTGGTGGTACCTGCTGCTGTCGGAGGGCGGCACGGAACGCGGGCACGCATTGTCGGTGGCCCGGGCCCGCACGCCGGCAGGGCCGTTCGAACCGCACCCTGCCAACCCCGTGCTGTCCCACCGCAGTACCGGCCACCCGGTGCAGAACACCGGCCACGGCGATCTGGTGCAGGCGCACGACGGCACGTGGTGGATGGTGCTGCTGGGCACCCGGCCCCGCGGTGACACGCCGATGTACCACGGTCTGGGCCGGGAGACGTTTCTGGTGCCGGTGCGCTGGGAGGACGAGTGGCCGCTGCCGGGTCCGCTGGAGCTGCGCGCGCCTGCTCCGGAGCTGTCGCCGCATCCCTGGCCGCACGAGCCGGACCGGGACGACTTCGACTCCAGCACCCTCGCACCCTGCTGGGTGACGCTCCGACGGCACGACCCGGCGGCCGTCCGCCTCGACGAGCGGCCGGACCACCTGGTCCTGCACGCCCGCGCGGACAGCCTCGACAAGCCCGGCGCGCTCTTCGTGGGGCGGCGCCAGCGCGATCCGGACTGCAGCGCGCGCACGCTGGTCGCCGTCGACGACGGCGGTTGTGCCGGGCTCGCGGTACGTCTGGACGAGGCTCACCACTACCAGGTGGAGACGGGCGACGGCACGGTCCGCGCCGTCGCCAGGATCGGCCCGCTGCGCCACACCGTCGCCGAACAGAGCCTGCCGCCCGGCCCCGTGACCCTGCGGATCGACGTCACCACCAAGGACGTCCTGCCGCCCACGGTCACCGTCCGCGACACAAATCCGGAGGCCCCTGCCCCGCCCGGACTGCGCGTAGGCGGCCCCGACACCCTCCGCCTCGGGTACGAGACGGCCGACGGCGCCTTCGAGGTCCTGGCCGAACTCGACGGCCGCTACCTCACCACCGAGGTCGCAGGCGGCTTCACCGGCCGCGTCATCGGCATGTATGCCACCCGCGGCAGCGCGGCCTTCGACTGGTTCGAGCTGCGGCCTGCCTGACGGGCGCCGCCCCTCCGCGGCCCTGCTTCCGCCACGATGGGACCAGGTCGCAGTGGGGCGGCCGGACGACGCCGGCGCGAGCGTCCGTAGGTCCATGGCACCCGGTCGACAAGAGAACGAACTCTCCGATGGGGGCCTAAGGCATCGTCCAGGCGATTCCTGCCTTCAGCTACTGCACCGGCACAGGTCAAACCGAGTCTGTGTCCGCGACATGCTGCCCGCTCCGTGGGCCCGCCCGTTTCCGCCCGGCCGGGCGGGCGCAGCCCCGTGGGCAGGGCCACCTTGAGTGGGCACAGCCCTGTCACAGCTGGCGGACAGCCCATTCCGTGCCGGCGCACCTAGTGTGCGCGGTATGCGCGACAACAGGATCGACAGGCGAAAAGTCCTGGTCATCGGAGGTGCGGCGGCCGGTGCGGCAGGGCTGGCCCTCGCGGGCTGCGGCAGCTCGGACGGATCGACCTCCGACACGGGGAGCACCTCGTCCGGGTCCGGGCAGTGCGTCCTCATGTCCAGCGTCACCGAGGGTCCGTACTACCTGGACAACGCCCTGGTGCGGAAGGACATCACCGACGGCAAGAAGGGCGTGAAGCTCACGGTCAGGCTGACCGTGCAGGACACCACCGAGTCCTGCGATCCGGTCTCCGGAGCCGCGGTGGAGATCTGGCATTGCGACGCCTGGGGCTACTACTCCGGCTACACCACAGCCAGCCCGGGAGGCGAAGCTCCCGCCGAGAGCGAGGACACCAGCGGCGCGGACGACAAGACGTATCTGCGCGGTTACCAGATCGCGGGCGACGACGGGGTCGTGGAGTTCACCACCGTCTATCCCGGCTGGTACACCCCGCGTGTCACCCACATCCACCTCAAGGTGCACACAGGTGGCCGGAAGGAGGACGGCACCTACGAGGGCGGCAAGGTCAACTACACCGGTCAGCTGTTCTTCGAAGACGCCTACGGTGACGTGGTCCACCGGCTCTCCCCGTACTCACAGCACACCGGTACACCCACCAGGCTCGACGACGACATGGTCTACGGCGGGGGCGGTGCCAAGGACGGACTGATGACGATCACCGGTGACCCCACCAAGGGATACGTCGGCACGCTCACGGTCGGCATCGACCCTGACGCGGAGAACACCGGGGCCGGCGGCGGAAACGGCGGCGGCGGTGAACCGCCGAGCGGTCCTCCGCCGACCGGCGCTCCGAGCGGCGCTCCGAGCAATGCCTCGTAACGACCTTGCCGGGGCGGCCGTCAGCGCCCTGGTCGAGGCGGTGGAGATCACCCCGAAGCCGGGCCTGAGGGACGGCCGGGGACCCGGCACCGGTCCCGGCCGCATGGACCTGGCCACGGCCCGTTGGGCGGCCAAGGCGCTCCACCCCGGCCTCGCCGCGATGGCCGCCTCAGCCCGCCGCAGCGGCACGCCCAGTCGCGAACTACGCATGGAGCTGGGGGCGATCGGTCGTGCCACCGAACGGTCCGCGCGGCTCGCGGCCTGCGGCACCGCCGTGCACCGCGGTGCCGTATGGACGCTCGGGCTGCTGGTCGCGGCAGCCGCCCTGGAGCCGCACGACATCCCGGGAACCGCCAAGACCCTTGCTGCGCTGCCCGACCGGGGCGCCCCGCGCCGCCCGACGGTCGGCTCCAGCGTCGCCGCAAAATACGGGGCAGCGGGCGCCAAGGGGGAGGCAAGGGCCGGATTCCCGCATGCCAGACGGGCGTTGAGTACCCTGCGCACCAAGGGAAACGACGCACGCCTCGACGCGCTGATCGGCATCATGAGCACGCTCCAGGACACGGGCCCGCTGTACACGGCGGGACCCGCGGGGCTGCGGCTGGTGCAGGCAGGTGCCCGTGCCGTCCTCGAAGCCGGCGGCACCGGCACCGATGCGGGACGCGAGGCCCTCGCCGTACTGGAAGGGGACCTGCGACGGCACCAGCTGCGGGCGGGCGGCAGCGAACCGCTGCTCGCGGCCGCCCTCTTCCTCGACCGCCTCGACCGGTAGGGCTCTGTTACGTGTCCGGGCACGTGTTCGCGATGCTTGTCGCCGGGTCCGGGTCCGGGTCCGGGCGCCGAATGATGCTCACGAAGACATCGGGGCCTCGCTGATATCCCCAGACGTGTATGTGTACTCAACCATGTGTACTCAACCATGAGGGAGAACGGTATGGAGCCATCAGAACTCCGCCGCGCAGTTGAGGCAGGGCGGACGACCGCTTCGGAGCTGGGCCTTCAGGTCGACGATGCGATCGTCATCCACAACTCCGACCGCGTCGCGCTGCGCCTGGTCCCTTGCGATGTTCTGGCTCGGGTCGCGCCTTCGGGGCATCTGGCTGATTCCGCGTTCGAAGTAGAGGTTGCTCGCCGTCTCACCGACGTCGATGCTCCGGTGGCCGAGCTCGACCCTCGGGTCGAGCACCGGATCTACCTCCGTGACGCCTTCGCCGTCTCGCTCTGGACCTACTACGAACCTGTGGGACCGGAGATCGCGCCGGCCGACTACGCAGACGTGCTCCTGCGGCACCATGCCGCCCTGCGCCAGATCGATCTGGACGCACCGCATTTCACCGATCGAGTCGCTGTGGCACTGAGAGAGGTGAACGACCGGGAGCGGTCCCCCGAACTACCCGGTTCCGACCGGGAACTCCTCAGCAGCACACTCGGTGGACTGAGCGCCGCGATCAGCATCGACAGAGCGGGCGACCAGTTGTTGCACGGCGAGCCGCATCCGGGCAACCTCCTGAACACGAGGAGAGGGCCGCTTTTCGTAGACCTCGCCACGTCCTGCCGTGGGCCGATCGAGTTCGACCTCGGTCATGCGCCCGAAGAAGTGGGAAAGCACTACGCGGGGGCTGACCACGACCTGATTCACCGGTGCCGCGCCCTGAACTGGGCGATGTTCTCGGCCTGGCGCTGGCGCCGGGACGACCACATGCCTGACCGGGACCACTGGAGAGCGGAGGGGCTCAACCAGGTTCGTGCTGCACTCGATCGCCGCGGACCGGGCTGAACTCGAGACGGAGCGGCTGCTGGGTCCCGATCCGCTGCACCGTGTGCGGTATCCCGACACGGTGCAGCGGTCGAACTCGGCCGACTCGAGGGGACAGACGGCCAGGAGCCAGGGCTGGACCGGAGCCGTCACCAGCACGATCTGAGACCTTTGCCGAACCCGGGCGGTTCACAGCGGCACGGATGGAGGACGAGATGTTGCCGCCCCGCCCACTCGAAGAAATGCTGAGCCGAACGTCACCGGGTGTCGACGAGCGCGGACGGAACCGCGCCGGTCCCCGTCGACGGAGGGAGCAGTGCCATGAGGGTCATGCTGCGAGCGCACTTGGACACACAGATCTCGAACGAAGCGGTCAGGAACGGCACCCTGCAGAAGATCATGCAGTCGATGGCCGAACAGCTCAAGCCGGAGGCGGCCTACTTCGGCCCCAGCGAGGGCGGGCGAAGCTGCACGTTTGTCTTCGACATGCAGGACAGCTCACAGCTGCCCACCATCGCGGAGCCGCTCTTCGAGGGACTCGGCGCGAAGATCGAGATCCAGCCGGTGATGAACACCGAGGACCTGCAGAAGGGCCTCGCCGCAGTCCAGCGGGGCTGACGATCCGCCCTGCCGGGCCCGCTCGGATCGCAGTGCAGCCTCGGCTATCCCGATGCCTCGCCCGGCATCGGGATGACACCCAGTTGCTGAAGGAAGCCGAGGAGGTCCTTGTCCGACCACTTTTCGGCGAGCTTGCCGTTCTCGATGCGATGGATGACCGTCCCCGTCATCGTGAGCGACTTACCGGTGGCAGGGATGCCCGGGAGGTCCCTCTCGTGCACTCCACGAGCCGTCAGCCGAGTCACGACCTTGTCGTCCTCCGCGATCTGGTCCTCGATCTCGTGGGTTCCGGGTGTGGCGTCCCAGAACAGGCGGAACGCCTGCTTGAGCCCCTCGCGACCGGAGGCCAGCCCCGGAAACGGTGGCGGCGAGTGGTCCTTGTAGTCCTCGGCCACGAGTTCGTCCATGGCATCCAGGTTGCCCTCGTCGATCTCCTGGTAGAAGCGGCGAACCAGCCTCTTGTTCTCCTCGGTGGACACAGGAACCCTCTCTGCGTACGTGCTTCACGCCGGAACGGCGCACACGGCCGGAATTGTCACCCTCGGGTCACGTGCAGGCGCCGGGGCGCGCCAGGCCACTGCGGACGTTCACTCAGAAGCCGCTGCCGGACCGATCACAGCGGACCTGAGTTCAGCCCGGCGTGATCCACACGAGAGTTCCTGGTCCTGGTCGAGCCAGGCGGTCGGACGCGCTTCACGGTCCTGGAGTTGGGCGGCAGACACGTACTCCCCGGCGTGCGCGCGGGTGTCGGGCCGCCCGGGCCGTAGTTGAGCGCCGGTGTGCCGGGCGTCGCGGAACGGGCCACGTCCGTCCAGCCCGGCTCGGGGCGCGGCGTTGCCTCCGGAGCGTCGACGAGTCCGTTGTCCTGTGGGGTTCCGGGCACGGGCTGTCGAGCGCCGCCCGTGTGCCCGGGACGAACCTCGGTGGCGGCTCCGGCTCGCAGGACTGCACCATCCGGGAATTGCTCGCCGCCGGGGACGTCAACGGTGACGGCTACGAGGACGTCGTGGCCGGTGCGCCCCGGTCATGGGCGCACCCCGGGAAAAGCGCGGAGCAGGTATTCCTCGTCCGGGGCGGGCCGGACGGCCTGACCGGCAGGGGCACCCACCAGCTCGACCCGCGCGATGTCCACGCCGTTCCGGACGAGGACAACAATTCGGGGCTGCCGTACGCCTCATGGACATGAACGGCGACGGCCGAGCCGACCTGGCGGTCTCTGCACCGGGGGACGACAAGGGCCGCGGCTCCACCTGGCTGCTGCCCGGCTCGGCAGACGGTCTGTCCACCCGCGGCGTGACCCACCTGCGCGCGGCCTCCCGCCAGTGACCTGGGCGCCAGGTCCGCAGCGGACCGCTCTCGTATGGTAAATGGATAGGTATACGAGAGAGCGCATAAGAGAGAAGGCGACTATGGCTGAAAAGACGTCCCGGGACCCCGAGGGCTTCGCGGTGCACACCGCCCCGGTGGGGCTGTCGGACGACGGGCGGGACGACTTCACCGTGCTGGCCTCGACCGTCCCGGCTCGGATCAGCGCAGTGTTCACCAAGTCCCGGTTCTCGGGGCCCAGCGTGGTGCTCAGCCGGGCCGCCGCCGCCGACGGCCGGGCGCGCGGTGTCGTCGTACTGGCACGCAACGCGAACGTCGCCACCGGCTCCGAGGGTGACCGGAACGCCCGCGAGGTGCGCGACTCGGTGGCCGCGGCTACAGGGCTCCCGGCGGACGAACTGCTGATCGCCTCCACCGGGGTGATCGGCCTGCTGTATCCGATGGAGCAGATCCGCGCTCACATCAAGACGCTCTCCTGGCCGTTCCCCGACGGCGGGTTCGACCGGGCGGCCCGGGCCATCATGACCACGGACACCCGGCCCAAGGAGTTCCGGGTGCGGTGCGGTTCGGCGACACTGGTGGGCATCGCCAAGGGTGTCGGGATGCTGGAGCCGGACATGGCCACCCTGCTGACGTTCTTCGCCACGGACGCCCGGCTGGAGCAGTCGGAGCAGGACCGGATCTTCCGGAGCGTCATGGACCGTACGTTCAACGCGGTGTCCATCGACACGGACACGTCCACCAGTGACACCGCGGTGCTCTTCGCCAACGGACTGGCCGGCGAGGTCGATCCGGCGGAGTTCGAGGAGGCGCTGTACGAGGTGGCGCTCGCACTTGTGAAGAACATCGCCAGTGACGGCGAGGGCGCGAGCAAGCTCATCGAGGTGCGGGTCAGCGGGGCGCGGGACATCGCCCAGGCCAAGCGGGTGGGCAAGAGCGTGGTCAACTCCCCCTTGGTCAAGACAGCCGTGCACGGCAGCGACCCCAACTGGGGGCGGGTGACGATGGCGATCGGGAAGTGCACGGACGACACCGACATCCTCCCGGAGAACGTCACCGTCCGCTTCGGCGGGACCGACGTCTACCCGCAGCGCACCGGAGGTCCCGGTGACAGCGAACTCCGGGCCGCGGTCGCCGAGCACATGCGGGGCGAGGAGGTCGTGATCGGTGTCGGTCTGGGCATCGGCACCAGTGAATTCACCGTTTACGGCTGCGATCTGACGGAAGGTTATGTCCGGCTGAACTCCGAGTACACGACCTGATCCACAGCAGGGCGTAAGCGCTTACCCAAAGCGATCAGACCCGAACAACTGCGCACAGACCCCGAGATCCGCCCCGGAATGCCGCGGAGCCAGACGCTCCACCGGTGTCTGAACTTCACGAGAACTCCAGCGAAATGGCACGTGTGTGGATATCGTGCACCGAGCGAGGGCGCATCCGTCAGTCCATGGGATCGGCGGATGCGCCCCGTTTGTGGGGATGCAACTGTGGCTGGGGGGTTCATGGGGCATGTCGAAATACCTGAAACAGACATATCCGGGCCGGTAGGACTGGCGGGCGCACAACGGCCGCGTACCGCGGCGTCCCGGAATCGGACAGCGGCTCTCGAACAGTTGTGGAGAGCTCCAACCGCACAGCGCGACGACGCGGACCGACCGCGGACGAAGAAGAAGACGGGCCGGCATCTGCCGTTCCTGGTCCTGACCGACGCACTGGGGCTCGGCGTTCCCGCCTGGCTCGTGCTGAGCGCCGCCGATCAGCCGCGACCACTGATCATCGGCGCCCTGACCACGTTCGTATGGACCGGGGTGCGCCTGGCGCGCGGCCGGTACGCAGGCCGGGTGCCGGCGGACTCCGGTGGGGCGTCCGGCGCCGTCGGCGACTGGCTGGTGCTCGTCGGACTGCTCGCCGTGCTGTGTGCGGCGGCGGGCGGATCACTCGACCCGGCGACCGCAGTCCTGGCGCTCGTGCCCGGTCTCACCACCACCGTGCTCGTCACAGGACTGCGGGGCAGGCCCGGCTCCACGTGGCACCGGCAGGCGTCACGCCGGGTGCTGGTGGTCGGCGGGGCCGAAGAGGTGGACCGGGCGGTGACCCTGCTCAACTCCCGTACGGATCACCTGTACACGGTGGCGGCCGCCGTGCCGGTGGGACCGGCGCAGCTGAACTGCGACACACCGGTACCGGGCCGGCTCGCTCCCGAGCCGGCCGACGACGACGTGTCCACGGTGCTCGGCGGCGCCTTCGCCCATGATGCGGACCTCGTACTCGTGGTGCCCGGGCCGCAGTTCGGCGACGAGAGGCTTCGCCCGCTGTCGTGGGGCCTGCACGACAGCGGGCTCGCACTCTGCGTGCTCTCGGAGCTGTCGGGCGTCTCGGCGAGCCGCGTGCGGCCCTCCGACGCCGCCGGACTGACCCTGCTGCACATCGCGCCGCCGCTGCGGCACGGTCCGCAGCCGTGGCTCAAGACCGTGCTGGACCGGAGCGGCGCCGCGCTCGGGCTGCTGGTGCTGGCCCCGCTGCTCTTCGTGGTCGCGCTGGCGGTCCGGTTCTCGTCACCCGGCCCGGTCTTCCACCGCCAGATCCGCCATGGACGGCACAACAGACCTTTCACCATGTGGAAGTTCCGCACGATGGTGGCGGATGCGGAGACCCGTAAGGCGCAGCTCGCCGGGGCGAACGAGAGCGAAGGTCCGATGTTCAAGATGCGCCGCGATCCACGGGTGACCCGGATCGGCCAGGCGCTGCGCCGGACCTCCATCGACGAACTCCCCCAGCTCCTCAATGTGCTGAGGGGTGACATGTCCCTGGTAGGTCCGCGGCCGCCGCTGCCCGAGGAGGTGTCGCGCTACGACGAGCGCGAGCGGCGCCGGCTCGCGGTCAAGCCCGGGCTGACCGGCCTGTGGCAGGTCAGCGGACGCTCGGACCTCTCGTGGCAGGAGAGCGTGTCGCTGGACCTCTGGTACGTCGACAACTGGTCGGTGGTCACGGACATGGGGCTCCTCGCCCGTACGGTCCGCGCCGTCACCGACGGCCGCGGGGCGTACTGAGAACGATGGGGGAACGCATGCGAGGAGCCCATGGACGCCCGGCGGGGCGGTCAGCCCTGCCCGAGCCACCATGCGTAGGTGCGGGCGATGCCGTCACGCAGGGGGATCTGCGGCTTGAAGCCGAGGGAGGAGAGGCGGGACACATCGAGGAGCTTGCGAGGGGTACCGTCCGGCTTCGAGGTGTCCCAGCCGATGCTGCCCTGGTACTCCGTCACCTCCCGTACGGTCTCGGCGAGTTCCCTGATGGTCAGGTCCTCGCCGCAGCCGATGTTGACCGGCTCGTCCCCGTCGTAGGACTCCAGCAGCCGCACACAGGCCGCGGCGAGATCGTCGACGTGCAGGAATTCACGGCGGGGGGTGCCGGATCCCCACAGGGTGACCTCGGGCGCACCGTCCCTCTTCGCCTCGTGGAACCGGCGGATCAGGGCGGGCAGGACGTGCGAGGTCTCCAGGGCGAAGTTGTCGCCGGGTCCGTAGAGGTTGGTGGGCATGGCGCTGATGAACGAGGCGCCGTACTGCCGGCGGTAGGACTGGATCTGCACGATTCCGGCGATCTTGGCCAGCGCGTAGGCCTCGTTGGTCGGCTCCAGCGGGCCGGTGAGCAGGGAGTCCTCACGGATCGGCTGCGGGGCGTGTTTGGGATAGATGCAGGACGAGCCGAGGAAGAGCAGCCGCTTCGTCCCGGCGGCGTGCGCCCCGGCGATCACGCTGAGCTGGATGCGCAGGTTGTCCTCCAGGAACTGCACCGGCCAGGTGCTGTTGGCCATGATCCCGCCCACTTTGGCGGCGGCCAGTACGACGACGTCCGGACGGGCGTCGCGCAGGAACGCCTCGGTCGGTGCCGCGTCACGCAGATCGAGGTCGCCGCGGTCACGGGTGATCACCTCGTGGCCGTCGGCGGCGAGGCGGCGCACCAGCGCCGAGCCGACGAGGCCGCGGTGGCCCGCGACGAATATGCGGGCGCCTGGGCGTAGGAGGGGGCGGACGGATTCCTGGGGAGGGCCGGGGATATCGGTCGTCATGGCTCGGATTGTGCCAGCAGCGCCGCGTCCGGGTGAGCTTTTACCGCAATGCGCTCAGATGCAGATATTTCGGTGAACCAACCGCCCATCGGGCGACCACAGAAGGGGGGAGTCATGGCAAAGTCCGCACTCATCACCGGTGTGACAGGGCAGGACGGTTCGTACCTGGCGGAGCTGTTGCTCGAGAAGGGGTACACGGTCCACGGCCTGATACGCCGGTCCTCGAGCTTCAACACGGAGCGAATAGACCACATCTACCAGGGGCCCGAGGAAGCGAATCGTTCATTCGTGCTCCACCACGCCGATCTCTCCGACGGCGTCGCCCTGGTGAACCTGCTGCGTGACATCCGTCCCGACGAGGTCTACAACCTGGGTGCGCAGTCGCATGTCCGGGTCTCCTTCGACGCGCCCCTGTACACCGGGGACGTCACGGGTCTCGGCACCATCCGGCTTCTGGAGGCGGTCCGCGCCAGCGGGATCGACACCCGGATCTACCAGGCGTCGTCGTCGGAGATGTTCGGCGCCAGCCCGCCCCCGCAGAACGAGAGAACGCCCTTCCACCCGCGCAGCCCGTACAGCGTGGCCAAGGTGTACGGGTACTGGGCGACGGTCAACTACCGCGAGGCGTACGACATGTTCGCCGTCAACGGGATCCTGTTCAACCACGAGTCCCCACGCCGCGGCGAGACCTTCGTGACCCGCAAGATCACCCGCGGGGTGGCCCGCATCAAGGCCGGGCTGCAGGACCGGCTGCATCTGGGCAATCTCGACGCCGTCCGGGACTGGGGGTACGCCCCCGAGTACGTGGAGGCGATGTGGCGGATGCTGCAGTGCGACACCCCGGACGACTACGTGGTGGCCACCGGCGTGGGGGCCAGCGTCCGGCAGTTCCTCGAGTACGCCTTCGAGCACGCGGGCCTCGACTGGGCCGAGTACGTGCGCTACGACCCGAAGTACGAGCGTCCCAGTGAGGTCGACGCACTGATCGGTGACGCGTCCAAGGCCGAGGAGCTGCTCGGCTGGAAGCCCGAGGTGACGTCTCAGGAGCTGGCCAGGATCATGGTGGACGCGGACATCCGGCTGCTGAGCGACCAGCTCACGGGAGCGGCCGTGCGGGTGGACCGATGAGACGGCCAGGACGCCTCAGACGCACCCGGGGCGCCGTGTTCGCGGCGGTTCTCGCCCTCGGTGCGGGCGCCCTCACCGCGGTCACCGCTCCCCCGGCAGCCGCGCTGACCCCGCCCGTCGGCTTCACGGCCGACCACCTCTCCACCTACCAGACCAACGGCATCGTCTGGTCGCTCGCCGAGGCGAACGGCGTGGTCTACGCGGGTGGCACCTTCTCCGGGGTCCGCCCGGCCGGCTCCCCCGCGGGCAGCAACACGATGCCCGCCGTGAACTTCGCCGCGTTCGACGCGGCCACGGGTGCGCCCACCGGCTGTTCGCTCTCCTTCACCCGCAGCAGCGGCACGGCCACGGTCCGGGCCCTCGCGGTCTCCGCGGACAGGTCCACGCTGTACGCGGGTGGTTACTTCAGCGCCGTCAACGGGACGGCCGCGAACGGCCTGGTCGCGATCAACACCGCGACCTGTCAGCTCCGTCCGGGCTTCTCGCCCGACTTCGGCGCGACCGTGCGGGCCCTGGACGTCGCCGCGAACGGCACCGTCTACGCGGGCGGTGACTTCCAGACGGTCAACGGCCAGACGCGGCGCTTCTTCGGCGCGGTCACCTCCACGGGCGCCCTGACCGCGTGGAACCCCGACGCGGACGAGCCCGGCCGGACGCTGAAGGTGACCCCCGACGGGGCGAGTGTGCTCATCGGCGGCGAATTCTTCACCGTCGGCGGCGCCGCGTCGCACGCGCTCGCGGTGACGAGCGCATCGTCGGGTGCGCTGACCCGCGCCTACACCGGCAACTTCATCCCGTCGTCCGCGGTGATCAAGGACATCGTCACGGACGCCGCCTCCGACGGCTGGTACGTCGCGGGCGAGGGGGCCGGGGGTTCGTCGTTCGACGGCAGGCTCGCCATGGGCCTCGACGACTTCGACCAGCGCTGGCGGGACACCTGCCAGGGTGCGACCCAGGCGCTGCGGGTCTACCAGGGTGTCCTGTACGCGGGCAGCCACGTCCATGACTGCTCGTCCATGGGCGGCTTCCCCAACCAGGTCCGCAAACACCTCACCGCCCAGTCCGTCGACGACCCGGCGCTGCTGGGCTGGCTCCCGGACACCAACGACGGCATCGGGGAGCCGGTCGGGCCCCGGGCCCTGACCGTCGCCTCGCGCGGCGGCCGCGACTTCCTCTGGGTGGGCGGCGAGTTCACCACGGTCAACGGGGTGTCACAGCAGGCGCTGACGCGGTTCGCCAACACCCCCGACACGGGTGCGCCCGCCGCTCCGGCCGTGAGCGTGTCCGCACCGCGGGCCGGCGAGGTGAAGGTCCGCTGGCGCTCGAGCCTGGACCTGGACGACAGTCTGCTGACCTACCGGGTCTACCGCGACGGCGGCGCCACTCCCGTACACACCGCGACCGGCTCCTCGCTCTTCTACAGCCGGCCGCAGCTGACCTTCACCGACACGAACGTGGTGGCGGGCCGGACGTACTCGTACCGGATCACGGCGAGCGACGGGACCAACACCAGCGGGCTGTCCGCCGCCGCCTCGGTGACGGCCGCCGCCTCCGCCTCCCCGTACCAGGAGAAGGTGCTCGCCGACGGCGCCGGCCTGTACTGGCGCTACGACGAGGCGGGCGGTGCCTTCGCGGCGGACGCCTCTGCGGACGACAACTCGGGGGTGTACACGAACGCCCCCGCGTACCGCTCCACGCCGTCCGCGGTGGCCGGCTCGGCGGCGCTCTCCCTCAACGGCGTCGACGAGTACGTCTACAGCGACCGCCTGCACCGGTACGCCTCGCCCACGCCGTACTCGATCGAGACGTGGTTCCGGACGACCTCGACGACAGGCGGACGGATCATCGGCTACGGCAGCAACATCGGTACCGCGCAGGGCCACACCAGCAGCATCTCCGACAAGCTGCTGTACCTGACGGACAACGGGCGCCTCGCGTTCGGCGTCCAGTCCGGCAACAGCAGCACCCGGCCCACCATCACCACGGCGGACACGTACAACGACGGCTCCTGGCACCACGCCGTCGCGACCCAGGGGCCGTCCGGCATGGTCCTGTACGTGGACGGGGCTGCCGTCGGCACGAACGCGGACACCGGCAACCGCTCGTACAACGGGTACTGGCGGGTGGGCGGGGACGCCATGAACAACGCCTGGCCGAACCGGCCCACGAGCACCTACTTCGCCGGACAGGTCGACGAGACCGCGGTCTATCCGACGGCGCTCACCGCCGCCCAGGTCGCCGCGCACCACGCGCTTGCGGACACCCCGCCCGGCCCCGGCGACACCACGCTGAGCGTCACACCGGACGAGGACGCGTACGTCAACAGCGTGTCGGCGAACACGAACTACAACGACAGCCAGCTCGCCTCCCGGGGCACCACGGCCTATCTGAGCTATCTGCGGTTCACCGTTCCGCCGACCCCGTCCGGCCAGGTGCTCAAGAGCGCCCGCCTCGCCTTCCGCACGTCGTCGGACTCGACGGCGGGATCCCTGGACAGCCACAGCGTCGTGCCGGTCACCGGCACGTGGACCGAGTCGACGGTCACCTACAACACCCGGCCGGCGCTCGCCGCGACCGTGCTGGGGACCATCACCGGCGCGACCTCGGTCTCCACCGACGACACGGTGGAGCTGAACGCGTCCGCACTGGGCGGGGCCCTGGGCTCCGTCTACTCACTCGCCCTCACCAGCAGCGGGACGGACAGTCTCCGCGTCTGGTCGAGCGAGGCAGGAACCGCGGCCTACCGGCCGCAGCTCGTTCTCACCTTCGGAGCTGAATGATGAACGCAAGCACGGGGCACAGACCCGGGGGACGCGGCCGTGTGCGGGCCGTCTCCACCGCTCTCTGCCTGTTCGCCGGCGCCCTGACCGCCGCGGCGGCCGGGGCATCCCCGACGGCGGCACTGACACCTCCGGTGTCTCTCACCGCGGACGACCTCACCACCTGGCAGACCAACGGCATCGTCTGGTCGATGGCCGCGACCGACGGCGTCGTGTACGCCGGCGGCACCTTCTCCACCATCCGGCCGCCCGACGCCGCGGCCGGCACCTCCGAGCAGCCCGCGGTCAACTTCGCCGCCTTCGACGCGGCGACCGGCGCACCGACGGGGTGCAGCCTGTCGTTCACGCTCTCGTCGGGCACGGCCACCGTTCGCGCGCTGGCGCTGTCGCCGGACGGGCAGACCCTGTACGCGGGCGGCCAGTTCGGGGCGGTGAACGGGGAGGGCGTCAGCAATGTCGCCGCCATCGACACCGCGACCTGCACTCCGCGCCAGGACTTCAAAATCGCCGTCTCGGCGACCGTACGGGCCCTGGACGTCACCGCGGACACCGTCTACCTGGGCGGTGACTTCACCAGTGTGGGCGGGCAGACCAGGAACAGTTTCGCCGCCGTCACCACGGACGCCGACCTGCTGCCGTGGGCGGCCGACGCCGACGAGGTCGCCCGCGCCGTCCAGGTGACTCCCGACGGACAGCACGTGGTGCTCGGAGGTGACTTCTTCACCGTCAACGGCACCACGTCGCACGCACTGGCCGTCGTGGACGCCACCACGGGGGCACTCACCAAGAGTTACCCCGGCTTCATCCCCAACACCTCCACGGTGCAGGACCTCACGACGGACGCGACCGGCCTGTACACCGCCAACGAGGGCACCGGGGGCGGTGTTCTCGACGGCCGTATCGCCATCGACCTGGACGACTTCCAGCAGCGGTGGCGGGACACCTGCCTGGGAGCCACCCAGGCAGTCCTGGTGCACTCGGGCGTGCTGTACAGCGGAAGCCACGCCCATGACTGCGCCAGCATGGGCGGGTTCCCCGACCAGCCGCGCAGGCATCTGCTCGCCCAGTCCGTCGACGATCCGGAGCTGCTGCCCTGGTTCCCGGACACCAACGACGGCATCGGCGAGCCCGTCGGGCCGCGGGTGATGGCCCAGACCGACAAGGGCGGCCGCCACTACCTGTGGGTGGGCGGGGAGTTCACCACCGTCAACGGCTCCGCGCAGCAGGGGCTGACCCGGTTCGCCGACGGCCCGGACACCGGGGCGCCGTGGGTGCCCAACGTCAGCCTCTCCACGCTCGCTCCGGGACAGATCGACGTCACCTGGCAGACCAGCTTCGACACGGACGACGGTGAGCTCACCTACCGGATCTACAAGGACGGGGCGAGCACACCCGTACACACGACGACCGGGTACTCGCTCTTCTGGGACCGGCCCCAGCTGAAGTGGACCGACACCGACGTGGCGGTGGGTGAGACCCACTCCTACCGCATCACAGCGAGCGACGGCACCAACACGAGCGCCAAGTCCCCGGCGCAGTCCGCGACCGTGGCGGCGACGGCGGAGAGCTATCCGGCGCGTGTGCTGGCCGACGGCGCCTCGCTCTACTGGCGCTACGACGAGGGCACGTCCACCTTCGCCGCCGACACCACGGGCGGGCTGAACAGCGGCTTCCTGCGCAACGCACCCGCCTACCGTCAGACCCCGGCCGCCGTCGCCGGTGCCTCGACCGCGATCGGGTTCAACGGTTCCGACGAGTACGCGTACAGCAACAAGCTCCATCCGCAGCCCACCCGGTTCTCCGTGGAGACCTGGATCAAGACCACCACGGTCCGGGGCGGCAAGATCATCGGGTTCGGCAATCTGACGATGCAGAACAGCTCCCGCTACGACAAGCACGTGTACATGACCAATGACGGGCGGCTGGTCTTCGGCATCCACAACGGCAGCACCCGCACCATCACGACGCCCGGCTCCTACAACAACGGCGCCTGGCACCACGTCGTCGCCACCCAGGGCCCCGGCGGGATGGCCCTGTACGTCGACGGGCAGCTGCGCGCGTCCAACTTCCTCTACACCACCAACGAGAACTACCCCGGCTACTGGCGGGTCGGCGGGGACAACCTGAACAACTGGCCCAACCGCCCGACCAGCAACTTCTTCGCCGGGCAGATCGACGAGACCGCCGTGTACCCGACCGCGCTGGCCGCTTCGCAGGTCAGCGCCCACTACGCCCTGAGGACGGGTTGATGAGGTATCCGTTCCTGGCCGGCGCCGTCGTCGTCATCGCGACGGCGGCGCTGGCCGCCTGCGGCTCGTCCGCCGACGGGAGCAAGGGGGCCGCCGCGGGCACCAAGCCGCCCGCGGCGGCCCCGCCCGCACCCTCCGTGGCCGGGCCGTCCGCCTCCCCGGCCGGGCCGGGGGCCGCACGGACGAGCGAACCGCCGAAGGTGCCCGCCGACGGGATCACTCCGGCCACCGGCTCGTTCACCAAGAAGCAGAAGGAGTACCTGACCGACCGTGTCCCCAAGGGGATGGACCCCGCCGCGGTGCTCCAGACCGGTCAGGAGACCTGCGACAGGCTCCGCTACCTGGTCAAGGCCGACCGGGACATCGCCGTCGGCGCGATCGTCACCGGCGAGGTCGCCGACGCGAAGCCTGCCGTCGCCCATCTGTGCCCGCAGCACCAGGACCTGGTGGACGAGGCCGCGCTCGGCTACGCCGACGGCACGCACCAGGGCGCGAAGCTCCGGCCCGGCCGCTACCGGGCCGCATCCCCCACCAAGGACTGCAGCTGGCAGCTGACCGGGGCGAACGGCAAGGTGCTGGGCTCCGGTTCCTCGGACACCGGCGGACGGGTGGAGATCACCGTCCCGGCGGCTGCCCGCACGTTCACCTCCACAGGCTGCTACGCCTGGCTGCCCGAAGGAGACAAGAGTTGAGCAAGCTGCCCATCGCCGTGGCGATCCCCACGAAGAACGAGGGCCTGAACATCGCCGAGGCGGTGAAGTCGGTGCTCGGCCACTTCGAGGCGGTCGTCGTCGTGGACTCCCACAGCACGGACGACACGGCGAAGATCGCCGAGGAGTGCGGGGCCGAGGTGGTCGCGTACACCTGGGACGGGGGCCATCCGCGCAAGAAGCAGTGGTGCCTGGAACACGTCCGCACCGATCTGGACTGGATCCTGGTGCTGGACGGCGACGAGCGGCTCAGCCCCGGTCTGCTGGCGGAGCTGCGGCAGATATTCGCCGATCCCGACGCCCCGAAGCCCGCGGCGTACGACATACCGCTGGGGTACTGGTTCTCGGGGAAGCGGCTGCGGCACGGGTACACGATCCGCAAGCGGTCGCTGACCGACCGGACCCGGTGCCACTACCCGGAGGTCGGCGATCTCGCGGCGCCCGGCATCGGGGAGGTCGAGGGGCACTACCAGCCGGTCGCCGCGACGGCTGAGGCGCTGAGCAACCCCATCGAGCACCAGGACCTCGACCCCGTCACCGCCTGGTTCGAGCGGCACAACCGCTACTCGGACTGGGAGGCGTGGCTGGAGCACCACCCCGATGTCAAGGAACAGGTAAGGAAGGTGAAGTCCCGTCAGGGGCAGCTCTTCCACAAGGCGCCGTTCAAGCCGCTGGTCTCCTTCGCCTACATGTACGTCTACCGGCGGGGGTTCCTGGACGGGCGGGCCGGGCTGGACTTCGCCCTGGCCATGAGTTTCTACCGCTGGCAGATCGCGCTCAAGTCCCGCGAGGCGCCTGTACGTTGACGGGCCGAGCCCTCACCCTCGCCTCCGGCGGACCACGTCCTCGTAGGTCCGCCGGAGGGTGGCGGTGACGGCCTCGATGGTGAACTGGTCGTTGACCAGCTGCCAGGCGGCCTTGCCCGCCTGCTCGGCGGCCTCCGGCTCCAGCAGCTCCAGGATCGCGTCGGCGACCTTACGGGCGTTGGCCGCGTCCTCTCCGACCCGGCTGTCGATGACCCGGCCCGCACCGGCCCCCGACACATCGGGGCCCTGCCCGCAGGTGCGGGTGATGACGACCGGGGTGCCGACCGACATCGCCTCCAGGACCGAGACCGGGAACGGCTCCTCGATCGCCGGCAGCACATACACATCGGCCTCGCGCCCGGCGGTGAGGACCGCGTCGTGCTCCAGCGGGCCCACATGGTCGAGGGAGTCCGTGACACCCAGCTTCCGGGCGAGGGCGAGGGTGCCGGCCAGCGCGCCGGTGTCCGGGCCGGCCAGCACGAAGCGGGCGTCCGGGTGGTGGGCGAGGACGTGCGGCATCGCGGCGATGAAGTCCTCGGGCCGCTTGCGCTCCTGGATGCGGGCGAGGTACAGCACGGTCGGCGGGCGGCCGGGGTCGCGGGCGGGCTTGCGCTCCTGCGGGCGGACACCGTTGACCAGCCGTACGGTACGGGTGAGCTGAACCGGAGCTGCGACGGCGTTCACGTCGACCCGCTCCATCTCGGTGAGGTGCAGGACGGCGTCGGCCTCGCGCAGCACCTTGCGGACCCCGAGGACGTCGGTGAGCTGGGCGACCTTCTTCTCGGTGGGGTCGATCATGCCGTGGGTCTGGACGACCAGGGGTGTGCGGGTCGCGAGTGCGAGGAGCGCCGCCGGCAGGGTCACCAGGTCCCGCATCAGATGGACGTGGACGAGGTCGGCGCCGCGCATCATGCGGCGTGCGGTGCGCAGCAGCGCGGCGGAGGTGATGCCACTGACCTCGAACATCGGGAGCAGGTGGCGTGCTTGGAAGAGGTGGACGGGAACTCCTTCCACGTGGCTGGGCAGTTCACCGTCGGGGAAGCCGTCGCCGAGGGCCATGACGCGTGCGTCGTCGCCGTTCGCCCGCTGGACCTTGGAGAGGTTGAACGCCACCCGGGTCGGCCCGCCGAAGGCATGGTCCGGAGTGTGGAGCGTGACAACGTGCAGGATTTTCACCAGAGTTCCCCTCAACTGCGGCCAATACTTCACAGAGTAGTCATCGTGTCTCCTCACGTGGGCTGATTCGTTAGAGTGTTCAGCGGTTCACTGATCCCGGGGGGGCGCATGACGTCGGTGCACACATCGGCGCAGGAGCAGGTCGCCCGCGGGGTCGCGCGTCCGGAGTGGGCACGGGGCCGGGGCGGCGTCCCGGAGCCGCCCGAGCAGCCGATCGCCTGGTCGATGCTGTCGCGGGCCCTGTCCGTGCCGCTCATCCTCGGCCTGGTGTGCTTCCTGCCCGCGGTGATCGCCGCCCAGCCCGGCAGCGGTGTCCGGGACACCGCGTACTGGCTCCAGTTGGTGCTGACCTGCTATGCGGGGGCCCGGCTGGCGACGATGATCCTCTCCACCCGGCGGCGGCTGCTCCAGGGCGTCTTCTGGATGTTCGTGTACATCGCGATGGGCGTGGCGCCGTTCGCCCAGGTGGTGATCGGGCAGACACCGACGCCGATGGTGGGACCGAGCCAGGACCTGGTCACGGCCATCGCGATGGTCCTGGTGGGGTGTGCCGCCTTCGACCTGGGGGCGCTGCTGGCCTCGCGGCGCCCGCTGCGGCGCCGTACGCCCTCCACGCGGAGCCCGGGCGCAGGACCGGCCGTGGCGCATCCGCTGCGGTTGCGACTGCTGGTGCTGCTGGCGTTCGCGGCGAGCGCGTTCTACGTGGTGAAGCTGGGCGGGCCCTCGGTCTTCTTCTCCAGCCGGCAGGAGATCAACGAGACCGTCGCGGCGAGCGGGGTGGTCTCGGAAGGGTCCAATGTCGGCTCGGCGTTCGTCAAGGGCTTCGGCCAGGTGCCGGCGCTGCTGGCGCTGCTCTTCTACACCCGCCGTCTGGCAACCTCCTACCGGGCCCGGCGCTCCCCGTCGACGGTGCTGGTGTGGGTGGCGCTGGTAGCGCTGAACCTTGTGGTGAACAACCCTGTCTCCAACGCCCGTTACTGGTTCCTGACGGTGCTGATGGCCTTCGTGTTCACCGCGTTCCCGAGCAGTGCGGCGATCTACCGCATCGTGCTGGCGACGGGGGTGGTGGGGGCACTGGTGGTGTTCCCGTACGCCGACAAGTTCCGGTACGACGACGAAGGACAGCGGCCCGCGCAGTCGGCCTCGGTCTTCGAGCCGCTGGTGACCAAGGACTACGACCAGATGGTGATGTTCGCCAACAGCATCTCGTGGGTCGACACACGGGGCCACACCTACGGCCGCCAGCTGACGGGCTCCGCCCTGTTCTTCGTGCCGCGCGCGGTGTGGAGCGGGAAGCCGGAGGACACCGGGGTCCGGGTCGGGCAGTGGATGGGGCTGCGGATGACCAACCTCTCGGCCCCGCTGTGGACCGAGTTCTGGGTCGACTTCGGCGCCTCCGGGGTGATCGGCGGGCTCGCACTGATCGGTTACGCGGTGGCGCGCACCGACCGCCGGTACGCGCTGGCCGTCACCCGGGCGGGGCCCGGCCCCGGGAGTGTGCTGGCCATCGCCGCGCCGCTGATCGCCGGATACACCTTCATCCTGCTGCGCGGCCCGCTCCTGCAGGCGGCGGGGAAGCTGGCCATCGCCGCGCTGTGTCTGTTGCTGATCAGCACGTTCAAGGAGCAGAGGGCAGCGCGTCGGCGGTGACGGCCTCGTCGGGCGCCGACTTCCCGCGTCGGATCCGGGCCACCCTGGTCCAGGTGGCGGCGGCCTTGCAGAGCGAGCCGAGGCACAGCCCCCAGGCGGCCCCCGGGACGCCTCCGAGGGCGTAGCCCCCCGCCATGAACGCCACGGCGGTGAGCGAGAAGACCACCTGGATGCTTAGCGTCGTACGCGGGTCGAGCATGCGCAGGGCGAGCAGTCCGCAGGTGCCCACGGCCATCGCCGCGTACTGGCTGCCGGTCGCCGGGAGGAGGGCGGCGGCCGTCGGCCAGGTGTCGCCGAGCAGCTCACGCCCCGCCTCCTCGGGGAGCAGGGCAAGGGCGGTGGCCCAGAGGGCGGCGGTGGCGGCGAGGACGGCCGCGAGTCCCGCGGTGGCCCGCACCCGGCGTCTCTCGTCGCCGACGCGGCCGAGCAGCGGGGGACCGAAGGAGGTGGCGGAGGTGAACAGCACGTTCAGCGGCCCGAACAGGGTCGTCGCCCCGCGCAGCGCGCCGACCAGCAGCGGGTTGCCGACGGCACCGAGACCGAGGACGGAGAGCTGGCCGGTCGCGTTGCCGACACCGAACTCGACGACGAAGCGCTTCCCGAGGTGGCCGCGCCCGAGCATCGGACGCAACCGCGTCACGGCCCCGGCGGTCCTGCTGTGCAGCAGCACGGCGGACAACAGGAGGGCCGGCAGGGCGGACGTCCCCCAGACCACGATCAGCCGGGCGGGGCTCGCCCCGTACTCCTGGGCGGACAGGGCGCCCAGCACGCACGCCAGCCTCACCACGTCCGCGCTCAGGGCGAGATGGGGCTGCTGAAGGGCGGAGAAGGCGTACCGCAGGGCGTCCTGGCCGAGCACGACCGGCAGGACGAGGCCGAGCATCGTCAGGGCGCGTGCGGTGTCCCCCGGGACGAGCAGACAGACGGCGGCCAGCGGCGTCCCGAGCGCGGCCGAGGCGGCCACGGTGAACGCGACGGCCGAGCGGCAGGCCCCCCGGGTCTCCTCGCCGTCGCCGCGCCGCAGGACCAGGGGCTGTCCGCTGTAAGCCCCAAAGACGCCCAGCAGCACCGTGAAGACGAGGTAGACGGCGGAGAAGCGGGCGAAGTCGGCCACGGTGGAGAGCCGGGCGGCGGCCACGAGCACCAGGATGTTGGTGAGCGCGGCCACGCCCTGGTCCGCGACCGAGCAGAGGATCGCGGTACGGGCTCTCACCGGCGCGCCCCCGGCAGGGTGAAGGAGCGCAGGCCCATCGTCTCGGCGGGGTCCCCGGTGACCTCCGGAGCGTCCTCGTCGACGGCCGGGCCCTGGGGTCCCCCGCCGCTGTGGCGCCGGGCCGACTTCGGCCGGCGTTCCGCGCGGCGCAGCCGGCCGCGGCCGGGGTGGAGCAGGGCTCCGAGCACCTGGCCGCCGGAGGCCCCGATGATCTCGCGGATGCGCTCCAGGTCGCTGCGGTGCACCTCACGCGGGTCGCAGACGATCATGACGCCCTCGACCCGGTCCACGAGAGCGACGGCGTCGGCGTAGGAGAGCACCGGCGGGGCCAGGACGATGACGACGGCGCCGGGGCGGTCCGCCTCGGCGACGATGCGCCCGACGGACGCGGAGGTCAGGGCGCGCGGCACGTTGTCCGCGGTCGCCCCGGCCACCAGGGCGAAGGCGCCGGAGCCGGGGACGTCCACGTTGGACCTGCCGCCCGCGGGCCAGCTGCGGTCCTGCTCGTCGGCGGCCCAGCTCGGCGGCCGCACCTCGTGGGCCGCCGGTCCCAGGTCCCCGGCCAGCGACGGGGTACGCAGATCGGCCTCGACGAGCAGGACATCACGGCCCATCTCGGCGAAGGCGGCGGCCAGGTTGACCGCTGCGGCGGCCGCCGCAGCGTTGTCCCCGCGCGGCGCGGTGACCAGGAGCCGGCGCCGCTCCGCGAAGGACGGGTCGTAGGCGAGCCGGAAGGCGACCGCACGGTACTCCTCGGCCAGCCGCGAACCGCTGCGCCCGATCGCGAGCAGGGTGCCCGCGGCGGCGCGCTCCCTGGGCAGGGTGCCGAGCAGCGGGGCCCCGAGGGAGCGCACGAGCTCGCGCGGGGAGCGTACGGCGGGGTCGAAGACGAGCCGCACCCAGGAAAGCAGCAGCCCGAGGGCGAGACCGACGACAGCGCCGAGCCCCAGGAGCAGCGGCAGACCCGCTCCGGCCGGCTCGGTGGGGGCTACGGGCTTCTTGTTGAGGTAGCCGGGGGTGGTGTCGAGCGCCTTGAGTTCGGAGATCTTCCGGCTCAGCTCGGAGATGGAGACGATGATGTTGGCGCGGGCGCTGCTGACGTCGTCGGCGTCGACCCCGGTCCGCTCCTCCAGGAGGTCGCGCTTCTCCTCCAGTGGTTGGAGCTGGGCGCGGTAGCCGTTCGCCATGTTGTCGATGCTCTCCTGGGTGCGCGCCTTGCGGTGCGACAGGTAGGCATTGGCCAGGGCTTCGGCGCGGGAGCGGGCCTGCTCGGGTGTGGCCCCGGTGTAGGAGAAGCGGAGGGTGAGCGTGTTGGGCGGGTTGGTGACCTGGAGGCCGGTGAGCAGCTTCCTGGCCGAGACGTCGTCCCCCTTCTTGAGCAGGGTGCCGGCGGCCAGCTCCCCCACGGTGTCGCTGACCGCGGTCTGCCGCTCCGAGCCGATGTTGATGCCCTTGTCGGCGGAAGCGCCGGTGGCGAAGGGGTCGGCGGTCGCGGAGCGCACCTGGACCTCGCCGCTGGCGGTGTAGGTGTAGTCGCCGCTCAGGGCGAGGAACCCGCCCCCGAACAGGCCCACCACGACACCCGCGGCGAGCAGGGCCCGGTAGCGCAGGAGCTGGCGGAACTGGTCGCGCAGCAGCGCCGGTTCGTCGTGGTCGTCCACGGGCCGGATCGAATGTGTCATCGGCGTGCTCCTCCTTGTGTGTCCCCGGCTCGCGCGTCTCCGGCTCGTGCGTCCCCGAGGACCTCGGTGAGCAGCGCGTCGAAGCGTGCGAGGCCCGCTTCCCTGCTCAGGTGCTGTGCGACGTAGTCCGGACCGTGCGCGCCGAGCGCGTCCGCGGCTTCCGGGTCACCGCCGAGTTTCCGTACGGCGTCGAGGAGCGCGCCCGGGTCCTCGGGTGCCACGAGAACCCCGGCGCCCGAGCGGCGCACCTCGTCGGCGGTGCCGCCCTCGTCGGCCACGGAGGCGACGACGGGCCGCCCCGAGACGAAGTACGAGGTGAGTTTGGACGGCACGCTCATGTCGAGCACGGACGCGCGCTGGGTGACCGCGAGGACGTCGGCGGCGGCGAGCACATCGGTGAAGTCGTCCGCTCCGGCCGGCGGCAGGAAGTCGATGTTCGCCAGGCCGCCGGCGCGTTCGCGCAGTGCCTCGCGCTGGTTCCCGTCACCCATGAGCACGACGCGGATGTCGGGGGCCAGCCGGGCCAGGTCGATCAGGACGTCGAGGCCCTGCTTGAGGCCCATGTTCCCGGAGTGCAGCAGCACCTGGGTCCCCTCGCGCCAGCCGAGCCGGGCTCTGGTGACGGTCCGGTCCGCCGAAGGGCGTTCCACATGGGTCCAGTTGGGCACCACCCGGATGCGTGCGGGGTCGACGCCGAGGGCCAGGACCCCGGGGACGAAGCTCTCGTGGATGACACCGACGACGGCCGCGTCCCGCAGGGCGTAGCGCTCGGCCGCCGCGGCGACGGCGGCGGCCCTACCGCCGCCCCGAATGCCGCTCTGTGCCGCGGCAGCGCCCATGAGGTCCTGGACGACGGGTATGTGGGGGACTCCGTGGCGGCGTGCGATACGCGCCCCCATGACGCCGCCTGCGAGGCTCGGCATCTGGGAGATCACCGCGTCGGGGCGTCCCGGTGGTGGCGCCAGGGTCCCGTGGATGAGCACGGATGCCTCGAACCACGCTCTTCGCAGGGCGCTCTGCCGGGGCGGTATGTAGTGCCGCCGCCGGTGGACGGTCACGCCCTCCCGGTTCTCCTGCCCGCGCCACCTGCCGCGGTACTGCTCGTCGACGCGCCACGCGGGGTAGTGCGGCATACCGGTCAGGACATGGGTAAGGGCGCCGGACGCCGCCCAGTGTTCGGCGAGCTGGGTGGCGTACGGACCGATGCCTGTCAGCTCCGGTGCGTAGTTGGTGGAGACCACCAGAAGCCGGCGGTTCTCGAACGGTCTGTAGTTCTCATCAGCGGACATTCGGACGATCGCCTTCCCCCCGGAACAGCCTCCCTTGAGCTTATCCGTTCACGCGATGCACAAGTGTTCTTCACAGTAAGGTCGTTGAACCAGTTCCACCGTGGGGGGAGAGAACGGATGGTGCAGCACAGAGTCGGCTATGCGCCGGGGGTGTACGACCTGTTCCACGTCGGCCACCTCAACATCCTGCGGCATGCCCGCAGTCAGTGCGACTACTTGGTCGCCGGGGTCGTCTCGGACGAGATGGCCGCACTCGCCAAGGGCCACAAGCCGGTGATCCCGCTGACCGAGCGGCTGGAGATCGTCCGCAGCGTGCGCTACGTGGACGCGGCGTTCGTGGAGACCGTCCCCGACAAGGTCGAGACCTGGCAGCAGGTCCGGTTCGACGTCATCTTCAAGGGCGACGACTGGCGCGGCACGGAGAAGGGGAAGCGCCTGGAGCGCGACTTCGCCGAAGTCGGGGTGGAGGTCGTCTACTTCCCGTACACCGTGCACACGTCCAGCACCCAGTTGCGCCGCGCCCTCGACGTCCTCGTCAGCCGGCCCGGAGCGCTTTCAGCTCCCTGAACCACTTGGCCAGGAACGCCACCAGGAACAGCGCGTGCACGGCTGCGAGTACGGCGTAACCGGCCCGGAAGACCGCGGGTGCGCCGAGCAGCAGGAAGACCAGGCAGAACACCCCGTAGTCCGCGGGGAGCAGCGCCACGGCCCGCACCCGGGACACCGGAGCCGTGGCGCCTGTGGCCGCCGGTGCGGTGCGGGTGGCCGCCTTGCCCAGCTGCTCCCGCAGGAGCCCGGCGCAGAAGGTGAGCACGGCGACGAACAGGAAGCCGAGCGGCAGCAGGAGCCAGACGTCGGCGGGCAGTTCGGCGAAGCGGTAGAAGGAGATCAGTACGGCGGTGTGGACGAGGATCATTTTCGCGCAGTCCACGACATGGTCGAGCCACTCCCCGTCCGGGCCGCCCCGGCCGGTCAGCCGGGCAAGCTGCCCGTCGGCCGAGTCGAAGGCGAAGCCGACGGCCAGGCCCGCGTACACGGCGATCCCGAGCCACCACGACGGCTCGGCGAGCGCCACCGCCGCAAGGGCGGTGAACGTGAACGCCGCGCTGATCAAGGTGACCTGATTGGGCGTCAGTCCCGTTCGGTACGCGCCCGCCGCCAGCAGGCGCCCGGCAGGCCGGTTCACGTATCGCGAGTAGAGCGAGACACCCTTGGACGACTTCTGTGCGCCGCGCAATTCGCGCAGCACCGTACCCGTGCTTTCCATACGCCCCCCAGCGTCCGGCCTGTTCCCCGCTGCATCATGGCACGCAGGGACCCCGGGCGCCCGGCATTCGTACCAGCGGCATGACCCGGCAGGTAATCGACGCTCCGGCCGCCCCGGGACAAGCTGTTCCTGCCGCTCCGGACCGCGGAACGGCAGCCTCAGCACCCTGGGAAGGGACACACCGTGACCGTTCACGACGACGCCGTCCAGCGCTACTTCGCCGCCTGGAACGCCGGCAGCACCGAGGAGCTCGAGAAGGCGGTGTCCGCCGCCTTCACCGAGGACGCCACGTACACCGACCCGATGGCCGATGTACGCGGCCACGACGGGCTGACCGCGGCGATCAGCGGTGCGCAGGCACAGTTCCCCGGCTTCGACTTCGTACCCACCGGGACGCCGGACGCACACCATGGCCTGGTCCGCTTCACCTGGGACCTGGTCTCCCGGGCCGACGGCTCGGCGCCCGCCGCCGGATTCGATGTGATCACACTGGCGGAGGACGGCAGGATCAGCTCGGTCAGCGGGTTCCTGGACCGGCTGCCGGGGGCGTGAGACGCGGTCAGCTCCTCCCGGTTCCCCGTTCGGGGCCCGGCTCCCGCTCGGTGAGCTGCTCGTCCAGTTCGTCGAAGAGCAGCTCACCGTGCTCGATCTGACCGGTCCGGTACGCGGAACGGGCCACCAGATGTGATGCCACCGGGCCGGTCATCAACTGGAAGAAGGCGATGAGGGCGAGCGTCGCCAGGTCCATCCCGCTGCGCAGCCGCAGTGCGACACCGGCCAGCACCAGCAGCAGGCCGAGGGTCTGCGGCTTGGTCGCGGCGTGGCTGCGCGACAGCACGTCGGGCAGCTTCAGCATGCCGATCACACCGAGCAGGCAGATCACCGCGCCGATGAACAGCAGGACCGCACCGGCCGTGTCGGTGATCTGCAGCCAGACGTTCACTCCTGCTCCTCCTTGACTGTGGGGGTCCGGTGCGACGGCGGCCGGTCGCGCACGGCGATGAAGCGGGCGATGCCCACGGATCCGGTGAAGCCGAGGAACGCGAGCACCAGCATGATCGGGAAGTAGAACGGGTCCCGGGCGAGCGCAGACTTGGCGCCGAGGCCCGCGATGATCAGGGCGGCGCAGACGTCGAGGGCGATCGCCCGGTCCAGCATGGAGGGGCCGCGCCGGATCCGGACGAGCAGCAGCGCCCCCGCGACGACGAGGACCACCAGGGCGGCGGTCAGCAGAAC
Source organism: Streptomyces sp. NPDC060035 (assembly GCF_042736635.1). Lineage (NCBI taxonomy): Bacteria > Bacillati > Actinomycetota > Actinomycetes > Kitasatosporales > Streptomycetaceae > Streptomyces > Streptomyces sp. NPDC060035. The sequence continues at coordinate 274,935 of NZ_JBHWVO010000004.1, forward strand.
ACGGTCGGCGGTCTCGATACCGCTCATGACCCGTCCTTCCCGTCGCCGGACTGCGTGGTCGTGGGAGGCGGCTGCGCCACCCTGGCGATCTCGTCGCGGGTGCCGAAGGCCCGTACCGTCAGCTCCTCCAGCCGCCAGACGGAGCGCCGGGCCGCGTCCAGCGCCGCCGGCCTGTCCGCGTCGAGCACATGCAGGAACACCGTGGCGGTGGCCCTGCGCACCTCGACGATCGAGCCGCCCGGAACGTTGGAGACGGCGACGGCGGTCGCGGCGAGCATCAGATCGCTGCGGCAGCGCAGCGGTACGCCGATGACGGCGGGCCGGTGCGGACGGCCGGCGAAGATCTGCCGGGTGACCTTCACGCCCGAGGTGTACATGTCGTAGAGCAGATATCCGGCGAGCAGGAGGATGCCCCAGGGGTGCAGGCGCAGGCCCAGGTCGACCCTCGACAGCGGGAACGCCAGGCAGACGACCACCGCGACGACCGCTCCGGTGACGACATTGGCCCAGGTCAGGGTGGACCACAGCATCACCCAGATGAGGGTGAGCCAGGCGATCAGCGGCAGGTCGAGGATGCGTCGGCGGCGGCCGGCGAACTCGCAGCTGAAGGGGGGCAGTTCGGGGTCCTGGTAGGACAGGGTGATCAGGCGTTTCACCGGCCGAGCACCTCCTCGACGTAGGGGGACCGTTCGACGAGTTCGTCGGCCGCGCGGTCGGTGAAGGCCGTGAGCGGACCGGCCAGCACGGTGAAGGCGAGGCCGAGTGCGACTGCCCCCGCGGTGGCGGCGGTCATCGCTGCGGGCGGCCGGGTCGTCGTGATGACGGCCCGTCCGTGCAGACTGGCGGCAACGGCCTGCCCCGCCGGCAGTGGAGTGCCCCCGACCGGTTCGTCGCCGGTGCCGAAGATCCGGTCGGGGCCCGGGTCGACGTCGTCGTCGTCGGTTTCGTCGGCGGACTCCAGGACGGTGCCGTAGGCGGTCTGACCCGGTGGTTCGGTGCGCCAGAAGGCCAGGTTCCAGACCTTGGCCATCACATACAGGGTGAGCAGACTGGTCACCGTCGATCCGACGACCAGGATCCAGGCCCAGACGCTGCCCTCGGCGACACCGGCGCGCATCAGTCCGAGCTTGCCGATGAAGCCGGACAGCGGGGGAATTCCGGCGAGGTTCATGGCCGGTACGAAGAAGAGGACCGCGAGCACCGGCGCCGCTCTGGCCAGTCCGCCGAGCCGGGTGAGCTCGTTGGTGCCGCCCCGGCGTTCGATGAGCCCCGCGACGAGGAAGAGCGTGGTCTGGACGGTGATGTGGTGGGCGACGTAGAAGATCGCCCCGCCGTACGCGTCGCGGGTGGCAAGGCCGATCCCGAAGACCATGTAGCCGATGTGGCTGATGAGGGTGAAGGAGATCAGACGCTTCAGGTCGGTCTGGGCGACCGCCCCGAGGATGCCCACGGCCATCGAGGCGAGCGCTGCGGCCATCAGGAGATCGCCGAGCCGGTTTCCTGGGAAGAGCAGTGTCTCCGTACGCAGCATGCAGTAGATCCCGACCTTGGTCAGCAGGCCCGCGAAGACGGCGGTGACGGGCGCGGGCGCTGTCGGGTAGGAGTCGGGGAGCCAGGCGGCGAGGGGGAACACCGCGGCCTTGATGGCGAAGACGGTGAGCAGCATCGCCTGGAGCAGGGTCTGTACGCCGAGCGGGAGTTCGGGCAGCCGGATCGCCAGCTGGGCGAAGTTGGCGGTGCCGGCCGCCGCGTACGCCATGGCGATGGCGGTCAGGAACAGCATCGAGGAGAACAGTGAGATGATCACGTACGTGGAGCCCGCCCTGATCCGCGGCCCGGTGCCGCCGAGGGTGAGCAGCACGAAGCTGGCGACCAGCATGATCTCGAAGCCGACGTAGAGATTGACGAGGTCACCCGCCAGGAAGGTGCAGGACACCCCGGCCACGAGGATGAGGTAGGCCGGGTGGAAGACGGCGACCGGAGTCTCCTTGTCCCGGTCGGCCATGCCCTGGCCGAGCGAGTAGACCAGGACGGTCAGGGTGATGGCCGAGGAGACGGTCAGCATCAGTCCGGACAGCCGGTCGGCGACCAGGGTGACGCCGAGCGGCGGAGCGAAGTCGCCGAGGTGCACGGAGAGGGGCCCCTCGCGGTCGGCCACGATCATGAGGGCGACGGAGAGGCAGAGGACGGCGGTCAGCACGGCGACGCTGATGAAGCGCTGGAAGTGGGCGAGCCGGGTACCGAAGGCGAGGCTCAGTCCGGTGGCGCAGAGCGGCAGCAGCACGGGCAGCGGGACGAGCGCGTTCATCCGGCGGCTCCTCGGTCGGGGCCGGCCGATTCGGGACCGCGACCGCCCGATTCGGGACCGGTCGGACCGGGACCGGTCGGATCCGGACCGGTCGGATCCGGACCGCCCGATTCGGGGTGGGCGGATTCGGGGTCGGTGCTCACGTAGTCCTCCGGATCGGCTCCCAGCACGTCGTGCCACAGATCGCCGGTGGCGTCCCGGCCCCGGGCCTGCAGCGCGCGGTCGGCACGCAGCCGGGCGCGCAGGCGGTGGCGCTCCTCGCGGTATCGGGCACGTTCCTCCGGCGTACGGCCGGCCTCCGCCCGGTACTCCTCGCGCAGCTCGGCCCACTCCCCCAGCACTTCGGCACGCAGCACGATGCGCCGGTCCTCCAGGTCGTCGTGGACCTCGTCCGTGCCGGTCAGCTGATGGCTGCGGTAGGCCATGGCCAGCAGGAACGCCGTCGTGGCGAGAGTGATGACGATGGCGGTGAGTGCGATGGCCTGGGGCAGCGGGTCGGTGACCTGTCGCAGCGGCACGCCGTAGAGCAGCGGTGCCGCGCCCGCCGAGCCGGTCGCGGAGAGGACCAGGAGGTTGATGCCGTTGCCCGCGATCACCGCGCCGAGCAGAATGCGGGTGAGGGGCCGGGTGAGCATGAGGATGCCGCCGACCGCGCAGAGCACCACGGCGGTGGCGAGGAGCGAGACGCTGACCGTCATACGCCCCGGCCCTCCGTCCCGGTGCCCGGTACGGGGGTGAGTGCGCCCGCCGCCCGTTCGATCTGCCGGTCGACCTTCGCGCCCAGCGCCCGGACGATGTCCAGGACCACGCCCAGGACCAGGAGATAGACCCCGAAGTCGAAGATGACGGGCGTGCCCAGGTGGAAGTCGCCGAACACGGGCAGATGTCCGTGGTACGTCCAGGCGTGCAGCACCGTGCCCTCCGCGAGGCCGAACAGGCCGACTCCGGTGGAGAGGAACAGGCCGAGGCCGGTGAAGAGGCCGGGCTGCAGGGGGGCGGCCTCGGCGAGTTCGAACCTTCCTCCGGCCAAGTAGCGGGTGATGAAGCCGAGTCCCGCGACGAGGCCGCCGACGAATCCGCCGCCCGGCAGGCTCTCCGCGCAGAACAGCAGGTACAGCGAGAGCACCAGGATCGGGTGGAAGAGCAGCCTCGCCACCACCTCGAAGACGACGGAGCGGTGCTCGGGCGCAAGCGTCGAACCGGCGGCCAGCCAGCTGCGTTCGGGTGCGGTGTCGTCCCCCTGGGGCAGCCCCGTCAACCGTGGCGGCGCGTTCAGCGACCAGGCCGTCCTGCCCCTCAGTTCCCCTCTGGTCAGGGGTGCTTCGCTGCGGCGGTGCAGATAGATGAGGCTGGTCACCCCGATCGCGGCCGCTGCCAGCACGGCGGACTCCCCCATCGTGTCCCAGGCCCGCAGATCGACCAGGATGGTGGCCACGACGTCCTTGAGGCCGTGGTGAGCGACCTCCTCGACCATCGCGGCGCCCGCCGGCTCGGCGACGCGCGCGGCGCCGGACACCCAGACGACCACGCCGAGGGTCGCTGCGGCGCCGAGCGCCACGGGAATGCGCACGGCCCGCCGCCAGGTGCTGACCGACTCCTGGAAGTGCACGGGCATCCGGCGCAGCACCAGCACGAACACGATCATCGACACGGTTTCGACGCAGAACTGGGTGAGCGCCAGATCGGGGGCGCCCTGGACGACGAAGAGCAGGGCGGCTCCGTATCCGGTCAGTCCCGCCAGCACCACGGCCTTCATACGGCGGCTGACGGTCAGACAGAAGAGGGCGGCCGCGCAGGTCAGCACGGCCAGCGCGCCCTGCAGCGGCGCGTCCCACAGCCGCGGGGCGACCGCCCCCTCCCAGGGACGGTCGGTGAACAGGACCGCGAGCTGGCCGGCCAGCATGACGAGCAGTGTGGTGGCCAGGTAGACGGAGAGGGAGCCGCGCTGGACGAAGCCGGTGATCTGCAGGGCGAGACGTTCCAGGCCGAGCAGCAGATGGCCGAAGACGCTGTCGGCGGTCGGCCAGGCGATCCGCCGGGAGATCCGGGTGACAGCGGTGCGCCCCGCGAAGAGCACGGCGCCGCCCGCCCAGGTGAGGGCGGACAGGAGCATGACCGTTCCGAAGCCGTGCCAGAGCGCGAGGTGGTAGGGGTGGGCGGGGGCCGGGAAGGCGTCGGCGTACGCACCGAACAGCCGGTCCGTCCACCCCACGCCGGGGCCGAGGACCAGGCCGGCCACGGCGAGCAGCGCGGGCGGGGCCAGGAAGGCGGCGCCGACGCGGCGCGCGGGGGTGTCCGCGACGCCGGGCTTGCGGCAGAACGCGCCCCACACGAAGCGGAGGGTGTACGCGACGGTCAGCACCGAACCGACGACGGTGGCGGCCAGCACCCAGCGGTCCGAGGCATCTCCGTGCAACAACGCGTAGAAGGCGGCCTCCTTGGCAGCGAAGCCGAGGAGCGGCGGCAGGGCGGCCATGGAGGCGGCGGCGAGCACGGCGACCGTGCAGACGTACGGCAGCGAGCGGCCGACCCCGGAGAGTCTGCGCAGATCACGGGTGCCCGTCGCACGGTCGACGATGCCGATGACGAGGAACAGCGCGGCCTTGAACAGGGCGTGGCCCAGGATCATCACGGCGGTGGCGAGTGCGGCGTCCCAGTTGCCGGCACCGGCGAGGACGGTGAGGAAACCGAGCTGGCTGACGGTGCCGTAGGCGAGGACGAGTTTCAGGTCGTTGAGGCGCAGTGCACGCCAGCCGCCGAGCAGCATGGTCGCGGCGCCGAGCACGAGAACGACGGGCCGCCAGACGGGGACGTCGGCGAAGGCGGGGGCGAGCCGCGCCACCAGGTAGACACCGGCCTTGACCATGGCCGCCGCGTGCAGATAGGCGCTGACGGGAGTGGGGGCGGCCATGGCGTTCGGCAGCCACAGGCTGAACGGCCAGATCGCGGACTTCGACAGCGCCCCGCACAGGACCAGGACGACGGCCACCGATACGGCGAGGGTCGTCTCCGGTGGATCGGCGACGATCGCGGAGATCCGGTACGTGCCCGCCGCCTGACCGAGGATCAGGAAGCCGACCAGCATGGCGAGGCCGCCCAGGGTGGTGACGGTGAGTGCCTGGAGTGCCGAGCGGCGGTTCTGTTTGTGCTCGCTGCCGTGGCCGATCAGCAGATAGGAGAAGACCGTGGTCAGTTCCCAGAACACGTAGAGGGTGATCAGGTCGTCGGCGAGGACGAGGGCGAGCATGGCACCGGCGAAGGCCAGCAGGTTCCCCGCGCAGGCTCCCAGTTGCGGGGTGTCGTCGGTGAAGTACGAGGCGCAGTACAGCAGGACGAGCATGCCGACTCCGGCAGCGAGCAGCACCATCAGCTCGGCCAGTGCGTCCAGGCGCAGGTCGACAAAGACGCCGTAGGCCGGGATCCACTCCCAGGACCGGTCGACCGTCTGTCCGGCGGCCACGGTGTCCCACTCGGTGGCCGCCCAGACCGTCGCGGCGGCGGGGGGCAGTGCGAGCACCACGAACGCACGCCTGCCGAGCCTGCGCACCAGCGGGCCCGCGCAGGCAGCCAGGACGAAGTGGCAGACGATGAGCGCGATCACGAGGAAGGGTCCGGAGCAAAGGGCACCGAATACAGATATATCCCCCGACCGCATTCACCCGTCCGGCGCGCCGCACGGCCCCGGCCGCACTCAGACGTGGTCGGCGCACACTCCGCTGTGGTCGCAGAACGGCGTGTTCCCGGTCCGCCCGCAGCCGCACAGCATCACCCGGGTCTCCTGCCGGGGGCCCTCCGGGGTGGCCACTTCCAGGTCTCCTCGCACATGGAGCACCCCGTCGCTGTGCAGGGAGACATGCGTCGGCACGTCGGGGACCTCGTCCGGCAGCCCGTCGGTGCGGTGGTACTGCAGGGCTCCGCTGGGGCAGCGGTGGATGACATCCGCCACCTCGTCGGCCGGGGTGCCTTCGGGCATGATCCACGGCTTGCGCCCGACCTGGAAGACATCGGGCAGCCCACGCACACATTCGGCGGCGTGCAGACAGCGGTGAGCGTCGTAGCTCACGGTGATGCCTTCACCGTCGTACGACCTGGCCGCAGGATACGGAGGCGGTTCGCTGGTCACCGCTGACCTTCCGTCGCGGGCATCGGAATGTATACGCACCCCTCAAGGGTCACCCCGGAGCATGTGCGCCGCTACTCGAGCAATGCCGACATCCCGCCGCTTCGGCGGACACAAGTGAGGATCATGTGGGCGCGCCGTGTTGCACATGTGAGCCCACTTTCTCTTCATTTTTGCAATGTGGCTAATATCCATGTGTCCATGTTCTCAACGCAATTGACCAGTCACCGGCTGGCATCACCGTCAAGGAGCATCCCCTGCGCACGCGCGCGTCACGGCGGACCGACTCGACCCCAATGTCGTTGCGGACAGCCCTACTTGTACTGGCCATCGTCCCCGGTGTCGCACTGGCAGCCCTCTGGGCAGTCACCAGTGGCCAGACACTGCTCGACTTTCAACGCCAGGCAGCCCAGGGACTGCTGGCCGAGCAAGCGGGCCAACCGTCCAACATCGTGTACTACAACCTGCAGGAGGAGCGTCGGCTCAGCGCAGAGGCGCTGGCCCGCCCCGGTGCCTCCGCCACAGCGCTGAAGCAGCAGCGCAAGCTCACGGACGACGCGATCAAGACCTTCCAGTCCCTTTCGGACGTGAACGCCGACGACGCCCCGGCCGAGGTGCGGGACGCGGTCGGCAGGGCCCGCGAGGCGATCACCCAGCTGCCCGCCCAGCGCTCCCTGGTCGATGAGGGCGACGACGAGCAGCAGAAGATCGTCTACGCGTACTACACCGACCTGATCGCCGTTGACCTCAAACTGTTCTCGGCGCTCAGCCACGTGGACAACGGCAAGGTGACCACGCTGTCCCAGACGCTCGTGGACCTCTTCTGGACCAAGGAGATGATCTCCCGTTCGGACGCGATCCTGGCCCGTGGCTGGCCCACCGGCAAGCTGAGCGGCGAAGACGTCCAGCTGGTCCGGGAGGCCGTCTCCGCCCAGTCCTTCCAGGCCGGCAACAAGGTGCTCCCCTACCTGCCCGAGGACGAACGGGCACAGTGGCAGGAGATCACCGGCGGATCCGCCTGGGCGGCCAAGACGGAGGTCGAGGAGTCGGTCCTGCGCCCGGCATCGCCGGACAGGACCGGATTCGTCGCGATGAAGGCCGAGCAGAAGACCTGGCGCCAGGCGATGGACGACCTCACGCCGCAGCTGAGGGATCTGATGGAGCAACGCACCGCGGTGGTCGTCGAGAACGGCAAGGACAGCGTCCTGTCCCTGCTGCTCAAGATGGTGCTCACCACGGTGATCGGCCTGCTCGCCGTGGTCGCGGTCATCCTGACCACCTGGCGCCTCACCCGTAACCTCCGTCGGCGCATCGGCGGCCTCCAGGAGCGGGCCGAGGAACTGGAGCGGGCGCTGCCCGATGTCGTCGAACGGCTGGGCCAGGGCGAGAAGATCGATGTCGAGGCCGAGGCCCGCGCGATCGAGACGCAGGCCGAGGGCGGCGACGAACTGACCCGGCTCGGCAGCGCACTCAACCAGGCCCGCACCAGCGCCCTGCAGGCCGCAGTCAGACAGGCCGACCAGCACCGCGGCTTCGAGCGGCTGCTGCAGCGCATCGCCCGCCGTACGCAGCAGCTGATCGGCCAGCAGCTGAAGAAGCTGGACGAGCTGGAGCGCAAGCACGAGGACCCCGAGGTGCTCAACGGCCTCTTCGACCTGGACCACCTCACCGCTCGTCTGCGCCGGTACGAGGAGAATCTGGTGATCCTCGCCGGCGGTTCGCCGCACCGGCGCTGGCGCAAGCCCGTACCGCTGCTGGACGTCATGCGATCCGCGCAGGGCGAGGTACAGGACTACCGCCGTGTGGTGCTGGACATCGACGGCACCCCGTGGCTGGCCGAGCGGGCCGTCGGCCCGGTCTCCCATGTGCTGGCGGAGCTGATCGAGAACGCGCTGAGCTTCTCCCGGCCGCCGAGTCCGGTCGAGGTCCGCGCGGCAGCGGTGAGCCGCGGTCTGGCCATCGAGGTCGAGGACCGCGGACTGGGCATGGACGAGGAGCAGCTGGCCGAGGCGAACGAGCTGATGAGCCGTCCACCCCGGATGGACGTGCTGGCGCACGCCGACGACATCCGGCTGGGTCTCTATGTGATCGCGCGCCTCGCCGACCAGCACGGGCTGAGGGTCGAGTTCCGGCCGTCCGCCTTCGGTGGTACCCGCGTGGTCGTCCTGGTGCCCGACGAGCTGACGGTCCCCGAGCCGGGCTCGCGCCCGGTGGGTGTGCCATCGGCTGCCGCGCCCGACGCAGCCCCCTCCCCGGTCGCCGCGGCGGTTCCGGGAGCACTGCCGACCCGGGTACAGGGGCAGGCGATGGCCGGGGTCACGGCGCTGGCCGACCGAGCGGGCCGGACCGGCCGCACGGCCCGGCAGGAAGAGGCCGAGCAGCCGGAACCGTACGGAGCGGGCGACCGGCCGGAAGGCCCGTACCCGCCGCAGGAACAGCCGTACGTGGGCTCCGAGGACCCGTACCCGGCGGCCGGACAGCCCTTCCCGCCGTCCGAGCAGCCCTACGACGCACCCGCCGGGAGCCCGTACGCCGGGACCGGCACCCCGTACGACACCGGCGACACCCTCTACGCCGGCGCGGACCAGCCGTACACCACCGGCGACACCGCATACAGCGACCCCGGCCGGCCGTACACCGCGGCCGACCAGCCGAACGCGGCGGCCGACCCGTACGCCGAGGCCGACCGGCCCTGCACCACGGCCGACGGCCCGTACACCCGCGTCGACGCCCCGTACGCCGCTCAGGAGCAGCCGTACATGACCGCCGCGGGCCAGTACCCCGTGCCCGGTCACTCCAGCCCCACCTACCCGGTCGCCGAGGACGCGTACTCGACACCCGAGCTGGCGCCGTACCCGCAGCCCTACCCTGCGCTGCCCGCCGCACCCCTGGCGCCCGGCGCACCGGAGCACCCCGTCCAGCCGCAGCAGCAGGACGCCACCGCCGGTCCGGCCGAGCGGCCGGCGCTCACCGGGGCGAGCGGGGAACCCCCGCTCCCGCGCCGGGTCCGCCAGGCCAGCCTGGTGGACGAGCTCCGCGTCGGCCCCGGTGCCCGGACCGCCGCACCCAAGCCCCCGCGCTGGGACGAGAACCCGTTGCTGCGACCGGTCCCCCGTAGGGCCGGGGCCGCCATCGGGGCCTTCCAGCGGAGGTCACGCGCAGCACGCGCGGCCGAAGAGCCGCCGAGGCAGCCCGGCCCTCCCGCATCCATCCTCCCCACGAGAGAAGACCGGTCATGACACGCACAACGGCCACCCTCCAGGATCTGGACTGGCTGCTCGACGGTTTGGTGGACTCGGTGGCCGAGACACGGAACGCCGTGCTGCTGTCCGACGACGGGCTGGTGGTGAGCCATTCACGCAGCATCGACCGAGCCGACGCCGAGCGGCTCGCCGCCATCTGCACCGGCCAGCAGAGCCTCGCCCGGGGCGTCGGCCAGCTGTTCGACGGCGGCACCGTGCATCAGGTGATCGTCGAACTCGCGGACCTCTGGCTCTTCATCATCACCGCGGGCCAGGGGACCCACCTCGCCGTCGTCGCCTCCCAGGAGGTCGACGCCGAGGTGATGTCACTGGCGATGCACAACCTCGTCCAGCAGGTCGGCCAGAAGCTCACCGCGCCGGTGCGCGGCGACTTCGACGCCTTCGGTACCGGGGACGGGCAGCGGGCGTGACCCCCAACTGGGACGAGGAGGAGTCCGAGGAGGACGGAGCGGGCACGATGGTGCGCCCGTACACCATCACCCGGGGCCGAACCGCTCCCGAGCGGGACGACTTCAGCCTCATCACGGTGCTCAGAACCGCCGACGAACCGGTGGACGAGCACGGTGCGCCCCTGCGACCGGGCAGGCTCCAGCCCGAACACCGCATGATCCTTGACCGCTGCCGCCGGCCGGCCGCGGTCGCCGAGGTCTCCGCGGACCTCGATCTGCCGGTCTCGGTCACCAAGATCCTGCTGGCCGACCTGGTCACCCAGGGCCTGCTGCTCGCCCGCGCCCCGCTGATGGTGGCGCGGGCGTCCGGCGGGGCAGACATGGGCCTGCTGGCCGCCGTACGTGACGGACTCCGGAGACTCTGACCCAAGATGACAACCAGTCAGACGGCGCCTTCCGCCGTCAAGATCCTCATAGCCGGTGGTTTCGGCGTAGGCAAGACCACTCTGGTGGGTGCCGTCAGTGAGGTCGCACCGCTGCGCACGGAGGAGTACCTCACCAAGGCGAGCGTCGGCGTGGACGACCTGGCCGGTGTCGGCCAGAAGGACACCACCACGGTGGCCCTGGACTTCGGCCGCATCACGGTCAGCCAGGAGCTCGTGGTCTATCTGTTCGGCACACCCGGTCAGGAACGTTTCTGGTTCATGTGGAACGACCTGGTCAACGGTGCGCTCGGCGGAGTCGTGATCGCCGACACCCGCCGGCTCGAGACCAGTTTCGCCTCGATCGACTTCTTCGAGAGCCGGGACATCCCGTTCGTGGTCGCGATCAACTGCTTCCACGGGCACAACACCCGCACCACGGGGGAGATCCGGGCCGCCCTCGACCTGGATCCGCATGTCCCGCTGCTGATCGGCGACGTCCGTGAACGGCCGTTCGGCCGCGATGTGCTGCTCGCGCTGGTCGACCACCTGATGAGCCTGCCCTCAGCGGTCGGCTGATCCCTCCCCCTTTCCCCTCTGTCTTCATTCTTCTCGCTCTGGAGAGACCCTGAGATGGCAACACCCCTGCGTGTACTGATACATGGCGGCGGCATCGGCGGGCTGACGCTCGCGGTCGCGCTCGCCCGGCGCGGTCACACGGTCGAGGTCGCCGAGCTCCGCGACGAACTGGACGCACTGGGCGTCGGCATCATCCAGCCGTCCAACGCCCTTCACGTCATGCGTGAGATTGGCGTGCTCGACGCCTGCATCGCGGCCGGCTTCGAGTGGGAGGTGCTGACCATCTGCGACCCGGCCGGCGCCACGCTCGCCAAGATCCCGCAGCCCCGGATGGGCGACTCCCCGTCCAACAACGGCATCCCGCGCCCCGCTCTGGCCAGGGTGCTCGGCGATGCAGCCGCGGCTGCCGGGGTCGCGATCCGCTTCGGTACGACGATCGGCGAGCTGGCCGACGACGGTTCCGGCGTCGAGGTGACCCTGTCCGACGGCTCGACGGGCCGCTGGGACCTCGTCGTCGGCTTCGACGGCATCGGCTCGCCGCTGCGGACCCGGCTGTACGGCGACCGCTTCGCGCCCGAGTACACCGGCTTCGCCAACTGGCGGGTCACCGTGCCGCGTCAGCCCGAGGTCCAGGGCGTCGTGATGAGCACGGGCAACGAGGCCGCGAAGGCTCTGCTCACTCCGATCACGGACGAACTCATGTATCTGGGCGCGGTGTTCGCCGAGGCCGCTGACTTCCGGCCGGATCCCGCGCGTGCCCACGAGCAGCTCGCGGAGCGGCTGGCCGCGTTCTCCGGGCCGGTCGCCGAGGCGCTCACACATGTCACGGACCCGGACGCCGTCGTGTATTCGCGGATCTCGCAGGTCACGGTGGAGGAGCCCTGGCACGTCGGCCGGGTCGTCATCGCCGGTGACGCCGCGCATGCGAGCACCCCGCATCTCGCGCAGGGTGCGGCCATGGCGGTGGAGGACGCACTGGTGCTGGCCGAGTCGCTGGACGTCGAGGACGACGTGTCCGCGGCGCTCGCGGCCTGGGAGGCCCGCCGCCGCCCGCGCGCCATGTTCGTGCAGAACCTGTCGCGCGCGATTCTGAAGCAGGAGACGGGCAGCGCGACGACCCCCGAGGAGGACGAGCTCCTCAAGGTCGGCATCCCGGGCGCCGCACACGTACTGGTCAAGCCGTACTGAGCCACCGCACGACGCAGCTGGGGCAGCCGGTCCGTCCGGCTGTCCCAGCTCCGTTTCCCGGTGCCGTCTCAGTCCAGCACCGCGATGCCGTCCAGCTCGACCAGTGCCTGTTCGTCCCAGAGCCTGGCCGCTCCGATGACAGCCATGGCCGGGTACTCGCGCCCTGCCAGCCTGCGCCAGATCCTGCCCAGTTCGGGGGCGTGGGAGCGGTAGTCGGCGACATCGGTGGCGTACACGGTGACCCGGGCCAGGGCGGCCGGGGAGCCGCCCGCCGCGCGCAGAGCGGTGAGCAGATTACTGAGCGCCGTCTCGAACTGCTCGGGCAGGGTGGATCCGACGACCTTTCCGTCGCCGTCCAGGGCGGTCTGGCCGGCCAGGAAGACGAGCCGGCCGCCGGTGACCGCGACGGCATGCGAGAAACCGGTGGCCGGGGCGAGCTCGGTGGGGTTGATCCGGGTGATCGGGTTCATGCGGGCGTCTCCTGTGTCGCGTACAGCTCCTTGGCGATGATGGTGCGCTGCACCTCGGTGGCACCCTCGTAGATGCGGGGCGCGCGGACCTCCCGGTAGAGATGCTCGAGCAGATGGCCGCGGCGCAGGGCGCGTGCGCCGTGCAACTGGACGGCCGCGTCGACGACGAACTGCGCGGTCTCGGTGGCGTACAGCTTCGCCATGGCGGCCCGCCCGGGAACTCCGGGCTCACCCGCGTCGTACGCCGCGGCGGCCGCGTACACCAGGAGCCGGGCGGCCTCGGTGCGGGTGGCCATGTCGGCGACCTGGTGTGAGACCGCCTGGAGTTCCTTGAGCGGGCCGCCGAACGCGGTGCGGTGCGCCGTGTGCTCCAGGGTGGCGTCCAACGCGGCGCGCGCCATGCCGACGGCGAACGCGCCGACGCTCGGCCTGAAGAGGTTCAGGGTGTTCATGGCGACCCGGAAGCCCCGGTCGGGTTCCCCGAGCACATCGTCGGCGGTGACGGGTACGCCGTCGAAGTCCAGGGTGCCGATGGGGTGCGGGGAGAGCATGTCCAGGGCCGTTCCGGTGAGGCCGGGGCGGTCGGCGGGGAGGAGGAACGCGGTGACGCCGCGGGCGCCGGCGCCCTCGGTCGTCCGGGCGAAGACGGTGTAGAAGTCGGCCTCCGGGGCGTTGGAGATCCAGCACTTCTCCCCGGTCAGCCGCCAGCCGTCCGGGGTACGCCGGGCATCGAGGGCGAGAGCGGCCGCGTCGGACCCGGCGCCCGGCTCGCTGAGTGCGAAGGCGGCGACGGCGCGGCCCGCACTCACCTCCGGGAGCCAGCGCTCACGCTGGGCCCGGGTGCCCGCCTGGGCGATGGGACATGTGCCGAGGCCCTGCAGGGCGAGCGCGGTCTCCGCCTCGGTACAGCCGCGGGCCAGGGATTCGCGCAGCAGGCAGAGGTCCAGCGCGCCGGATCCGAGCATCCGGCCGAGGAGCCCCAGCTCGCCGAGTGCAGCGACCAGCGGGCGGTTGACGCGGCCGGGGGCGCCCTTCACCGCCAGCGGGCGCAGCTGTTCCCCCGCGAGGGTGTACAGCTCGTCGCACCAGGCGGTTTGACCGGGATCGAGGGAGAATGCCGTCATACCGGCGCCTCTCTTGTCACGACTCATCGCGGACCTATCGCGGACTGTTGACTGCCGTCACTCAAACGATACGCTCCAAGGGCGACAAGGGGGCGATGCTTCATGAAGCCGTCAGGTACCGCGAGCGCGCACGCCGATACGTTCGCGCGCGACCATCTCCCGCCCGCCGGACAGTGGCCCGAGCTGGTCTTCGACCTTCCCGAGCTGCACTATCCGGACCGGCTGAACTGCGGGTACGAGCTGCTCGACCGGACCGCGGAGCGCTTCGGGGACGACCGTCCCGCCTTCCGCAGCCCCGGGGGCGGCGTCTGGAGCTACGGCGAGCTGCGGGACCGGGTGGACCGGATCGCCCATGTACTGACCGACGACTTGGGCGTCGTCCCCGGCAACCGGGTGCTGCTGCGCGGCCCGACCACCCCGTGGCTCGCCGCCTGCTGGCTCGCCGTGATGAAGGCGGGCGCGGTCGCCGTGACCGTACTGGCCCAGCAACGGCCCAAGGAGCTCGCCACGGTCTGCTCGCTCGCCAGGGTCGGTCACGCCCTGTGCGACATCAGGTCGGTCGACGATCTGGTGAAGGCGCAGGTGCCGGGGCTGCGGATCACGGCGTACGGCGGAGAGTCCCCCGACGACCTGACGGAGCTCGCGGCGGCCCGGCCGGGGCCCTACCCGGCGGTGGACACCGCCGCCGACGACGTCGCGCTCATCGCGTTCACCTCGGGGACCACCGGACGGCCCAAGGGCTGTATGCACGTTCACCGCGATGTGCTGGCCATCGCCGACACCTTCGCCCACCACATCCTGCGGCCCGGCCCGGACGACGTGTTCACGGGCAGCCCCCCGCTCGGATTCACCTTCGGGCTCGGTGGTCTGGTGATCTTTCCGCTCCGGGCGGGGGCCTCGTCCCTGCTGCTGGAGCAGGCCGGCCCCAAACAGCTCCTGCCCGCGCTGGCCGCCCACCGGGTCTCGGTCCTGTTCACCGCACCGACCGCCTACCGCGTGATGCTCGACGAGCTCGACGGCCACGACCTCTCCGCACTGCGGCGCTGCGTCTCGGCCGGGGAGAACCTGCCCGCAGCCACCTGGCGGTCCTGGCACGAACGGACGGGTCTGCGCATCATCAACGGCATCGGGGCCACCGAGCTGCTGCACATCTTCATCTCCGCGGCCGACGACGCGATCCGCCCCGGCACCACGGGCACACCCGTGCCGGGCTGGCAGGCACGGGTGGTCGACGGCGACGGCGAGGAACTGCCCGACGGCGAACCCGGCCTGCTGGCGGTGCGCGGACCGGTCGGCTGCCGCTACCTCGCCGACGAGCGCCAGAGCCAGTACGTACGCCACGGCTGGAACATCACCGGCGACACCTACGTCCGCGAGCCGGACGGCTACTTCCGCTACGTCGCCCGCGCCGACGACATGATCATCTCCTCCGGCTACAACATCGCGGGCCCCGAGGTCGAGGAAGCCCTCCTGCGCCACCCCGACGTCGTGGAGGCCGCCGTGGTGGGCCGTGCGGACGAACTGCGCGGTCAGATCGTGGCGGCCTACGTGGTGCTCCGCGAGGGTGCCGAGCAGTCCGCCGACTCCCTGCGGGCCTACATGAAGTCGGAGCTGGCGCCGCACAAATGCCCCCGGGTCATCGAGTTCCTGCCCTCCCTCCCGCGTACCGCGACCGGCAAACTCCAGCGCTTCCTTCTGCGCACCTCCCCGGACCCGCACGGCCACATCGCTCTAGAGTGATCTCGTGGCCGAGCACACTCCCCGTTCCCTGATCGTCACCCTCTACGGCGCCTACGGTCGCTCTCCCGGCAACGCCCCGCTGGCGGTGTCCGAGCTGATCCGGCTGCTGCACGCCGTCGGCGTCGACGCCCCGTCCGTACGCTCCTCCGTCTCCCGGCTCAAGCGCCGCGAGCTGCTCGTCCCCGCCCGTACGGCGGACGGGGCGGCCGGGTACGCCCTGTCGCCCGATGCCCGTCAGCTGCTGGACGACGGCGACCGGCGGATCTACCGGCATCCGGCGCCCGGGCTCCAGGAGGGCTGGGTGCTCGCCGTCTTCTCCGTACCGGAGGCCGAACGCCACAAGCGGCACCTGCTGCGCTCCCGCCTCGGCCACCTCGGCTTCGGCTCTGCCGCCCCGGGGGTGTGGATCGCGCCCGCCGGACTGTACGAGGAGACGCGGCACACCCTGGAGCGGCTGGAACTCGCCCCTTACGTGGAGCTGTTCCGCGGCGAACACCTCGGTTTCGCCGCGACGAAGGAGTCGGTGGCGCGCTGGTGGGACCTGGACGCCGTCGCCCGGCTCCATCTGGACTTCCTGGAGCAGCAGGAACCCGTGCTGCAGGGCTGGGAGGCACGGTCCGGCGGGAGCGCGCCGGATCCGGAGGATGCCTACAGGGACTATCTCCTCGCCCTGGATTCCTGGCGGCGGCTGCCGTACGCGGATCCCGGACTGCCCGAGGAACTGCTGCCCAAGGACTGGCCCGGCGGCCGCTCGGCCGAGGTGTTCGGGCGCCTGCACACACAACTGCGGGACGCCGGATCGCAGTTCGTGGGGGCAGAACCCGCGACCGGATGAAATCCGGGTGCCCCAAAGGCTGCTGACCCGGCAGGATGAGGCATGACCTGGACCTTCACTGATGACGTCGGTACGACGGACGGGGACCCACCGGCGCCGCCGGAGCAGGCCTGGCTGGTCGCCGCGAATGTGGTGCGATGGCGGCGGTACGGGGACGGTGGGCAGGAGCTGCGGCCGGGCACCAAGTCCTACCGGGGCGGCTCGAAGGTGCATGTGATCGCGACCTACCCGGGGATGGGCCACGAGCAGCTGACCACGATCGGACGCGGGCGCCACACGGGCACGTACATCACCATCGACATGGCGACGCGCAACCTGCACACCTTCCGCGCCGTACCGGTCCACAGCCCGACCGTGCTGCGGCTCTGCGACGAGGCCGGCGCGGGCGGCTGCTGGAAGAGCCGGGAGGACGCCGCGGAGCTGGCCGCCCTGCTCGAACGGCTCGCGGCCGAGTACCGCACCACCTCGTGGGGCGGCGGACCTCATCCCCTGCCCTGCCGCTGCCACGAATGCCTGACGCTCAGCCCAGGGTGAGCCGGGGCCGGGGTGCGTCGGTGCGGCCCGTCGGCGGGGTGCGGCTGCCCGCACGGTACGGAAGGGGCCAGGGCGCGCCCGGTCCGCCGTACCCCTGCTCGGCCGCCGCGTGCAGGGTCCAGTGCGGGTCGTACAGATGCGGGCGGGCCAGGGCACAGAGGTCGGCGCGGCCGGCGAGGAGCAGCGAATTGACGTCGTCCCAGGAGGAGATGGCGCCGACCGCGATGACGGGGACGTCCAAGGAGTTGCGGATCCTGTCGGCGTACGGGGTCTGGTAGGAGCGGCCGTACTCGGGGCGTTCACCGGGGACGACCTGGCCGGTGGAGACGTCGATGGCGTCCGCGCCGTGAGCCGCGAAGGCGCGGGCGATCCCGAGGGCGTCCTCGGCGCTCGTGCCGCCCTCCGCCCAGTCGGTGGCGGAGATCCGGACGGTCATGGGCCGGTCCTCGGGCCACACTTCGCGGACCGCGTCGAAGACCTCCAGGGGGAAGCGGAGGCGGTTCTCCAGCGGCCCCCCGTAGGCGTCGGTGCGCCGGTTGGTGAGGGGGGAGAGGAAGCCGGAGAGCAGATAGCCGTGCGCGCAGTGCAGTTCGAGGAGGTCGAATCCGCAGCGGACGGCCCGCCGGGCCGCGTCGGTGAACTGGGTACGGACCGTGTCGAGCCCGGCCCGGTCCAGGGCGCGCGGGATCTGGCCGACTCCCGGTGCGTACGGGATCGGGGAGGCGGCGCTCACCGGCCAGCCTCCCTCGTCCAGCGGCTGGTCGATGCCGTCCCACATCAGTTTCGTGGAGCCCTTGCGGCCGGAGTGCCCGAGCTGGACGCCTATCGCGGCGCCGGGGGCGGCGTCGTGGACGAAACGGGTGATCCTGCTCCAGGCAGCGGCCTGTTCATCGGTCCACAGGCCGGTGCAGCCGGGGGTGATGCGGCCTTCGGGACTCACGCACACCATCTCGGTCATGGTGAGCCCGGCGCCGCCGAGTGCGCGGGCGCCCAGGTGGACGAGGTGGAAGTCTCCGGGCAAGCCGTCCACGGCGACGTACATGTCCATGGGTGAGACGACGACGCGGTTACGGAGTTCGAGGCCGCGCAGCCGTAGCGGGGTGAACATCGGCGGGGTGCCGGACGGGCAGCCGAACTCCTCCTCGACGGCTCCGGTGAAGTCGGAGTCGCGCAGCCGCAGGTTGCCGTGGGTC
This sequence comes from Streptomyces sp. NPDC060035, assembly GCF_042736635.1. Lineage (NCBI taxonomy): Bacteria > Bacillati > Actinomycetota > Actinomycetes > Kitasatosporales > Streptomycetaceae > Streptomyces > Streptomyces sp. NPDC060035. The sequence continues at coordinate 293,100 of NZ_JBHWVO010000004.1, forward strand.
ACGCGACGGCTGCGGGTGAGGAGGTTGAAGGCGAACCGCCGGGGCGGCTGGTCCACGTACAGCGGGAGTTCCTCGAACCAGCGCAGGCTGGCCGCCGCAGCGCGCTGGGTGGACAGGACGACCGGGCGGCGCTCGGCCTCGTACGCGGCGAGGGCAGTGGGCAGGTCGGGCTGTTCCTCGATGCAGGCGGCCAGCGCGAGGGCGTCCTCGACGGCGAGTTTGGTGCCGGAGCCGATGGAGAAGTGCGCGGTGTGCGCGGCGTCGCCGATGAGGACCGTGTTTCCGTGGGCCCAGCGGGTGTTGGTGACGGTGGCGAAGGTGAGCCAGGAGGAGTTGTTGGAGCGCAGCGGCCGGCCGCCGAGGGCTTCGGCGAAGACCTTGGCGCAGCGTTCGGTCGACTCGGCGGCGTCGCAGGTGTCGAGGCCGGCGGCCCGCCAGACCTCTTCGCGCATCTCGACGATGACGGTGGAGGCGCCGGAATCGTTCGGCGGCCCCAAGGGCCTCGTCGAGGGGTGGTGGTCGGGCGTCGGACGGGAGAAGGGGTAGGCATGCAGCTGCATCACGCCGTACTCGGTCTCGGCGATCTCGAAGCGGAAGGCGTCGAACGCGAAGTCGGCGGCGAGCCAGATGTACCGGTTGCGGTGGGTGGAGATCCGCGGGCCGAAGTGGCCGGCGTGGGCCTCGCGGGTGGCGCTGTGCACGCCGTCGGCGGCGATGACGAGGTCGTGGCGGGCAGCGAGCTCGGCGGCGGGCGGGGCCTCGGTCCCGAAGCGGAGGCGTACGCCCAGGGACGCGCAGCGCGCATGCAGGATCTGCAGGAGCCGGCGGCGGCCCAGCGCGGCGAAACCGTGGCCGCCCGAGGTCTGGGTGGCGCCCCGGTGGACGATGTCGATGGTGTCCCAGCGGACGAACTCGTCCCGCAGCGCCCGGTACACGACGGGGTCGGCGTGCTCGATGCCGCCGAGCGTCTCGTCGGAGAGGACCACACCGAAGCCGAATGTGTCGTCGGGTGCGTTGCGCTCCCAGACGGTGATTTCGCGCCGGGGGTCGAGCCGCTTGAGGAGGACCGCGGCGTAGAGCCCGCCGGGTCCGCCGCCGATGACCGCGATCCGTCCCGTGCCCGACGTGCCATGAGTGCCCGGAACACCCGGAGCGGAGGAGGGCATCGCGCTACCGGCCCTGCCACTTCGGCGGCCGCTTCTCCGTGAAGGCGGCATGGAACTCGGCGTAGTCGTCGCCGTTCATGAGGAGGGCCTGGGTGGCGGCGTCCAGTTCGACGGAGGCGGCGAGCGGCATGTCGAGCTCGGCGGTGAGCAGTGCTTTGGTCTGGGCGAGGGCGAGTGCGGGGCCGTCCGCGAGCCGGCGGGCGAGCTCCGCGGCCCGTTCGTCGGCCCTGCCCTCCTCGGCCATCTCACTGATCATTCCGATGCGCTCGGCCTCGGGTGCGCGGACGGGTTCACCGAGCATCAGGAGCCGGGTGGCGTGGCCGAGGCCGACGACGCGCGGAAGGAGGTAGGCGGCCCCCATGTCGCCGCCGGAGAGACCCACCTTGGTGAAAAGGAAAGCGAAGCGGGCGGAGGGATCGGCGACGCGGAAGTCGGCGGCGAGGGCGAGAACCGCCCCGGCCCCGGCGGCGACCCCGTGCACGGCGGCGATGACGGGGAAGGGGCACTCCCGCAGGGCCCGTACGACCTGCCCGGTCATCCGGTTGAAGTCGAGGAGCTGCGCGGTGTCCATGGCGAGCGTGGCACCGATGATCTCGTCGACATCGCCGCCGGAGCAGAATCCGCGTCCCTCGCCTGCGAGCACGAGCGCGCGCACGGAGCGTTCGCGAGAGAGCTCGGCAAGGAGGTCGCGCAGGTCGGCATAGGCGCCGAAGGTGAGTGCGTTGAGCTTCTCCGGCCGGGCCAGGGTGACGGTCGCCACCCCGTCCTGCCTCGTCAGCCGCAGGTGCTGCCATCGCTCCGTATGCGGGACGGAACCGGTGAACGGGCTCATGGAGGGGGTCCCCTTCAGCCGTCGGGCTGCTGTGATCCGCTTCGAAGTTATCACTCATACATGACTTCCGTCATGAGTACGCGATAAGCGATCCGTCGGACCGATGTGGCGAAGGTCCCTTTTGTGCCGGTCGACCGCCCCTATGTCTGAGGCGGTGCACTTCGTAAGGTTGAACCCAGGAAGTCCTGGTACCGAACTTTCGGTGCAGAACCTCTCCGTACAGACGTCCCGGTACAGCCCTCCGGTAAAGCCTTCCGGCAGGGAAGTCCGGTGCAGGATGTCCCGCTCCCGAACGGAAACCCGCCTTGCCGCCCGACGCCCCCGCCCCCGTGCCCGCCTCCTGGCGCGTCGCACTGCCGCACTCCACTGCTGCCGTGCCGATCGCCCGTGCCCTCATCCGTACGGCGCTGGCGGACATCGACGCACCGGCGGACAGCGACACCGCCGAGCTCCTCACGGCGGAACTGGTCGCCAACGCCGTGGAGCACACCGACGGCGCGGGGCCCATCGAGCTGGTCGTGGAGCTCATGGCGACCGGCTGCCAGGTGGAGGTCCACGACCGCGACCCCGGGCCGCCCGGCGACCTGTCGCGCCCCCCGCCCGGCAGCGAGCCGGACCCCTGGCAGGAGCACGGCCGCGGACTGCTCCTGATCCGCACCCTCAGCTCCGCCTGCGGTCACCGCGCCACCGAGCACGGCAAGGCGGTCTGGTTCACCCTTCCGTCGGTACCGCCGCCGGCCCCTCGGGCCTGACCAGCCTCGACCGGCTGCGGCCGTAGCCCGCGTACACGAGGGCGCCGACCGCCAGGAAGACCACGAACTGCACCCAGGTCGACCAGCCCGTCCCGTACATCAGATACAGGCAGAAAGCGACGCCCAGGACCGGACTGAGCGGGTAGAGCGGCACCCGGAAGGAGCGCTTCAGCTCCGGATTGCGCCGACGCAGCGCAATCACCGCGACGTTCACCACCGCCATGACGGCCAGGGTGCCGATCGTCGTCAGGTTCACCACGACGTCGAGCGACGAGAAGGCCGCCGGAACCGCGAAGAGAGCCGCCACGATCCAGGTGTTGGCCACCGGCGTGTGCGTCCGGGGCGAGACGCGCTCGAAGACCCGGGGGATCAGCCCGTCACGGGACATCGACAGCAGGATCCGGGTCTGCCCGTACATCACCGCGAGCACGACCGACGCGATCGCGACGACCGCTCCGAAGGCGATGATCCCGCCGCCGACCGTGGAGCCTGTGACCTGGTCGACGACCAGCGAGAGCGCGGCCGGCTTGTCGGACACGGCGTCCGCACCCAGGGCGCCGATGGCCCCGAGGGCGACCGCGCAGTAGAGCAGCGTGACGAGGCCGATGCAGATCATGATCGCGATCGGGATGTTCCGCCGGGGGTTCTTGACCTCCTCGCCCGCGGTGGTGATGGCGTCGAAGCCGATGTACGAGAAGAACGCCAGCGACGCACCGGCGGTGACCCCGGCCACGCCTTCGGGAGCGAACGGGGAGAGGTTTCCGTCCTCGAACGCGGTGAAGGCGATCACGCAGAACGCGACCAGGATGCCGAGCTTGAGAACCGCCATCGCGGCCGTGGCCCCCGCGCTCTCCCTGATGCCGCGCACCAGCAGGGTGGCGGCCATCATGATCACGACGACCGCCGGCAGGTTGACCACTCCCCCGTCCGCGGGCCCCGAGGAGAGGGCGGCCGGCAGTTCCCAGCCGAAGATGCTGTTCAGCAGCTCGTTGACGTACTGGCTCCAGCCGACCGCGACCGCCGAGACCGAGACGCCGTACTCCAGCAGCAGGCACCAGCCCACGAGGAACGCGGTGCGCTCCCCCAGCGCGGCGTAGGCGAACGAGTACGAGCTGCCGGAGACCGGGATGGCGCCACCGAGCTCGGCGAAGGAGAAGGCGGTGAAGATGCAGGTGATCGCGGCAAGGACGAAGGAGACCACCACCGCGGGGCCCGCTTCGGCGACGCTGTCGGACAGGCCGACGAAGATCCCTGTGCCGACGATCGCACCGACCCCGAAGCACACGAGCTGGAACAGCCCCATGGTGCGCCGGAGGCCGTGCCCCTCCAGGTCGGCACCGGACTCGGCGACCAGCAGGTCGGGGCTCTTGATACGCGCCCGGCTCGATCGTGGCGGGCTCAGGGGTGTCCGGGGGGAGGGGACGGCACTCATGGGGGGACGTTCTCTTCTCTCGTGGAGCGTGAAGCGTGGGGCGCCTGCGAGGGGGGGCCGGGAGCCTGCGGGAAGGACCCGGGAGCCTGCGGGGAGGACCGGAGAGCCTGTGGGGAGAGCTCGGTCCAAGCCCACAGAAATGGGGTTCGAGCGTGCGAGCCCGAACCCCACCAAGTAGCACCATCGTAGGCGCTACCACGCATGTTCACCCAATCGGGTGCATGCTCATGCGTTCCACCCCTGGCCGGCCAGGGTGGCCACGAGGACGGCCTTGATCGTGTGCATCCGGTTCTCGGCCTCGTCGAAGACGACGGAGTGCCCGGACTCGAAGACCTCCTCGGTGACCTCCAGCGCGGTGAGGCCGTGGCGCTCGTGGATCTCCCTGGCCACCTTCGTACCGAGGTCGTGGTAGGCCGGGAGACAGTGCAGGAACTTGACGCCGTCGTTGCCGCTGGCCCGCAGGACGTCCATGGTCACGGAGTACGGCGCGAGCGCTGCGATCCGCTCGTCCCAGACCTCCTTGGGCTCACCCATGGAGACCCAGACATCGGTGGCGACGAAGTCGGCGCCACGGACACCTTCGGCGACGTCCTCGGTGAGGGTGATGCGCGCACCGCTGGACTCCGCGAGCTTGTTGGCCTGCTCCACGATCTCCCGGGCGGGCCAGTAGGCCTCGGGCGCGACGATCCGGACGTCCATACCGAGCAGGGCGCCGGTGATCAGGTAGGAGTTGCCCATGTTGAAGCGGGCGTCACCGAGGTAGGCGAAGCACAGCTGCTCCAGCGGCTTCTCGCTGTGCTCGGTCATCGTGAGGATGTCGGCGAGCATCTGGGTGGGGTGCCAGTCGTCGGTGAGCCCGTTGAAGACAGGGACACCGCCATGCGCCGCCAGCTCCTCGACCGACTCCTGACTGTCGCCGCGGAACTCGATGCCGTCGAACATCCGGCCGAGCACTCGAGCAGTGTCCTTGACCGACTCCTTGTGGCCCATCTGGGAGCCGGAGGGATCGAGGTACGTCGTAGAGGCGCCCTGGTCGGCGGCGGCCACCTCGAAGGCGCAACGGGTGCGGGTCGAGGTCTTCTCGAAGATCAGCGCAATGTTCTTCCCACGCAGCCGCTGCACCTCCTCGCCCGCCTTCTTGGCGGCCTTGAGCTCGGCAGCCAGGGCGATCAGGCCGCGGAACTCCTCGGCCGTGAAATCCAGCTCCTTGATGAAGTGGCGGCCTGCGAGGTCTATGGCCATGGTGACTGCTCCCGGGTCGGGCTGAGGGCACGTGTACAGAACCCTGGAAGTCTATACGAGACTCCGCATTGATATACAGAGCGGTGGGGTCTCACAGGGGTCGCGCGCGCCTCCGGGCGGCTCACACCGGGTCGCGCACCACCGGACAGCTCATGCAGCGCGGACCGCCCCTGCCGCGCCCCAGCTCACTGCCGCGGATCTCGATGACCTCGATGCCCTCCTTGCGCAGATGGGTGTTGGTGGTGGCATTGCGCTCGTACGCGACGACGACCCCGGGTTCCACGGCCAGCACATTGCAGCCGTCGTCCCACTGCTCACGCTGGGCCGCATGGACGTCCTGGGTGGCGGTCAGCACCCGGATCGTGTCCAGGCCCAGCGCGGCGGCGATGGCCCGGTGCATGTGCTCGGGCGGATGGTCGGTGACCTTCAGCTCACGGGGGCCGCTGCCCGGCTCGATCGTGTAGGAACGGAGCATCCCCAGCCCGGCGTACTGAGTGAACGTGTCCCCGTCGATCATCGTCATCACCGTGTCGAGGTGCATGAACGCGCGACGCTTGGGCATGTCGAGCGCCACGATCGTCCGGGCCGACCCGGCGTCGAAGAGACCCCTGGCGAGCATCTCCACGGCCTGCGGAGTGGTGCGCTCGCTCATCCCGATCAGGACGGCGCCCCGGCCGATCACGAGGACGTCGCCGCCCTCGATGGTGGACGGGTAGTCGTGCTGTCCCTCGGACCAGTGGTGGAAGACGCCTGCCTCCGGGCCGGTGAACAGCGGATGGTGCCGGTAGATGGCCTCGAAGTGCACGGTCTCGCGCTGCCTGGCCGGCCAGCGCATCGCGTTGATGGACACCCCGTCGTAGATCCATGCCGAGGTGTCGCGGGTGAAGAGGTGGTTGGGCAGGGGGTTGAGGAGGAAGTCGTCCAGGTCCATGACATGGAAGCGGACGGACGTCGGCTCGGCGTGCCGCTCCAGGAACTCCCGCTTGGTCATCCCGCCGACCAGCGCCTCGGTCAGCTCGGCGGCGGACAGCTCCTCGAATGCGGCGCGCAGATGCTCGGTGGCGAGGGGCCCGTACTCCTTCTCCTCGAAAACCCGGTCGAGCACGAGCCGCCGCGCCACCGGGATGTCGAGGGACTCACGGAGCAGATCACCGAAGAAGTGGACCTCCACGCCACGGTCGCGCAGCACATCGGCGAAGCCGTCGTGCTCCTCCCTGGCGCGGCGCACCCACAGCACGTCGTCGAACAGGAGCGCGTCCTTGTTGCTGGGGGTGAGCCGCTTCAGCTCCAGATCGGGGCGGTGCAGGATGACGCGGCGCAGCCGCCCGGCCTCGGAATCGACATGGAATCCCATGCCTCCATCCTCACCGCGCGGAGCACCGTTCACCCTGCGAATCGCCAACCGTTTCCCGGTCGTGCCCGGGAGCTACAGCCGGGGGTCGACCGGCTCGGACTCCAGGGCCAGTACCGCGAAGACCGCCTCGTGGATCCTCCACAGGGGCTCTCCGTCGGCCAGCCGGTCCAGTGCCTCCAGGCCGAGGGCGTACTCCCGCAGGGCCAGCGACCGCTTGTGGCCGAGGAACCGCGAACGCAGCCGGTCCAGATTCTCCGGACGCGTGTACTCGGGGCCGTAGATGATCCGCAGGTACTCCCGGCCACGGACCTTGATGCCCGGCTGGACGAGCCGCTCCTTCCCGTCCCGTACGAGCGCGCCGAGCGGCTTGACGACCATGCCTTCGCCGCCGCGCCCCGTCATCTCCAGCCACCAGTCGGTGCCGGAGCGCACGGAGTCCTCGTCGCCGGTGTCGACGACGAGGCGCCGGGTGACCTGGAGCAGCCCGGTCGGGTCGTGCTCGACCAGCCGGTCCAGCCACGCCAGCTGCTCGTCGTGCGGTACGGAGGCCAGCGAGCGGCCCTGCACGGCAAGGATCTGGAACGGTGCGAGGCGGACACCGTCGAGCCCCTCGGTGCTCCAGCAGTAGCGGCGGTAGGCCTCGGTGAAGGCCGCGGCGTCCGCGGCCCGCTCCTGCTGGCGTCCGGCAAGAGCCCCGACGTCCACACCGCGGGCAGCCGCCGCGGCCAGGGCGTCGCCCGCCACGGGAAGGACCGCACCCGATGCGGCGCCCACCGCCGCATACTGCGAGCGCAGCAGCCCGGCCGCCTTGAGGGACCAGGGCATCAGCTCGGCGTCCAGCAGAACCCAGTCCGTGTGCCACTCCTCCCAGAGCCCGGCGGCGGTGACGGCCGTGCGCAGCCTGCCGAGGATCACCTCGGTGAGCGCCACGTCGTCCAGGAACGGCCGGCCGGTGCGGGTGTGCAGCGCCCCGGTGGGGCCTCCCCCGGAGCCGAAGGCGTGGGAGGTGCCCCCGACGCCGAAGCGCTCACGGGCCGTGTCCGCGTCGCGGCAGACCAGGGCAACCGCACGCGAGCCCATGTGCTTCTCCTCGCAGACGACCTTGGTGACGCCGTCCGCCCGGTACTGCGCGAAGGCCTCGGCCGGATGCTCGAGGAAGCCCTCCTTGTGGGAGGTCGCGGTCGGGGCCATCGTCGGCGGGAGGTAGGCCAGCAGTCTCGGGTCGACGGCGAACCGGCTCATCACCTCGAGGGCCGCCGCCGCGTTCTCCTCGCGCACCGCGATACGGCCTATGTGCCGGGTCTCCACGATGCGGCGGCCCTGCACATCGGCGAGGTCGAGCGGGCGCCCCTCCCTGCCTCCGGGCGCCTCGGTGGTCAGCGGCTTCACCGGCTCGTACCAGACCTGCTCGGCCGGTACGTCGACGATCTCGCGCTCCGGCCAGCGCAGCGCGGTCATCTTCCCGCCGAAGACCGCTCCGGTGTCCAGGCACAGGGTGTTGTTGACCCAGGAGGTGGTGGGCACCGGGGTGTGGCCGTAGACCACGGCCGCACGGCCGCGGTAGTCCTCTGCCCACGGGTAGCGCACGGGCAGGCCGAACTCGTCGGTCTCGCCGGTCGTGTCCCCGTACAACGCATGCGAACGGACCCGCCCCGAGGTGCGCCCGTGGTACTTCTCGGGCAGGCCCGCGTGGCAGACGACCAGCTTGCCGCCGTCCAGGACGTAGTGGCTGACCAGCCCGTCGATGAATTCCTTGACCCGCTCCCGGAATTCCGGGTCCTCGGCGTCCTCCCGCTCCAGCTGCTCGATGGTCTCGGCGAGGCCGTATCTGACCTGGACCTGCCTTCCCTTGAGGTAGCGGCCGAGCTTGTTCTCGTGGTTGCCCGGGACGCACAGGGCGTTGCCCGCCGACACCATGGACATGACGCGGCGCAGCACGCCGGGGCTGTCAGGACCGCGGTCGACGAGGTCGCCGACGAACACCGCAGTGCGCCCGTCGGGGTGCGCGCCGTCGGTGTATCCGAGCTTGCCGAGCAGGGACTCCAGCTCGGAGCTGCAACCGTGGATGTCGCCGATGATGTCGAAGGGACCCGTGAGGTGACGGAGGTCGTTGTAGCGGCGCTCCAGGACGACCTCGGCGCTCTCGGCCTCCTCCTCGGTACGCAGGACATGCACCTTGCGGAAGCCCTCGCGCTCCAGCCCGCGCAGCGAGCGGCGCAGCTCGCGTCGGTGGCGCTGGACGACATGGCGGGGCATGTCCGCGCGGTCGGGGCGGGTCGCGTTGCGCGCGAGGCAGACCTCCTCCGGCAGGTCGAGCACGATGGCGATGGGCAGCACGTCGTACTCCCTGGCCAGCTGCACGAGCTGCTTGCGGCTCTCGGACTGCACGTTGGTGGCGTCGACGACGGTGAGCCGCCCGGCGGCGAGGCGCTTGCCCGCGATGTAGTGCAGGACGTCGAAGGCGTCACGGCTCGCGCTCTGGTCGTTCTCGTCGTCGGCGACGAGGCCACGGCAGAAGTCCGAGGAGACGATCTCGGTGGGCTTGAAGTGCTTGCGGGCGAAGGTGGACTTGCCCGATCCGCTGGCGCCGATGAGCACGACGAGAGAGAGGTCGGTCACCGGCAGCGTGCGAGAGGTACTGGTCATGCGGCCTTCGCCTCCTTCGTCATCTCGTCCGTCTTCTCGTCGGCCGATTCGTTCGCCACGGACATCGTGAACACGGCCATCTGTGTGGGCGGCCCCACTTCGGGGTCGTCCGGCCCCACAGGTACGAACGCGACGCCGTAGCCGTGGCGCTCGGCCACCTGCCGCGCCCAGTCCCGGAATTCCTCCCTGGTCCATTCGAAACGGTGGTCGCCGTGGCGCACATGTCCGGCCGGGAGCGTCTCCCAGCGAACGTTGTACTCGACGTTCGGCGTGGTCACGAGCACGGTCTGCGGCCGCGCCGAACCGAACACCGCGTACTCCAGCGCCGGCAGCCGCGGCAGGTCGAGGTGCTCGATCACCTCGCTGAGCACCGCCGCGTCATACCCCTTCAGCTGCTTGTCGGTGTACGTGAGTGCGCCCTGCCGGAGCGTGACCCGCCCGGCCTGCCGCTCCCCCATCCGGTCCAGCTTCAGCCTGCGTGAGGCGATCGTCAGGGCACGCATCGACACATCGACCCCGACGATCTCCGTGAAACGCACGTCCTTGAGCAGCGCCTGCACCAACTGGCCCTGTCCACAGCCCAGGTCAAGCACTCGGCTCGCCCCGGCGGCGCGCAGTGCCTCCAGGATCGCCGCACGGCGCTGCTCGGCGAGCGGCACCGGCTTCTCCTCGGTGTCGGTGGTCTCGTCCACGGCGTTGTCGACGCTCTCCACCTCCAGGTCGTCCGACTCGGCGAGCCGTACCAGTTCGAGCCGTTCCATCGCCTGCCGGGTCAGGCCCCAGCGGCGGGAGAGATAGCGGCTGGTGATCAGCCGCTGCTCGGGGTGCTCGGCCAGCCAGCCCTCGCCCGCCCGCAACAGCTTGTCCACCTCGTCGGGCGCGACCCAGTAGTGCTTGGCGTCGTCGAGCACCGGCAACAGCACATAGAGCTGGCGCAGCGCGTCCGCGAGCCGCAACTCCCCCTCCAGCACGAGCCGGACGTAGCGCGAGTCGCCCCACTCCGGGAACTTCTCGTCCAGCGGTACGGCCACGGCCTCCACGCTCCTCCAGCCGAGCGGCCCGAAGAGCTTGTGCACCAGTTCGACGCCGCCCCGTGCCGGCAGCGCGGGCACTTCGATGCGCAGCGGCAGGGACTCCTGGACCCGCTCGGGCATGGCGCGGCACACCCCGTTCAGCGCGGACTTGAACACCGTCGTCATGGCTACCGAGAGCAGGGACGACGCCGCGTACGGCCGGTCGTTGACGTACTGCGCGAGCGCCGCGTCGGGGGCGCCACCCCGGCCCTTGCCCTTGCCGCGCCGCACCAGCGCCACCGGATCCACCTCCAGCAGGAGCGCGGCCGTGCAGCGCTCCAAGGATGCCTCGGGGTAGAAGACATGCGCGGTGCCGTGCGAGGTGGAGAACGTCTGCGCCTTCTCGGGATGCTTGTGCAGCAGAAAGCCGAGATCGGTGGCGGGACGCTCAGGGGTGCCGGTCGTGCTGATAGTCAGGAACACCCGTCCGAGTATGGCCCTGCACCCCATCCCCTACCAGGCATTTTCAGGGTCTGATCAGTCCTTGCAGAGCGGCCAGCTCGGCGATCTCGGACGGGCCGACCCGGCAGCAGCCCCCGATCAGCCGGGCGCCGGCCCGCTGCCAGTCCCGCACCCGCCCCGGGTCGAAGGTGCCTTCCCCGGTCCACCTCCGGCCTGCGGCATCCCACTCCTCGCCGCTGTTCGGGTAGACGACGACAGGCTTCCCGGTCACGGCCGCCGCCACCTCCACCGCACGGTCCGCGTCTGCCGGATCGCAGCAGTTGACCCCGACGGCCACCACCCGGTCGTTGCCCGCGGCGAGCCCGAACGCCTCCTCGAGCGGCTGACCCGCCCTGGTCCGGTCACCCGCCACGCTGTAGGAGAGCCAGACGGGAACGGGGCACTCATGAACCGCCCGCAGCATCGCCTCGGCCTCGTCGATGTCCGGTACCGTCTCCAGAGCCAGCACATCTGGGCCCGCCGCAGCCAGTGTCTCCACCCTGGGGCGGTGGAAGCGCTCCAGCTCGCGGACGCTCAGCCCGTAGCGGCCCCGGTACTCGCTGCCGTCCGCGAGCATCGCCCCGTACGGTCCGACCGAGGCGGCGACCCAGACCTCCCGCCGGGTCCCGGCCCCGGCCCGGCGTGCCAGCTCCACGCTGCCGGCCATCAGCTCCGCGGCCCGGTCCCGCCCGATCCCGCGACGCCCGAACCCTTCGAACGTCGCCTGATAGCTGGCGGTGATGAGCACCTGTGCACCCGCCCGCACATAGGCCGCGTGGGCGGCCTCGATCTGCTGGGGTGCATCGGCCAGGAGCCGGGCCGACCACAGCGTGTCGGACAGATCGCACCCCTGCGCCGCCAGCTGGTTGGAGAGACCTCCGTCCAGCAGAACAGTGCTGTCGGCGAGCGCGTCGCCGAGCGTACGGCCGGGCGGCTCGTGGGAAGTCCGGGCGGATTGCACAGCTACTCCTTCCTCTCAGCTCAGCTGGGCCTGGACCTGCGACGAGATCAGTTCCAGATGTTCCAGGTCGTGCAGGTCAAGGATCTGCAGATAGATGCGGGATGCTCCGATCGCGGCGTACTGGCCGATCTTGTCGACCACCTGGTCGGGCGAGCCCGCCAGGCCGTTCGCCTTGAGGTCCTCGACGTCCCTGCCGATCGCGGACGCCCGTCGCGCCACCTCCGCGTCGTTCTTCCCGGCGCAGACCACCAGGGCGTTGGAGTACACCAGGTCGTCCGGGGCACGGCCGGCCGCCGTGGCCGCCGCCCTGACGCGGCCGAACTGCTTCTCACTGTCCTCGATCGACGCGAAGGGGATGTTGAACTCGTCCGCGTACTGTGCGGCCAGCCTCGGGGTGCGGACCGCACCGTGCCCGCCGATCAGGACCGGCACCTTCGCCTGGGCCGGCTTGGGAAGCGCAGGTGAGTCGGTGAGCTGGTAGTACGTGCCGTCGTAGTTGAAGGTCTTGCCGACCTCGGTCCCCCACAGACCGGTGACGATCGCCAGCTGCTCCTCCAGCCGGCCGAACTTCTCCTTCGGGTACGGAATGCCGTACGCCTTGTGCTCCGCCTCGAACCAGCCCGCGCCCAGGCCCAGCTCGACCCGGCCGCCGGACATCTGGTCGACCTGCGCCACCTGGATGGCCAGCACTCCGGGCAGCCGGAAGGTGCCTGCCGTCATCAGCGTGCCGAGCCGGATCCGCTTCGTTTCGCGGGCCAGACCTGCCAGGGTGATCCAGGCGTCGGTCGGTCCGGGCAGCCCGTCCCCGGAACCCATGCGCAGATAGTGGTCCGAGCGGTAGAAGGCGTCGAAGCCGAGGTCCTCGGCGGCCTTGGCGACAGTGAGCAGGGTGTCGTAGTCGGCCCCTTGCTGGGGCTCGGTGAAGATTCGAAGATCCATACCTCCATCCTGCACCTTCGGGTCCGGCTCACGACTGGCCGGCCACGAAGCCGGCCGGCCCGCGGATCACTCCGTACGGACCGTCACGCTCCCGGCCCTGCGCCTGTTCCCGCTCCTGCTCCTGTTCGGCGAGCCGTCTGAGCATTCCGTACACATGGTCGATCGACTCGTCGACGGCATCTATCGCCTCGATGCACTGCCAATAGAGCCCGTCCTCCTCCGTGTCGCAGGCAACGCCGACCAACGCGATGCCCACATCGCCGAGCAACAGCCCGAGTGCGCTCAAGGTCGCTGACACATCGGCCACTTCGGAGAGCTGCGCCGCCCGTGCAGCCCCGGCCGGGACCATCGGGTGGTCGAGCACCGCGGCGCCCCGTCCGCCGATCTCGCTGAGCCCGCGCGCCTCGGTCCGTAACTCCGCCGGTCCGCAGCGCACCAGCTGTCCGCCCACCGTCCGGGCGAGAGCCTGCGCCTGCCAGGCCTCCGCCATGATGGCCGGTGTCCCCCGGCTCGCCGCCAGAGCTCGCCGTCCGGCCTCGATAAGCCGCTCCGCTTCCATGTGATTCCCCCGTCGTTGCGAAAACCCGCTCACCTCTTTCATTACCCACAGTGAAGTGAACGGCACCGGAAAGCTAGAGGAAATCGGAAATCTGTGGACAGGAAGTCGACTGTGAACAAGTCGATCACTCCGAAGAGTGACGATCGTGGAGTTCAGTGGGTTTCGGCGCCGGGAAGCGCAGCTCGTTCCGGTCGATCTTGGCCGCCAACGCCGCCAGCGGGTCGACACCGAGCACTTCGCAGAACTGCAGCAGATAGGCCAGAACGTCCGCGACCTCGTCCGCGACCCGGTGCGCCGTACCGGGATCCTCCATCACCCGCGCCGACTGCTCCGGTGTGAGCCACTGGAAGATCTCGACGAGTTCGGAGGCCTCGACGCTCAGCGCGACCGCCAGGTTCTTCGGGGTGTGGTACTGCTGCCAGGCCCGTGCCGCCGCGAAGTCGACCAGTCGGCGCTGCAGTTCAGCTACATCGAGTTCCGTCACGGTGCCAGGTCTACCACTGTCACACCCACCGTCCCACGGGCCGGTGCCGCGGTTGCTTCCGTGACGGTGCCCAGCAGCCGGATGTGCCCGTCCGCGCAGATCGAGGCCGCCAGCGCCAGCAGCTCACGCGTCTGCCGCGCATCCAGGCTCCGGTCGAGCCCGTCGGCCAGGACCGTGAGCGCCTGCATGGCCGACGGCACCTCCGCCGCCGGATCCACCACCAGCACATGAGGACCGGTCAGCAGCACGAGGGCGAATGCCAGATACCTGAGCTCACCGTCGCCGAGACGGCCCACGGGCGTGCTGTACCCGGCTCCGCGCTCCGCCCTCGCCTGCACGGCTCCGCCCGCGAGACGTTCGACGGTCAGTCCCGTCACCGGTCCCGCACACCCGGTGTCCGCGGTGGCGACCAGCCGGGCATGCCGTTGAGCGCACTGGGTGTGTGTGCGGTGGAGCACCTCGGCGAGGTTGTCGCAGCAGGACCTCAGCCGCCCTTCCCCGACCGGCACCGCCGCACGCATCCGATGCGGCTGCGGGTCGCAGGCGAAGGCCGACCGCAGTGCCACCACCACCTGCTCGGCGGCGGCCAGTACCCGTAACTGCCCGTCCGTGGTTCCCGCGACCCGCAGCGGCAGCAGCGCCGTACCGAGCCGGTCGTCGGGGAACGGGGCCCGCGTCACGGGGACCACGCCCGCGGTGTGCCAGGCCGCCTGGACGGTGGAGCGCCCCGGATCCCGCAGAGCCGTGGTCAGCAGCGTCTCGCCGCCGTCCATGAGCCGCTCGCCGACCATGCGGAGGGTGGGCTCGGCCTGGACGGCGAGGTCCAGTCTCACCGGACCGGCCGGGCCCTCCACGGTGCACCCGAGCCTGAATCCCCGCCGTCCCTGCGCATCCGCCCCGGCCCGTTCGGGCACCCAGGCCCCTGGGTCCGGGAAGACCTCCTCCAGCGGGTCGCCGGAAGCGAGCCGCGCCAGTGCCTCGTACGCGCGCAGGGCAGTCGTCTTCCCGCTGCCGCTCGCCCCGGTCAGCAGGGTGACCGGGCCGAGGGGAATCACTGCACGGCGGTACGAGGCGAAGGCGGCAAGCCTCAGTTCGCTGACGAAGGGGCGGGCGGGACGGGCCGGCACACCGGTCCGCGTCGGGGTGGTGGCCCCCGTGGAGATCACAGTCATGAACGGACCGTACGCACGCCGCCGACCGGCGAACCGTTCCGCCCGCACGACCTTCCTACGTTTGAGGGACGCCCGCCGCGGTGACGCCCTCGACCTCCATGCCGACGGGCGCGAGCAGAAAGACGTTGCGGTCGACGCGGTGCATCCCGCTGCCCAGTCCGAAGACCACGCCGCTGCTGAAGTCCAGAATCCGCTTGGCCACGTCGGTCTCGGCGCCGGTCAGATCGAGGAGCACCGGAATCTGCGCCACCAGGTACTCGGCCACCTCGCGCGCGTCCGCGAACACCTGGACCCTCAGTACGACCAGCCGACGCTGCTCGACCGAGTCCCGCTGGTCCGGGACCGAACGGTGGTCGACCCGGGAGGGCCATTCGTTACGCCCCCTCAGCGGTACGACCTGGGCGAGCCCTTCCCACTGTTCGTCGGTGGCGTCGTATCTGTCGTACCTGTCGTACCTGCTCACAGAACCACCCCGTCCGTAAGCCGGTTGGCTGTGCGCCGGCTGCGCTCGCTGTTCATCGGGCAATTCTCTCGCCCCTCACCCGTTCGGCGTACCACCGACACGGGTCGCGGCGTGATCGACACCGTCCTGCGCCGTACGGGTGTCCGCCTCGGGGAGGGTGTCGAGAGGGGTGAAACGGACCGGGAGATGAGCCGGCGCACGGTGGAAGGGACCCGGTCGCCAGATCAGCTCGGTGGCATCGACAGCCAGTTCGAGGTCGCAGAGCTGGCTGGTGAGCTGCTCGATCGCGGTCATCGCCATCAGTAGCGCGGGCTGCTTCGCCGGGCACCGGTGCGGCCCCGTCGACCAGGCGAGATGGGCACCCGTTCCAGAACGCACAGCGACATCCGAAAGAGCAGGCAGTGACTGCGTGTTGGCGGCTGCGAAGGAGACCATGACCAGTTGCCCCGCGCGGAGCGGAACACCGTGGAACTCGGTGTCGTGCCGCGGGTAGTGGGCCCCCAGGTTGGCCATCGGCGGGTCCCGCCACAGCACTTCGTTGATCGCTTCCTGGGCGGTCGTCGCACCGCCGCGCAGGGATCCGGTGTGCCCGGTGTCGCCGAGCATGTGGAGCAGTGCGTTGCCGATCAGATTGGTCGTCGGATCGTGGCCGGCGCTCATGATCAGTGTGATCTGTCGCACTGCTTCGTTGTCGTCCAGGGCTGCCGGATGCGCGAGCAGATACGACGTGAGGTCGTGCCCCGGCCGCGCACGCCGGTCGGCCACGAGGCCGGTCACGACGCCGACGAGGTCGGCGTACGCCGCTGCCGCACCCTCGGCGGAGTTCATCATTGCGGCGATGCCGTGGACGATCCTCTCGCTGTCCTTCGGCGGCACCCCGAAAGAGGCGGTGAAGATGTGCAGGGGGAGAGGTCTGGCGTACTGGGCGATGAGATCACCGCTGCCGGTGGCCGAGAAGGCGCCGATGAGCTGTTGGGCGACCCGGGCCACCTCCGTCCTCAGCAGATGCGGCTCGATCAGGGCGAGGGTGTCGTTGATCGCGTCGCGGTACCGGGCATGGACGGAGCCGTCGGAGAAGAGCGCGGTGGGCCGGTAGCCGAGCACGGGCAGGACCGGCGAGTCGGCCGGCACACCTGCCTGCCAGGCGCGCGGGTCCTTGGTGAACGTGTCGGTGTCGCGCAGCAGGTCGACGGCGGCCTGGTAGTCCGTGACCAGCAGGGCGTCGATTCCGGGAGCGATACGGACCCGGGCCAGCGGCCCCTGGGCGCGCAGTTCACGGTAGTGGCCGTGCGGATCGGCGGCGAAGCCCGGTCCGTACAGCTCGAGCGGCTCGTAGGGAGAGGTGCGGGCTGCGGGCACTGTGCCCGGTGTGTACGCGGTCATGACGGGTCCTGGGACTGGGGCAGGCAGGTCAGCGCATGTTCGGCGAGGGCGATCAGGGCGTTGATGCTGCCGCGTCGTTCGCGGGCGTCGCACTGTACGAGCGGGGTGCCCGGTGCGAGGTCGAGATGCTGGCGCAGGACCTCGTCGGTGTGGACGGGGGCGTCGGGGAAACAGTTCACGGCCACGGCGTACGGCAGCCCCTGCTCCTCCACCATGTCCATGACGGCGAAGGAGTCCTTGAGACGGCGGGTGTCCACCATCACGAGGGCACCGAGGGCGCCGCGCGCGATGTCCTCCCAGAGAGGGAAGAAGCGCTCCTGGCCCGGGGTGCCGAACATGTAGAGCACCAGATCGTCCTGGACGGTCAGCCGTCCGAAGTCGATGGCGACCGTGGTCGTGGTCTTGTCCGGAAGCCCGGCGGTGTCGTCCAGCCCGGTGCTGGACTGCGTCATCGCCTCTTCCGTGTGCAGGGTCGGAATCTCCGACAGGGTACGGATCAGGGTTGTCTTGCCCACGCCGAAGGGACCCGTGACGACAAGTTTCATCAGGGTCTCGGCAGCACTCGGCAGGTAGCCGATGCCGCCCCGGTCAGTGGAGGGAACGGAGTCCAACGAGCAGCCTCTCGACGAGCGAACGGTCGATCTCACCGGCGCTGGGGATCGGTGGTCGAGCGTGCAGATGTCCGGTGGCCACCAGGTCCGTGGCCAGGAAGACCGTGGCGCTGGCCGGAAGGTCCAGATGTGCGGCGCACTCGATGACGGTGAGAGCTCCCGGCTCCAGGAGTTCGCACAGTCTGCGCTGCTCGGAACCGGTGCCCGGCGGCAGAGCCGCATCCGTACGGACGAGCACGGCGAGCCGGTCGAGAGCGGGACCGGTGGGCGTGGAGCGGCCACCGGTGACCAGATACGCGGGAATCAGGCGGCGTCCTGGGCCGGGGGTCATGGCCGGGTGGCAGCGTCCGGCAGGCGGGTGGGGGCGTGCATCGCCCGGGTCAGCGCGGTTACCTGGACCTGCATCTGGTAAGCGATGTTGCCCAGGTGTGCGTCGGGGGCCGCGAACAGGGCGAGGGTGGTGTTCCTGCCCGCGGGTACGACGATGGCGAAGCCCAGTTCGGACTCCACGACCGTCTGCGCCAGCCGTGGGGACTCCGCCTCGGTGAAGGCGGTGGTGAAGGCACGGGCGGCCGCGTGCATGGTGGCCGTCATCGCGGCGACGCGCTCGGCGGACGCACGGTCCAGGCCGGGCGAAGCGCCCTCGACGAGCCCGTCGCCGGTGGCGACCACGGCGTGCTGGACGCCGGGCAGTTCCAGCAGCGGGGTCAGCACCCAGGCGAGATCACCGGTGGTGGGAGTGGTGCTCACGTCTCGTCGTCTCCTTGGTCGTCCGATGAGGATGCTGAGCGTGCCGGGGCTGCGGAAGGTTCTGCGGCTCCGGTGGGTTCTGCGGCTGCCGGCGCTTTCCTGCCGCTGACGGTGCCCTGCTGGAGCGCGGTCCAGGATGCTCCTGCCTGTTCGGGCGTACGGAGCACGGGCTCGTCCGCCGCGTCCGGTGCGGCCGTGGCAGGGTCCGGGGAAGACGTCCGGCGGTTCCTACGGCGCCGACTGGGCAGCTCGGAGGGGCGCTCGTCCGGAAAGGCCGCGGGGGTGGCGGAATCGTCCTCGGTGCCGGCCTCGTCGCTTGCCGGGCTGCGGTCCGTGCTGCCGGCCGTGTCACCGGCACCCGCACCGGCCGCGACCGCCCGCGCGTGCACCGGCTTCGGCGCGAGCACGGACAGGGTGCGGTCGTCGTCGATCACGGTCAGCAGATGGGCAGGAATGCGCAGCATCGTGCGCATGCCCCCGTACGGCGACGACTCGATGTGGCAGCTGAAGCCGTACCGCGCTACGAGCCGTCCCACCACGGCGAATCCGGTCTGCGGCGGATCCCCCAGCTCGGTCAGCAGCACCTCCGAGGGCCCTGCCAGCAGTGCGCGGGCCCGTTTCAGCGCGTCGTCGTCCATGCCGATTCCGGCGTCGTCGACGAGGACCAGGGCGCCCCGCCCCGCCGTCTGCTGGACCGTCACAGGCACCTCGGTGTCCGGGTGCGAGTACGCCGTCGCGTTGGCCAGCAGTTCCGCGAGTGCGATCGCGAGGGGTTCGGCGGCCCGGGCGACCAGCGCGAGCCGCTCCTGGCGCAGATGGTTGGCGACCTTGATCCGCTCGTAGCCCGGGACCCGGGACTGGGCGCCGAGAACGACCTCGACGAGCGAGGAGTTCTGCCGGGCGAGCCCCGGCCAGGCGTCGCAGAGCACGGCGGTGGCCTGGGTGCGGCGCAGCGCCAGTTCGTTACGGAAGTCGAGCTGCAGGATCCGCGGATCGTCGTACTCGTGCTGGAGCTCCTGCAGCAGGTGCTGCGACTGGTTGAGCAGCGACTGGATCTTGGCGGACGTGCCCCTCATGGCCGACCGGGCGGCCGCGTCGACGCGCCCTCGCTCCTCCATGACCGCGGTACGCGCGGCCTGTACGGCCTCGGTCAGCAGACGCGCGGCGTCGCCCTCGATCCCGGCCGCCTCCCGCAGTCCGGGGACCGCTGCGGTCGAGTGGGAGAGGGCGGTCGCCGCGGCGGGTATCCGTTTCTCGGCCAGCTGGCGAATCTCCTCGGTGAGGGCCAGTGTGCGGGCCTCGGCCGCCCTTGCCTGACGGTCGGCCAGTTCGGCGCGCGCAAAAGCCCCGTAGGCGTCGCGGCCCGCCTGATGAGCCCGTACGCCGGCCGTTACCGCCGTGATGACGGCTACCAGCGCCACGATCCATGCCACCACAGCGTCACCGTGTCTCTCTTGTCGGGCAAAGGGCGCGCGCCGCGGGGCGGCGGGACTCCTGGCTGTCGCTCCGGCACACGGTCACTCCGGCTCGCCGCCGGATGTTCCCCGCGCGATCTCGTGAGCGAGCGCCGCCACATCGGACATCACCTGCAGGACGCCGGGCAGTTCGGAGCCGTCCAGGTGCCGGTACTCACTCCCGATGGTCACCACCAGCCGCTCGGGCAGGCCCAGTACGGGGTAGCGGCCTTCGCCGATCACGCGGCGTGCGGCCTCGGTTGCGGGCACTCCCGCCGTGTGGAAGGCGTGGGCGCGCTCGCGTACGTAGGAGAGATAGCCGATGTGCTCCCGCACGCCGGCCCGATCGAGCACCGGCCCGTGGCCGGGCACGATCACCTCGGCTCCGGTGGCCAGCACCTGCTCGCAGGCAGCGATCACATTGCTCAGGGGACCGGCCCAGTGGACCGGGTGATCGCCCGGCTGCTCCGGGGTGGAGGAGAAGATGACGTCACCGCTGAACACGGTTCTCTGCGCGGGCAGATGGACGATCAGGTCGCCGGTGGTGTGGGCGGGCGGCAGGGCCGACACCTGGACGGCGTACTCCCCCAGAGTCAGTTCGAGCTCCCCGGTGAAGTACGTCGTCGGCTGCACGGGTTCGGTGGCCGACCAGTCGAACTCACCGAAGTGGCGGCCGAGGTACGCGCCGAGGGGCGTGGCCGGATCGCTGCCTGCCACGAGTGCGTGCTGCTGCTTCGGGGTGGGCTCGTAGTGGATGTGCTCCCGCGCCTCGCGCGTCGCGATGATCTCCGCGTCCGGAAGCACACCGGCGCCCCAGAAGTGGTCGCCATTGGCGTGCGTGACGATCACACGGTCGATGGTCACCCCGTCGGGCAGCCGCTTCTCGCTCTCCGCCAGGAACTGTCCGGCCAGCACCGGGTCGTACGGGGTGTCGATCCAGAGCGCCCCGCGCGGAGACACGAGCAGACCGCAGTTGGCCAGCCCCCAGCCCCGCTTCGGCGGCAGCCAGGCGTACAAGCCCGCGCCGAGGCCAACGACGTCCCCACCCGTGATCGACATGGGGCGATTATGCCGACAGCGATCCGGCCGCGCGTTCGAACTCGGCCAACTCGAGGGTTCAATGACGCAAAACCGCCCCTCCGTCCTGCGGTACATCGCACTGCGGTGACCGTCCGGGGTCACCCGGCCCCTGACACACGGAGGACTTTCCGCTCTTTCCAAGGAATACCCCCCTTCGGCTTCGCGCCTCACGGCAGATACCCACCAGGTTGCAACAGAACCCGATTGAGCCGACTACCCGCTGAGCATGGCCGAAAACAGTTGGTCGACGGCCTCTTGATCCACCATCACCATGCTTGTTCATGCATGAATTCCCCATGTAGTCAGCAGAATTGAACAAGCACGCAAAGATTTCTTGCACCTGGGCCCGGTCCTCCCTAGCCGGCCCGGACGCAAGCGAGCAGCAGCGGACGCGCAGCCCGGTCGTGTCCCTGTAGGGACCGGGACAGCCGGCCGGCCGGAATGGCGGCGTCCTGCCGCAGAGTTCGCAGCCGGCCGAGCTGGTCCGGGTCCAGCGCCTGGCGATCGCCCGTGCGGCGGCCGGCGGCCTCGGCCCCGGCCCCGGCCTACCCCGCCGCCTGACCCCGTCAGTAGTCCTCGGCGGGGCCGCCGAAGCCCGTTCCGCACGACAACGGACCGCGCGCCGGGCGAGTGATCCGCCCGGTGCACGGCCCGAAGGCCGCGGTCAGGCCTCTTCGAAGTAGGTGTCCAGGGCAGCGTCGAGTTCCGCCGTCCACTCCTTGAGACTGCTCCTGGCAGCGGCCTCGACCTCGGCGTTGAACCACCTGCGGCTCGACAGATGGACCGTGACGGTGAACCGGCGCCCGAAGCGGGCGGTCTTGACCTCGACCGCACCGATCTCCGCCCAGTCGAACTCCGCCTCCTGGTCGTCCAGCCGGAACCGGACACCCTCGCGGGCCACCCTGATGGATCCGCGCCGGTCGCTGACCTCGAAGACCGGGCCATCCGCCTCTTCCGACGCCTCCGTCTCTTCCGGCGCCTCGTCGGACTCCTCCCGTACCTCCGCGTCGTCAGGCTTCGGCTGCGTGTCCTGCGGCGCCGCCGCCTCATCGGCGACAGCCGCGGAATCGTCCTCGGCGGCGCTCTCCTCGAGCACGTCGGACTCCTCCGGCGCCTTCTCCGCTTCCCCCTCCGTCCGCGCGGGGGCAGGGGCCGTCAGGCCGGGGATGTACGCCGGGTCTGTTCCCGCGGCGAACTCGGGCTTGGTGTTCGAATCTATGCGCTGCTCCACGGCGGGCAGTATGGACGACGAAGCTGTACGAGACCAGTCACCGCGGTTCACCCGGCGCCGAGGCGCACTGCCGGAAGGCGGCGACATCGCGCTCGTACCCGGTCGGCGAAGCCACGGGGCGCGAGGCCGAGGACCTGCTCGATGTCGGGCCGATCCGCTGCTCGGCAGGGGTGGGCTCACCGAGGACGGCCGACGTGGTGGCGACCACGGACTCCGGCATGAACAACAGCATCTGCGGTTGTGCCTCGTCACGGGTCTGCTCGATGAAAGCGGACCGACTCGCCGAGCACCTCGGCGCGTTCCCGGGGCGTACGGGGCGCGGGCCCGTCAGCTCATAGGTCTTCCCCGCGTGCCCGTCGAACGGCGCTGCGGCGGTCCGCCCGGTCCCCGGCCCGACGGCCCGGCACTCCGTCTCCACCCTGCGGGAACCCGCAGGGCGCCCTGTGCGGTGAATCGCACCGAGCACGACGGCAACCCTCGTACCGGCGCAGCGCTGCGCTCCCTGGCGTTTCCGGAGAGGCGTGGCGGACCCCGCGCGTCTCATGCCGTCGGCCGGGAGACCGCTCATGGATCACGTACTGCTTGCCCTTCCCCGGGAACCCGCGGACGGTGTTGCCGGCTGGGCGGCCGATCTCGTGGACATCCTGGGTGGTCCCGGACGAGCTCGACCCCGAAGTCGTACGGCAGTTGGTGCTCCGCAGTACCCACAGCGATCCGCCGGCCGGGCTGACGCCCCGGGAGCGCACGGTCCTGCAGGAGCTGGAGCTGGCACAGGGCCGCACCAACGCGGCCATCGCGCAGCAGCTGCACCTGTCGCTGAGTTCGGTCGAGAAGCAGCGGCTCCGTGTTCGACAAGCTGGAGCTGCCGAGCACCACGGAGTACAGCCGTCGGGTCCTCGCGGTGCTGCACCACCTGAAGTCGCAGGACCGGCGCAGGAGGCCGGAAACGGACGACGGGTGGTGCGGGTTCGTCCGAACCCGCACCACCCGTCGACGTTGCTCCGCTGTCACACAGCCGTGCGTCAGTAGGCCCCGAAGACGTTGTCGATCGAGCCGTACCGGTCGGCGGCGTAGTTGCACGCGGCCGTGATGTTGGCGACCGGGTCGTAGCTGTCCGTCGACGTACCGGCCACGTGGTAGGCCTGGAAGGTCGGGTCGATGACCTGCAGAAGACCCTTGGACGGGATACCTGCGACGGCGTTCGAGTCCCAGTTGTTGATGGCCATCGGGTTGCCCGAGGACTCACGCATGACGTTGCGGTGGATGCCGTCGTAGCTGCCGGGGATGCCGTGCTCGGCCATGACCGCCAGCGACTCCTTGATCCAGCCGTCGAGGTCGTTCGTGTACGTGGCCGGCTGGGCCGCAGGAGCGGCGGCGGGTGCGCCCTTCGCGGCGACCGGCGTGCTCGTGCGCTCCGAACGGTCCGCGCGGTCGGCGCTCTTCTCGGCACGGTCCGAGGCGCCGGAGGCCTTGGAATCGGCCTTGCTCGCCGTTGCGGCCTTGTCCGCCGCCTTGTTCCCGGCCTTGGCGCCAATGGTCAGCTTCAGACCGGGGCGAATCAGGTCGGGGTTGTCACCGACAGCCGCGCGATTGTCCTTGTACAGCTCCTGCCAGCCACCGCTCACGGAATGTCCGCGTGCGATCTTGGAAAGAGAATCGCCCAAGATCACGGAATAGGTGACAGGCGCGGACTTCTGCGCGGCAATTCCCTTTCCGGACGCGGCAGTCGACGTCGACGCCTTTTCGACGGCGACCGACTGTGCCGGTGCCGCGAAGGCTCCGGTCGCACCGATCACGGGGAGGGCCAGGGCGACTCCGCCCGTGCTCACGGCGATGATGCCGCGGGTCAGCGAACTGGTCCTGGAACGACGGTGCTTACCCTTTTCGGGCATGGTGAATTCCTCTCCGCCGCCTGCGAAGTGAGCTGTCGGGTTCGGGCTGGAGATGCCCGGCCGCACGTGAATGCGACTTCACCCCGAGCCGATCCGGATACCGGATCGGCGCTTACCTGGGTCCCCCGCTCCTGCCGTACGTGAGTGGTCGGGTTCCCGGACGGCGGCAGGATTCGGCGTTCCATCCGGATTGAGGGTGACCGTAAGCGAGAAATACCGAAAGGAACAAGCCCCGAATTGGTGATCACAATTCATTTACAAGATCGATTCACGGAAATTCGTGTAATCGACCCCACACCGCGCAGCCAATTTTCTTGGCGCAGAAGGGAACCGGCCGACGCCTCACGACGTCGCCGGCGCGGGAGGTGACCCTGGTCACGGAGTCCGATAAGGGCGATTTGTTCTGTGCCGAAAGTTCACAGGCCGCACGAAATGGCCCTTATGAATGACGGGATCAATCCCTAAAAACGACTAAATCGGGCATACAGCTCATTAGTTCTGTTCAGGGGCATATCACGGGCGTCCGCGTGGAACAGATCTGTGCATGACCGAAAGCCCGAACCCTCACCCCTCGAACCCGCCGATCACGGTCCTGGCCGTTCAGCCAGGAGATCCGCCCTTCCGCATCGTGGAGATCAACGGGGAAATCGTCGGCAGGGCGACGGCCATGACGGACGTGCTCTTCCTCGCCGTCGCGGCCGGGATCACGGTCCATGACCTCGATGACCCCGCCACGGTGCGATGGGTGGGCGGCGGCAAGCTCACCTGGCGGCCGCACTGAGCACCGGACCGGGCGCTGCCCTGGTCCTGCTGACAGCCGCACCCCACACGTCCCGACGGGAACACCATTCCTCCAAGGAGGAACGCATCTGCCATGTAGCTTCACCCAAAAGGTTGTAAATACGAGCTCAGCGAACCTAGGGTGTGGCACATGCAGTCCTACACCATCGGACAGGCGGCGCGTCTGCTCGGCGTCAGCCCGGACACCGCGCGCCGCTGGGCGGATGCCGGCAGGGTCGCCACCCATCGCGACGAAGGCGGCCGACGCCTCATCGACGGCCGCGATCTGGCCGCGTTCTCGATCGAGGTCGCCCAGGCCGGAACCACCGAGGAAGAGGTCCCCTACACCTCGGCCCGGAACGCCTTCCCCGGCATCGTCACCGCGGTCAAGCTCGGCGACGTCGCGGCTCAGGTCGACATCCAGGCCGGCCCGCACCGGCTCGTCTCGCTCCTCACCCGAGAAGCCGTGGAGGAGCTGGGACTTGAGGTCGGCATGCAGGCCACTGCCCGGGTGAAATCGACCAGCGTACACATCGACCGCACCTGACCGGCGGCCGGCAGCCGGGCAGGCCGCCGCCACCTCCGAAGGAGTCCCACCCTCATGTCCCTCCCCTTCACAGGACGCCGTGCCAGTGCCGCGGTCCTGACCGCGGCACTGCTCGCCGCGACGGCCGCATGCGGCAGCGACGAGGAGCAGAACGACTCCGGTGCCGCGAAGACCGAACTGACCGTGCTCGCCGCCTCCTCGCTCACCGACGTCTTCAAAACCGCCGGTGCCGCGTACGAGAAGGAGCACCCCGGGACCGAGGTGACGTTCTCCT
Organism: Streptomyces sp. NPDC060035; assembly: GCF_042736635.1. Lineage (NCBI taxonomy): Bacteria > Bacillati > Actinomycetota > Actinomycetes > Kitasatosporales > Streptomycetaceae > Streptomyces > Streptomyces sp. NPDC060035. The sequence continues at coordinate 318,618 of NZ_JBHWVO010000004.1, forward strand.
TCGCCGGCTCGCAGGAGCTCGCCGCCCAGGTCGAGCAGGGCGCGCCCGCCGATGCCCTGGTCACCGCCGACACCAGGACGATGGACGGCCTGAAGGCGGACACGGGTACCGCGACGGTGGTTGCCAGGAACCGCCTCGTCATCGCCACCGGCGAGGGCAACCCCGAGGGGATCGAGAACCTCGGGGACCTCGCCGACACCCGGCTCAAGGTCGTCCTCGCCGCACCCGAAGTCCCCGTCGGCCGCTACAGCAGGCAGATCCTGGCGGCACAGAAGATCGACGTGAAGCCGGTCTCCCAGGAGCCCAACGTCCGCGCCGTCCTGAGCAAGGTCGGGCTCGGCGAGGCCGACGCCGGCCTCGTCTACCGGACGGATGCCGCCTCGGCCACCGACAAGGTCGACGCGATCGAGATTCCCGACACGCAGAACGCGATCGCCTCCTACCCGGCCGCGGCGCTGAAGACTTCGAAGAACAGCAAGGCCGCAGCCGCGTTCGTCTCCTGGCTGTCCACTCCCGAGGCACAGAAGATCTTCCAGGACGCGGGCTTCCAGCGGCCGTAGCCGGCCGGCACGTCAAGCCCAGGGAACGCGATGAAGCAGCTCAGCAGCCGTCCACCGGGCGCCCGTACACCCCTCGCCCTGGCAGTTCCCGCGCTGCTCGCCGTCGTGTTCCTGATGCTGCCGCTGGCCGGCATCCTCGTACGCACGTCCTGGAGCGAACTGGGCTCCCATCTGACCAGCCCCGGCACCACACAGGCGCTGCGGCTGTCGCTGCTCGTCTCCGCCTGGGCACTCGGGCTCTCCCTCCTGCTGGGCGTGCCGCTGGCCTGGCTGCTGGCCCGCGTCGACTTCCCCGGCAAGGCCTTCGTCCGTTCCCTCGTGCTCCTGCCCATGGTGCTGCCGCCGACCGTCGGCGGTGTCGCCCTGCTTCTCGCGTTCGGCCGACGTGGTCTCCTCGGCCCCTGGCTGGAGGACACCTTCGGCATCACGCTGCCCTTCCACACCTCCGGCGCGGTCCTCGCCGCGACGTTCGTCGCGATGCCGTTCCTGATCATCAGCCTGGAGGGGGCACTGGGCGGCCTGCACCCGCGCTACGAGGAGACAGCCGCGTCTCTGGGCGCCTCGCCCGTGCGGGTCTTCTTCACCGTCACCCTGCCCATGGTCGCCCCGGGGCTTGCCGCGGGCGCCGCTCTGACCTGGGCGCGGGCCCTGGGCGAGTTCGGCGCGACCATCACCTTCGCCGGCAACCTCCCGGGCACCACCCAGACCCTGCCCCTCCAGGTGTATCTGCTTCTCCAGGACTCCCCCGAGGCGGCCACTTCCGTATCGCTGCTCCTGCTCGCCATCGCCATGGCGGTCCTCGTCGCGCTGCGCGGCCGCTGGACCGGCGCCCCTCGCGCCGCGACAGCCCCGCCCCGACCGGAGCGGGATGCGGACACGGCACCTGCCGACGCGCAGCCGCCCCGGACAGAAGCCGCTTGGCCCGCCCCCGAGGAGAGGTGGCCGCTGCGGGCCGAGGTCACCGGTTTCAACGAGCTCACCCTCGAAGCGGCGCCGGGCACCACCATCGCCGTCGTCGGACCCAACGGTGCGGGCAAGACAACCCTGCTGCGCGCCCTGCTCGGCCTCACCCCACGCGCCCACGCGGAACTGCGCCTCGGGGACACCGACGCGGGCAGCCTGCCCCCGCACAAGCGCGGCGTCGCCTGGGTCCCCCAGGACGGCGCCCTCTTCCCCCACCTGTCGGCGCTGGCCAACACGGCGTACGGCCTGCGCTCGGCCGGCATGCCTCGGACCGAGGCCAGGCGCAGCGCCCAGCAGTGGCTCGATCGTCTCGGCGTGGGCCACCTCGCCGCCCGCAAACCGTCACAGGTCTCCGGCGGGCAGGCCCAGCGCATCGCCCTGGCCCGGGCGCTGGCAGCCCGCCCCCGGCTCCTGCTCCTGGACGAACCCCTCGCCGCGCTGGACCAGACCACCCGTGCGCAGGTACGGCACACCCTGCGCACCCACCTCGCCACCTTCGGCGGTGTCTGCCTGATCGTCACGCACGATCCCGTCGAGGCCGTCTCGTTGGCCGACCGGGTCCTCGTACTCGACGAGGGCCGCGCCCTGCAGGACGCACCGCCCCACGAGGTCACCCGGCATCCCCGCTCCCCCTGGGTCGCCCGGATGCTCGGCCGCAACGCCTGGCCCGGCACGGCCACCGCCGAGGGCCTCCAGCTCTCCGACGGGGGCCACCTCGTCACTGCGGACCCTCTGCCCGCAGGCACACCCGCACTCGCGGTCATCGGCCCCGAGGCCGTATCCGTACACCGCGACAGGCCGAGCGGCAGCCCCCGTAACGTCTGGCAGGGCACCATCCGGGAAATCACGTCCGGCGGCAGCCGACTGCGGCTCCTGATCACTTCGCAGCACGCACCCGACCTCGTCGCGGAGATCACCCCACAGGCAGCGGCCGAGCTCGGGCTCGCCGAGGGAGTGGCGGTGTGGACGGGCATCAAGGCCACCGAGGTGACCGTCGTGCGGCTGTGATCCGTGACTGCCCGGTGCTGATGTCCCATCCTGTGCGGGAACCGGTCGGTACTGACACAGCCCCAGGTCCGGTGCAGCGGACCGCACCTGCCGGGGGCCGAAGCGTGGATGGACGGACGATTCGAGTCATTGCGCACGGGGGACCCCCCTCACATCGGTCCCCACCGGATCACGGGCCGGCTCGGCGAAGGCCGAATGGGTTGCCCGCACTGCCGGTTGCGTTCGGCGCCGCAGCGGGACTACGCGCTCGTGCTCGGACCACGGAGCTGACCGCGTGGGCGGGACAGCCGCACGGCGTTGTCGGACCCCTGTCCTATTCTCGCGCCATGAGCGTCAGCCTGTACTACGACGCGCGCCGCGCAGATCCATTGACCGGATCCGAGACGGCCGCCGTCGAGCGCATCGTCGCCGCGCACCTGGGCTCCTTCCCGTACGACGACGAGGAGAGCCTGTTCGTGTACGCGGACCGCAACGACGAGCCGGAGTACCTTCTCGTCGGCTCCACCAAGATGCCGCGCGATCCGGGCCGGTTGTTGCCGGTGATCGCCCATGTGCTCGACTCCTTGACCGAGCTGCGCCGTGCTCTCGGGCACTCCGAGTGGCACGTGCACATGGACGACCTCGACGTCCCGTGGGACGAGGGGGAAGGGTATGTCCTGCCCGGCATGCGTGACCCGGACCTCATATCCGAACTCGGCACCGTCTGAGAGGGACGTCGCCCACCTCAGCCCATCAGGCCGGCGGCAACGGTCGCTCCCAGTTCCCAGCACGCCTCGATGTCGGCCTTGCCCGGCTCGCCCGTCACCGTCACGGCGTCGGCCGCACGGCGCCAGCCCAGACCGGTCGTGATCGACTCCATGCCCCGCAGGGCGCCGGTGACGTCACTGCCGCCGTGCACGTAGTAGCCGAAGGGCCGGCCGCGCGTCGAATCCAGGCACGGGTAGTAGACCTGGTCGAAGAAGTGCTTGAGCGCACCGGACATGTAGCCGAGGTTCGCCGGGGTGCCGAGCAGGTAACCATCGGCGGAGAGCACGTCGGACGCGGTGGCGGAGAGCGCCGCGCGCCGTTCGACCCTGACCCCTTCGATCTCCTCCGTTGTCGCACCGGAGACGACGGCTTCGAACAGCGCCTGACAGTTCGGCGAGGGTGTGTGATGCACGATCAGCAGAGTGGCCACACCCAGGAACCATGCCGCCCCGGACCTTCGACCGCAAGCGGGGCACGCGTCGGCGCTCACGCTCCTCCGGCTGGACGTGGCGGGCGGTACGGATCCGGTAGGTACCCGGCGGTGCCCTCCCCTAGCCGCCGGGACGGGTCCCTGAGAAGGGGATGGCGCGACGGGCCGAGTGCGCGCGAAGGGCGCTGTTCAGCTCGGCCGTGTCGCTGACCGGGCGCGTCCAGTCGGTCCGGAAGCGGAACCCGTTGTCCGGCTCCCGCCGGATCCAGCGTGGCAGCAGCCACGCGCGGATCGGGAGTGCATGGGGATGCTGTCTGACGGTGATCCAGGTGCGTCCGCCCGCTCCGTCGACCTCGATGCCCTTGATGTCCGCCCAGAGCAGGGTGAACTGGCGGCCCGTGTAGGCCATGGTGATGCCGTCGTTGTCGAGATCGAAGCCGTTGCGGTCGCCCGTCGTGCCCAGGGTGCGCAGCACCTGCAGGACAGCCGCGATCAGGCTCAGAACGGTGAGGACCTCGGTGTGCAGCCACTGGGCGCTGACGACAACGGCCAGCACCAGCAGGAGAGTCGCCAGAAGGTTCCAGAGCACCAGGGTGACCCGCCCGGCGCGGGTGCGCCGGTACATGGCGACGGGAACCGGCTGCTGAGCCTGCCCGCCTCGGGCGCGTCCGCGGGAGTCGGGTGCCGGGCGGGTGGGCGGGCGCGCGGGTGCGGGGGCGTTGACGGGGTGTGCGGGTGGCGCCGGTACGGGATCGGCGGCAGCGGTCGTCCGCTCGTGGAACGGGGCCGGCGTGACGGGGGCACCACGATCGCCTTCGGCACCGTGCGCAACGATCTCGTGCATCAACTGCGTCGGCGTAGACCGTAGTTCAGGGTCCTTGCGCAGGCAGGCGAGGACCAGTGGCCGCAGGGCCGGAGGCACTTCGGAGACGGGGGTCCGCGTGCACGACCCGGTACAGCAACTGGGCCGGCTGTCCCGGGCCGAAGGCGTCTCCGCCCGCCGCCGCGACCAGTACGGCCCCCAGCGCGAACACATCGCACCGCGGGCCGATCCGGCCGCCCGTGGCCTGCTCCGGTGCCATGAACCCGTAGGTGCCGATCACCATGCCGGGATCGGTCAGGCGGGTGTCCTGCAGTGCTTGGGCGATCCCGAAGTCCAGTACGCGCGGGCCGTCCTCGGCCAGCACGATGTTGCCGGGCTTCAGGTCCCGGTGCACCAGGTCGCAGGCATGGATCGCCTTGAGGGCCTCGGCCAGCGCGGCACCCAGCGAGCGCAGCCGGGCCTCGTCCAGCGGGCCTCGCCCGGCCACTTCCTCCGCGAGTGTCGGCCCCTTGATGTAGGCGCTCGCCATCCACGGCCGGGGCGCGTCGGGGTCGGCGTCGACCACGGCCGCGGTGTGGAACCCGCCGACCCGGCGGGCCGCTTCGATTTCCTTGTGGAACCGGGCACGGAACTGCGGGGCCTCGGCGTACTCGGCCCTGATGACCTTGATGGCGACGGCCCGTCCGGACGGGGAGCGGCCGAGATAGACCGACCCCATTCCGCCGCTGCCGAGCTCCCGCTCCACCACGTAGTCCCCGAAATACTGCGCGACCACACCTGCCCCCTCGCCGCCGATGGGCCGAATCAACCACAGGAGACCGGACGGCGCCAGGGCACCGCAAGGCCGACGGTTCCGAGGTCACCTCCGGGGGCAAGGTGGTGGGTTCGGAGCCGATCGGGCAGACCTACAACCTGCAGGAGGTGATCCGGACAAAGCCGCCGAGGCCGTCCGGCCGGACCTGAAGAGGTTCCAGCCATGCCCCTCGGGCGGCCTGGGCTCCAACAGCGTCCATACGCGGTGCTCGCTGATCCTCTCCGGCGCCACCAACCGGGCCGGGGACAACGAGGAGCTCAGCCGGTGGGTGAAGGACTCCGACAAGGCTGTTGCCGGCGACAACACGGCTACCGGCCGGGCCGCGCGGACGTACCCGGCGGACGCCGTCACCTCCTCCGGCTCCGGTCTCGACCCGCACGTCTCCCCCGTCGCGGCCACCGGGCCCGAGGGCATCCCGGTGTACACAAGCCAGGAGCGGAAGAAGTCGGTCGACCTGATCCGAGGAGCCGGTCGGCGCCCGAGGGCACCGCCCCGCCGTCAGGCGGTCACCGGATTTTCCTCCGGCGACGCGAGCCCCAGCGTGCGGATCAGGTCGCGCATGTCGGTCTCGTACAACTTCGCGGGATCCACGACCTGGTGGCGCAGGTGTCCGTAGACCTCCAGCGCGAGGAGCCCGTGCATCCGGCTCCACACGCGCAGGCAGAGCGCTACAGCCGCGGGCGGCAGGTCCGGGAAGGACTCCCGGGCCATGGCGACCAGGCCGGGCCGGAAGTCGGACCACTCGTAGTCGCAGCCTGCCCGGGTCGCGGCCGCCCGGGGCCATGCGGCCGCGACCAGACCGAGGAGCACCGCGCACAGCCGGTGCTCCGCCTCCTGCGCGGCGCCGGCCTCGGGGGGCGTGTAGCCGGGCACCGGATCCCCGTAGACGAGGCGGAACTCCTCGGGGTGGGCGATGGCCCACGTCCGGTAGGCATGCGCGTGGGCGAGCACCTTTTCGGTGGCACTGCCCGACGGCACCCCCTCGTGCGCCGCCTCGAGCACGTTCGCCAGCGATTCGTAGACATCGGCCGTGAGCGCGGTGATGAGGTCGTCGCGGCTGGTGAAGTAGCTGTAGATGGCACCTGCCGTCATGCCCATCTCACGGGCGATGGCCCGCAGCGAGATGGAGGCCGGGCCGCCGACCGCCATGTGCTTGAGGGCAATCGTCTTGATCTCGGACGTGGTCTCCGTCCTCAGACGGGCTCTCCGGCTCTGCGTCTCTTCTCCCATGTTTGACAGCCTAACAGCGTTGAGTCACAGTACGCCGTGCAGACATTGAACGCCGTGTAGCAACATGGAGGCGTTCGGAGAGCTTCATCGAGCTCGGATCATCGGGGTCCTGCCCAGGTCCTCCGAAACCCCCGGGCTGCCCACCCGCTCGTGCCCAGTCACCCAAGTGATCAAGGAAGCCAAGTCGTGGTTGATACCGTCACCCGGACCCAGCGACGGACCGGGTCCCTGCTCGCCCTGCTGGCGTTAGCCCAGTTCATCGTCGCCGTCGACTACAACATCGTGTTCGTTGCGCTTCCGGAGATCGGCGGTGCACTCGGCTTCACCCCCCAGTCCCTGCAGTGGGTGGTCAGCGCCTACGCCGTGGCCTTCGGTGGATTCCTGCTCTTCGGCGGCCGGGTGGTCGACCGCCTCGGCGCCCGCCGTATGTTCGTCCTCGGCCTCGTGATCTTCGGCCTCTCCTGCCTCCTCGGAGGCTTCGCCAAGAGCCCTGAACTCCTGGTCACCGCTCGTGCGATCCAGGGCTTCGGCGCAGCGCTGCTCACGCCCGCCACCCTCACCCTGATCAACACCCGCTTCGCCGAAGGCCCCGAGCGCACCAAGGCTCTCGCCGTCTGGGGCGCCTGTGGCAGCGGTGGTCTGGCTGCCGGCGCGCTGCTCGGCGGTGTACTCACCGAGGCATGGGGCTGGGAATGGGTGCTGTTCGTCCTCGTCCCGCTGGCACTCGTCGCAGCCGCCGTAGCAACAGGCACCCTCGCAGCCGACGAACGCGCGACCGGCGACCGGGGCGGCTTCGACGTCTTCGGCGCCATCCTCGCGACCGCCGGATCCTCACTGCTCGTGCTCGGCCTGGTCAGCGGACCGGAGGCCGGCTGGGACTCCGTGCGCGGCGCGGGCTCGATCGTCGCCGGTGTCGTGATCCTCGCGGTCCTCATCCTGGTCGAGAACCGGACCAGGAGCCCGCTGGTCCCCATGGGTCTGTTCAGCAATCGCAGCCTGGTAACGGCGATTCTGATCATTCTGGTCTTCCAGAGCGCCCTCGGCGGCTCGTACTACATTTTCACCAACTACCTGCAGGGCGTGCTTAGGTACGACGCACTGGAAGCCGGGCTCGCCTTCGTACCGCTGACGATCATCTCGATGGTCGCCTCGCTGAAGCTGGCCGGCGCGCTGCTCGGCACGTGGGGCCCGCGGGCCACGCTCTTCGCCGGCATGTTCGTCAACGGCGTCGGAATGGTCGTACTGGCCATCTCCATGTCCACGGGCGCGTCCTTCTGGGCCCTCGCCCCCGGCCTGATCATCTGGGGAGTCGGCGGCGGCGTCACCTTCCCGGCCATGTTCGTCTGCGCCGCTTCCGGGGTCGCCCCGCAGGAAGCGGGAATCGCCTCCGCACTCGCCTCCACGTCTCAGCAGATCGGCGGCGCCGCGGGCCTTGCGCTGCTTGTCGCCCTGGCGACCGCCGGCCTTTCCGGGGACGCCCCGGCGGTCGCGGACGTCGCCGGCGGACTGCGCACCGCGATGTGGGCAGGCGGCGCGGCCTCGATCATCGGCGGCCTCCTCGCCTTCACCCTGAGGAAGCCGGGAGCTCCCGCGCCCCGGCCCGTGGTCGAGGCGCCGAGCCCGGCCATCGACGAGGTCGGAACGCGCAGCAGCGGCTGATGTCTCCCCCTGACGGTTCATGGCCGGTTTCTCCCCCGTCGCCGGCCGTGAACCGTCTTCTGCTGCGCCCTCACCAGCCTGCTCCACCACGCGACGTGGTGAACTCACGTCTCGGCACACACGTGACGACGGCTCCTGGATGCGGCGCTTCGCGGCCACCGCGCAGCTCGGCTGCTTTCCCGCACGCAGGAGGCTCAGCGGGCCGGTGGCGCAATACCACCGGCCCATACTGTCGGCAACGTTGCCGGCCATCAGCGATCAGCGTGCACTGCCGTGCGTTGCCCAGTGGCCCGTTGGGCACTCCAGCAGCCGACGCGGCGATGCGGGAGCGCCCAGCCCGTTCACGCAGGGACAGGGCTACGCGCTTCCGGCGGCGGGGCCGAACCTGCCTGGCGCGAGAGCCGTCAGCAGTGAGGTGACCACGAGCTCGGTCGAGGCCGTCATGTTCACGGCGTCGGGTGCGAGAAGCCACTGCACCTGGAGGCCGTCCATGACAGCGATGATGGCGTTCGCCGCGTTCTCGGCCTTTGCCGCGTCGCGTTCGGGAAGGTCGCACGCCTCGCGCAGGGCGTCGGCGACGAACACGCGCAGTCCGCTGTAGCGGTCGCGGAAGTAGGCCTGCGCCGGGTGGTCGTCGGTGACGGATTCGGCCGACAGTACGGCGTAGAGCCGGACGATCCCTTCCCGTTCGGCATTGCGCAGCGCGGTGTCGACCAGATGGTGCAGGAACTCCAGGCCGTGGGGCCGGTCGGCCCCGAGCTGCTCGATGTCCGTCTGGTCGCGCAGTTCGAGGACGCTGGTGAGCAGGAGCGCCTTGGAACGGAAGTAGTGCAGCACGCCTGCCTGGGTCAGGCCGGCCCGGTCCGCGATCTCTGCGAGTGAGGCGTTGTTGTAGCCACGCGCGGCGAAGGTGTCCGTCGCGATGTGCAGGATGTCCCGCTGCCGCTGCCGGGCTTCCGGACTGCGCGGAATACGGGGCTTCGCCGGACGCGCCGGTCCGCCCACTGGCTGGTTGCTCACCGGCACAGCCTAAGCCCGGCCGCCGGCCTCGCAGCGATCTTCACGCCTTGAGGAAAGCCCCGACAGAGTACTTACTAACCACTTAGTGAGTGTGCTTCTATGTCGCCGTCACCCCCACGAAAGGCCGACGTCATGGCGGGAAGGACGCTCATGGCCTCCTTACGCGCACCCTCGCACCTGCCGACCGGGAGCCGCTCCGGCGGGACCGGTCCGCTCACCCCCGCGACCGGCGCCGGGGTGCGACGGCCGGCCGCACCACCCCGTCAGGTACCGACCGAAGGAGAGCCGCACCATGCCACCTCGCAGCCCCCTCCGCCCGCGGGCACGTGCCGCAGGCGCCGCCCTCGTTCTGGCCGCAGCAGGACTCGGCCTCACCGGCACCGGCACAGCGCAGGCCGCCGACCCGACCGCCCAGGTGTGGGTCACCACGGCCGACGGCAGCAAGAAGCTGGCCGCCCAGGGCAGTGTCCCCTTCACCGACCCACCCCAGTCCGTCGACATACGGATCGACGGCGACAGCAAGGGCCAGAAGTTCACCGGCGCGGGCGCCTCCGTCACCGGAGCATCCGCCCGCCTCATCCAGAGCCTTCCGCAGGCCAAGCGCGCCGAGCTGATGACGTCACTGTTCTCCGCCAACGGTGACGGCATCGGGCTCAACTACCTGCGCCAGCCGCTCGGCAGCACCGACTTCAACGCCACCGGCGACTTCTACACCTACGAGGACACCCCCGGCGCCTTCTCCATCGACCGGGACAGGAGCGAGATCATCCCGGTCCTCAAGCAGGCCACCGCGATCAACTCCTCCATCCGCTTCATGGGCTCGCCCTGGTCCCCGCCCGCGTGGATGAAGACCGGCAACTCCCTCAACGGCGGCAGCCTCAGGACCGAGCACTACCAGGCGTACGCCGACTACCTGGTCGACTCGATCAGGGCGTACGGCCAGGAGGGCATCACCCTGACGGACCTGACCGTGCAGAACGAGCCCGAGTTCGCCACGAGTTACCCGTCCATGAGCATGACGTCGTCGCAGCAGGCCGACTTCTTCAAGGTGCTCGACCGCACCCTCACCTCGGCCGGCCTGCCCACCAACCTCCTGGCCTATGACCACAACTGGGACCACCCGAACTACCCGGTCGAGGTCTTCAACGCCACCCAGGGCATCGGCCGTGTGATCGGCGCGGCCTTCCACTGCTACGGCGGCGCGCCCGCGGCACAGCAGCAGGTGGTCGACGCGGGCAAGCGTGTCTTCTTCACCGAGTGCTCCGGGACCGAGAGCGCCGACCCGGGCACGACCTTCCGCGACACCCTCCAGTGGCACGCGGAGAACCTCGTCGTGCAGAACATGCGCAACGGCGGCGAGACGGTCGTCAACTGGAACCTCGCCCTCGACCAGAACGGCGGCCCCCACCAGGGACACTGCACCAACCGGTGCAACGGCGTCGTCGACATCGCGAACGGCACCGTCAGCCGCAACGCCGAGTACTACGTCCTCGGCCATGTCACCAAGTTCATCAAGCCCGGCGCCACCCGCATCGGCTCCACCAGCCAGGGCGCCGGAGGCGTCCAGAACGTCGCCTTCCAGAACCCCGACGGCACCCGCGCCGCCTACGTCGTCAACACCGCGGCCGGCGCCCAGCGCTTCTCCGTGACGGACAACGGCAAGTCCCTCGCCTACACCCTCCCGGCCGGCGCCGTCGCCACCTTCGTGTGGAACGGCAACGGCGGGACAACCGAACCGCCCGTCGGCTCCATCGACCCGAGCGCCTGGTACCAGGTCAGGAGCACCAGCGGCGCATGCCTCGACGCCGCCGACTGGGGCTTCGCCAACGGCACCGGGCTCCAGCAGTGGGCTTGCGGCACCGGCGCCAACCAGAGCTGGCAGTTCCGGCCGACCGGCGACGGAAACCACCAGGTCGTCAACCAGCACAACGCCAAGGTCTGGGATGTCGACGGCGGCACCGGGGCCACCGCTGACGGCACCAAGGTCCACCTCTGGTCCTACGAAGGGGGCACCAACCAGCAGTGGCGGCCCGAACCCGTCGGCCCGGACGGCGGCCGGTACCGCTTCATCGCGCGCCACAGCGGCAAGTGCCTGACCGTGAACGGCTCTTCCGCCGCCAACGGTGCCGCGTTGTCTCAGCAGGCGTGCACCGGAACCCCGGCCCAGGCGTTCACCCTGAGCCGCTGACGCGGCGACCCGATCGCGCAGGGCCCGGTCCGGCGGGACCGGGCCCTGACGCTTCAGCGTTCCCTCAGCCTGCGGTGATCCGCAGGATGCCGGTGACCGTGCCCTGCAGGTAGGCGCCGTCCGGCGCGACGGTGCCGGCCATCTGCAGGGTGTCGTACAGGGCGCCGACACCGATCAGTCTGCTGCGCAGGACCTCTCCCGTGGCCGGGTCGATCTGCGCATAGCGGTAGGGGTCGAGCAGGCTGGTCCCCTTGGTTCCGGGAATGACCGGGTCCCGCAGCACTGTATGCAGTTTCCCGTCCGCGGTGGAGAGTTTCGGTACGGCGGCGGAGCGCAGCTCGTTGTCCCAGACCAGGTCGCAGCCGCTGCCGTCGGCCCGGACGTCCACCCTGCTCAGTCCGCCTGCGAAGGGTGCCGATGCGGGCACGCTGTCGCCCGCGCCCTCGGGCACGGCGGGGTAGGGATAGCCGTAGGTGCCGGCGACGAAGACGCTGCGGTCCGCGCCGACAGGGGAGTTCTCGCTGCCGGGGCCGCTCGATGCGAGCAGCACCGGGACCGAGCAGACGGTTTCGCCGCTCGACGTGCGGTAGACCTTCAGCCGGACCGACGTGTCGGCGTTGTCGACCATCGTCAGGTAGTCCGTACCGTCGGTGGGTCCGAAGAAGGTGGGCGTGGAACCGCTGCCCCAGCTCAGCAGGCCGGGCTTACGGGCCTGGCCCCGGTCGTACGCCTGCCGCCAGGAGATCTGCGGAGTGCCGTCGGTGGACGCCGTGAGCAGGTAGGTGGCGTGGGTGGTGGTCACGGCGGTGCCCTGCGGTGCGGTCGAGATGCTGTTGGCGATCCGCTCGCCGGCGGGGAGCGCCACGGACCTCACCGTCCCGGTCCTGTCGTCCGCGGTGCCGACCACACCGCCACCCGTGGCGAACCAGACACGCCCCTGCCAGTCCGGCGAAAGCCCGGTGACGGCATCGTTCCCCGGCACGGCCGAGCCGAGCGGGAGGCTGCTGTCGACGGCCAGACGCCAGAAGCCGGCCGCGTCCCGACGGTGTCCGATCCGCAGCAGGGAGCGACTGCCGTCGACGACGACGAGCCGGTCCTCGTGGTCGATGTAGGCGTAGACGCCGCCGAGCAGCGAGCCCTTGGTCAGTTTGAGCGAGGTGAGGGAGGCGCCGGTGTGCGGATCGAGGAGATGGACGGTGGGCACCTGGCCCAGAATCGGCGTGCACAGCGCTACGGGGTAGTCGTCGGACCCGATGAGGACGGTGGGGCAGGCGGACAGCAGCCCGTTCAGCTTGCCGGAGAGGCTTCCGGCGCCGGGGCCGGCGAGGGGGGTGGTGTCGGAGGAGCCGGTGTCACCGTGCATGGTGGCGGTTCCGGGCGGACCCGCGTACGGATGGGCCGGTGGTACCGACGTGGCGACGGCAGCCGGGACCGCGGTGCCGGCCGTGGCCGGTGTGCCGGACATCAGGAGCGCTGCGGCGAGCAGAGCTGCGGGTGCTGCGAGACGCCGTACGCCGGAACGCCCGGTGGTCGAGGGCATGGTGGTGGCTCCATTCCATCCTGCTGGTCGTCGTGCGGTTGTCGAGGTGAACAGCAGCCGGTCGTCGCCCCACGCCGAGGCCCGCGTCGCACCGGCGTCACTCTGCCTGCGGCAGCCCGCCGCACCCGTCGGCTGCCGCACCGGAGCCGGAGCCGCGGCGAGCGCGGCTGACCCGGAACCGGCGACGGTGCGGCCGCCGGTGCCAGGGTGGCAGGGGAACCGGCGATGAAGCGACGGCGGCCGGACATCGGTGAAGCTCCTCCGAGAGCTCTGCGGGACGGGCGGAGACCTCCCCCCGAGGTGCTGCCGATCATCGCGTGAGGTCCGTCCCCCGGACCATGCACAGGGCATGAAGAACGTGTTGCAGCCTTCCCGCACGAAGCCGACGCGGTGATCGCCGGCCCTCTGCGGCGGGAGGCCGCCGGGAGTACGGCCGATGGGCCTGCCGGCCTGCGACGGCGCTCCCCGGCGCTCAAGTTCCCTATTCTTGGGGCGAACTGATTATCCAAAGCTTCACGCCCCCTGGAGTTCGCAATGTCCCGACCGGAGAACAACGGCACCGCACTGCACATCGACACCAGCAAGCCACATCCCGCGCGGATGTACGACTGGTTCCTCGGCGGCAAGGACAACTACCCGGTGGACGAGGCGATGGGCCGGCAGATGCTTGCCGTCGAACCCAGCGTGCCGGTGATGGCGAAGGTGAACCGGGCCTTCATGCACCGTGCCACCCGCTGGCTGTCGGACCAGGGCATCCGGCAGTTCCTCGACATCGGTACGGGGATACCCACCGAGCCCAACCTTCACCAGGTGGCCCAGCAGGCCGCACCCGCCACGCGAGTCGTCTACTGCGACAACGACCCGATCGTGCTGGCGCACGCCGAAGCCCTGCTGAGCGGCACGCCGGAGGGCACCATCGACTACGTGCAGGCCGACGCACGGGACGTCGATTCCATCCTCGAACACTCCGGCAGGACACTGGACCTCAGCCGGCCGGTCGCGCTTTCGTTGATCTCACTGCTTCATTTCGTGAGTGATGAGGGCGGCGCCTACGAGCTGGTGAGCCGGCTGACCGACGTGCTGGCGCCGGGCAGCTATGTGGTGATCTCACACCTCACCGCCGACTTCCACCCGGAGGCGGCACGCAAGGTCGACGAGATGTACAAGGCCAACACCCTCACGCTGGCACCGCGCAACCGCGCCCAGTTCGCCGCGTTCTTCGACGGACTCGAGATCGTCGAGCCCGGCATCGTGGCTGCCGAAGCGTGGCATCCCGAGCTCGGTGAGCCGATCCCCGGCCAGGATGACATCGTCAGCGCGGGCTACGTGGCAGTGGGACGCAAGCTGTAGTCCTTCCTGTCCGATGCCCCCACCGAGTGGACAGGTTTCGTCTCGTACACCGCCCCGGCCTGACATCGCAGGCGTGCGCCCCGTGCCGGCTGAGTCCGGTTCCGGGGCGCTCGTGTCCTACGTCGAGTTGCCCCTCAGCGTCGGCCGGCCTACGAGACGGTTCTGCTGCGGCCGACGGAGTGCGGGGGCTACGACTTCCGCCAGTTCTGGGACGCCTTCCCGGACGCGCACGTCGTCGTCGCCACACCACCGCCGTAGGCCAGGTCGAGGCAGCCGCCGTTGGGGACACTCTTCAAGGTGCCGCCCGAGCCCCAGCGCCAGAGGCGCGCGGCGCCCTGGGTGCAGTCACCCACGAACACGGCCTGACCGAGCATGTTGGCGACGAGACATGCGCGGGACTGTTCGTTGACGACCTTGAAACTGTTGTTCTCCGCGCTCACGGTGGTCCACGAGGCGCTCGGGTCCGTGCAGTTGCCGTCATCCGCGGCTCCGTACACCTGGATCAGACACGAGCCGTTGTCGGCGTTCTTCAATCGGAAGGCGCCCGACGAGGGCGGCGTCACCGGGGCTCCACCGCCCGTGCTCGAAACGGACGTACCCGAGCCGGACGACCCACCGCCGCCCGGGCTGGAACTGCCGGAGTTACCGGAACTACCTGAACCACCGGGCCCGTCGCCCCCTCCGGCCGTGTCCTGCGCCCCGCCTCCCGAACCCCCGCTGCCCGCACCGGCGTCCGGCGACGACGTGCCCTTCCCCTCCGGCTTCTTCGGCTTCACAGACGTCGGCATGGCCGAGGCGCTCGCGCCGGACGACTGCGTGGGGTCGGCCGGCGCGGTGACCGAGACGGACGGTGTCGAGCCTGCCGCGTGGTCCGGGCCGGTGGCGTACGGCAGGTTCTGGATGGCGAGTGTCGTCCCCACGGTGGTCACGACGACGGGCACGACGGCCAGCAGGATGCGGGTACGACGGCGCTCACGCCGCGGGGGCCGGGCGTCGGGTGCGGCGTGAGGTGCGTCCTCCGAGTCGCCCGCGCCTGCCGTGCCCGACGTGTCCCCCGCGCCCTCGGACGGGGCCGGCACGGTCCCGGGTGCGACAGGACCGTACGACTCGATGCCCTTCGGTACCCTCGCGGCGAAGGCGGCGCGTTGGACCAGCTGGTCCATGACGGCCGCAGGCCAGCCGCCAGGGGCCGACGAGCCCTGCTGCGTGGCGAGTTCGGCCAGCTCGGCGACGGTCGGGCGGCCCTCCGGGTCCTTGTCCAGGCAGGACGCCACGACCTCGGCGAGCCGGGCGTCGCGCTCGCGCACCGGCGCCAGATCGGGCTCGTCGTGCACGATGCGGTAGAGCGGGCTGCCCTCGGCCCCGTCCCCGAACGGCCAGCGGCCGCTCGCCGCGTAGCCCACCAGCAGGCCCAGTGCGAACACGTCGGAGGCAGGAGTCAGCCGCCTCGCGCCCGTGGCCTGTTCGGGCGACATGTACGCGGGTGTGCCGACGATCAGGCCGGTCCGGGTCAGTTGGCTCTGCTCGGCGGCGCGGGCGATTCCGAAGTCGATGAGGGTGACCCCGTCGAGCGTCAGCATGACGTTCGACGGCTTCAGATCCCGGTGCACCATGTCCAGCGCGTGCACCGGCTTCAGCCCCTCGGCCACCTCCCGCAGCAACAGCCACAGCGCGTCTGCCGGGATGGCCCCTCCCCCGCTCGAACTCGGCGGAGAGCTCGGGGAAGGACCGCCCTGAGGTTCGACGGCCTCGGCCAGGGTGATCCCGGGCACGTACGCGGTGGCGAACCACGGCGGCTCGGCGGTGCGGTCGCTCGCGAGCAGAGGCGCGGTCGCCTCGGCCGGTAACCGTGCGAGGTTGTCCATCTCCTGCCCGAAGCGGCGTACGAACCCTTCGTCCTCGGCGACGACGGACGCCAGCATCTGCTTGACGGCGGCATACCGGCCACCCGTGACGCCGAGGTACACCCGCCCCATGCCGCCGGCCCCGATCCGGCCCACCAGAGGGATCGGTCCGATCCGCCGTGGGTCCTGTGCGCGCAGCGGCTCCGCACCGCTGCCCGCGAGGTCGAACCCGTCTTCCCCGTCCACGCTCTCCCCGTTCACCGGCCGGGCCCGTGCCGGTCCGTGCGCTCCCCCGGTCCGCACGGGCCGACACAGGCCCGAGCACGGGGACCAGTGTGGACCATCGATCCTCCGAATTGGAAGATCTTTCTAGAAAACTATTCCAATTCTGATCGGCGTGGACGTGACCGCGGGGGGTTTACGCTGGTGGTCACCATGAGTCCCAAGCAACAACGCGGCGAGGAAACTGCCGACCGTCTCCTGGACGCCGCCCTCCAGGTGTACGCCGAGTCCGGCGAGCACGGCATCACCGTCAGCGCCCTCACCAAGGCGAGCGGTGTCAGTCTCGGCAGTCTCTACCACCACTTCGGCAGTGTCGACGGCCTCATGAATGCTCTGCTGTTGCGCTGGCTCGGCCGTCTCCTGACCGAGCTGGCCGCAGCCGTGGAGCGTTCCCGCACGGCCCGGACCGGCGTCCGCGCCCTCGTGCGGGCCTATCTGGACTTCATCCAGGAGCACCCGGACGCCGCCCGGCTCCTGCACTCCTCCTACGCCGACCGGCTCGGGATGGCACAGGCCAGACAGCTCCGTGACGCCCAGGAGGCCAGGCTGTCACCACTGGCCGCCTGGGTGCGGCAGCACGTCGAAGCGGGTGAACTCGCCCCTCTGCCGGTGCCCCTGGTCGAGGCGCTGGTCATGGGACCTGTCGTCGCGACCGCACGCCGCTGGCTGTCCGGCGTCGACGACACCGACCTCGATCAGGCCGCGCGCATCCTGCCGGAGAGAATCTGGCGGTCGCTCAGCCCCTGAGCCCCGCCCCGGCACCGGGTTCGGATCCCGGCTGCGGCTGATCAGCGGCGGCGCGCGTCCAGGCAGTCGGCCTGGGCGCCGCGCATCGGACCGGACAGGGGTACCGCTCCTCACAGGACATGGAACACCGAGCCGATGAACTCCGTGAGGAGCCGTTCCTTGAGCGGCTCCGGAAGCGCGTCGAGCAGCACCAGAACGGGGGCCATCCTGTCCGGGAGCTCCGAGCCGCCGCCGAGCCCCGCGAAGGCCAGGACGGCCGCGATCTCGTCCGGCCCGAGCGCCGCCGGGTCGAGTCCCGCGGCGAGCTCGGCGAGCCCCGGGTCCACGGTCACCGGAGGCAGCGCCCGGGCCGCCCGGAGTGCGGCCACGAGGTCATCGAGCAGCGCGTCCACCTGCCCGACGGTGGCCGGCGTCAGGGTGAGGTGGAGATTGGGCGGCAGGCCGTCGAAGGAGAGCTGGGGCTGCAGGTACCAGCCGCGGTCGCGCATCTCGTCGGCGAGGTGGAGCAGCAGGCTCAGGTCGGGTTCACCGCCCGTCGGCCCGCCGTGGACGGTGAACGCGACGAGTCCGGCGGCCGGTTCCCCCAGCACCCGTACACCGCCGGTCTCGCGCAGGCCCGCCAGCAGCCGGTCGGAAGCCTCGGCGACCCGGCCGGCCAGCGCGGTGTAGCCGTCCTCACCGACATGCTGGAGGACCGCCCACGCCTGGGCCAGCAGACCACCGGACTTCGTGCCCTGGACCGTCGGGTTGACGACCGGGTAACCGGGCCAGCCCGCATGGGCGAAGTACTGGTACCGGCGCAGTTCGGCGTCCCGGTAGAGGACGACGGAGGCGCCCTTGTCGGCGTAGGCGTACTTGTGCAGGTCGACGGAGAGCGAGGTGACCCCGGGAACCGACAGATCGAACGGCTGTACCTCGCGTCCGGCGCGCCGCAGGTAGGGAAGGAGCCAGCCGCCGATGCAGGCGTCGACGTGGCAGAGCACTCCGCGCCGGGCGGCGGCGTCGGCGATCTCGGCCACCGGGTCGATCACTCCGTGCGCGTACGAGGGTGTCGAGGCGACCACGAGCGCGGTGCGGTCGGTGAGTGCCGCGGCCACGGCGGCGGCGTCGGCGCGGAAGGTGACCGGGTCGACGGGAACGACGACCGTTTCCAGGCCCAGGTAGTGGGCGGCCTTGTGGAAGGCGGCATGGGCGGTGGACGGGAGGACCAGTTGCGGCGCCGCGATTCCTCGTACCGAACGCGCGTGGTCCCGGGCCGTTTTGACGGCGAGCATGATGCTCTCCGTCCCGCCGCTGGTGAACGTGCCCTGGGCGCCCGGTGCGCCCAGCAGCGTCGCGACGGCCCCCACCAGGTCGTTCTCCAGCCGTGCCACGCTCGGGAAGACGGTCGGGTCGAGCCCGTTGACGGTCGCGTACGCCGTGTACGCGGCGGCAGCCAGCTCGTCGAGGCCGTCCAGGCCCGCGTCGTAGACGTAGGCGAAGGTGCGCCCGCCCCGGGTGGGTGCGTCGGCTTCCCGCAGGACACGCAGCTCGGCGAGCACCTCGGCCGCGGAACGGCCGGCGGGAAGGGCACGGGTGGGTTCAGTCGACACGGTCGGTCTCTTCCTGCTGAGGTAGGGACTGCGGAGGTACGGACTGCGGCGGTGCGGATTCGGTCCGGTCCTCCCGGTAGCGGTGCAGCAGCCACAGACTCGCCCCGGCGAGTACGGCGGGCAGCACGCTCATGCCCGCGGTGATGCCGGTCAGGGCGGCCTCGGGCTGGGCCACCCGGTGGTCGGCGTCGGAGGAGCGGAACCCCGTCACCGTCAGGACCAGCGCGAACACCCCTGCTCCCAGTGCGAAGGCCAGGGTCTCGGCGGCCGTCCACAGCCCGGTGAAGGTCGCGGCCCGCCGCTTGCCGGTACGGGCGACATCGGCGGCGAGGGTGTCGGCGAGCATGGTCAGCGGGAGCAACTGGAGCCCTGCGTAGGCGACACCGATGACCACGACCGCCCCGTAGCCGAGGGCCGGTCCGGCTGCCGGGGTGAAGGCGAGGAGCACGGCACCGGCGAGGAAGAGCAGGGACGCGCACCACTGGGCCTCCTTCACTCCGCGCAGGCGGGCCAGCCGGTTCCACAGCGGCATGACGAGGACGAGCGGTCCGATCAGACAGGCGAACAACGGGGTGACCGCGGTGGGCGAGCCGAGGGTGTACGTGGCGAAGTACTGGACTCCCGCGAGCATCACGCCGATGGCGAGGGCCTGCAGGGTCCACATGCCGGCCAGGAACAGGAACGGCCGGTGGGAGCGGGCGGCGGCCAACTGTGCCCGGAGCGAGGGCTCGGCCTCGCTCCGGGTCACCTCCGGGGCCCACCGGGTGGCGACCCAGGCGCCGAACATGCCCAGGGCGAGGAGGACGGCGACGGCGATCCCCATCGTCCGGTAGCTCGCGGGACTGTCACCGTCGGCGTGGGCGATCGCCGGGGCGAGCGCGCCGGACAGCAGGATCGCCACGCCGAGGAAGCCCACCCGCCAGCCCAGGACCCGGCCGCGTTCGGCCGGGTCCTCGGTCATCTCGGCGGGCATCGTCACGTACGGCACCTGGAAGACGGCGTACGCGGTGGCCGCCAGCAGGAACAGCACCGCCACGTATCCGGCCGCGGCCGCTCCCCGCAGTGGGGGCGCGGCGAAGATCAGCGCGAAGAGCGGTGGGAGGGTGCAGGCGCCGATGAGCAGGAACGGACGGCGTGGACCGCCGCGCAGCCCGCTGCGGTCGGACACCGCTCCGACCAGCGGGTTGATCAGGACGTCCCAGGCCTTCGGCAGGAAGACCGCCGCCCCCGCGACGGCCGCGGGTACGGCGAGGACGTTGGTGAGGTAGTAGAGCAGGATCAGGCCCGGAACAGTGGCGAAGGTGCCGGTGCACAGCGAGCCGAGCCCGTATCCGATACGCACCCGGCGTGGCAGGCGCGGACCCGGTTCGCCGTCCGCACGGATGTCTGCTGGCATGCCGCAGATCATGAACGAATGTTCGAGGAGGCGGCAAGGGGTGCGTATGACGGCACCATGAACTCCGGCGGCCCCGGGCCCCCTGCCCGGGACACGCGAGCCCGTCGCTCCAAAAACGCGAGGTCCCTGTCAGGCCGGCGGCGGGCCCTCGATGAGCTGTTCGGTCCAGATCGTCTTGCCGGAGTCGGTGTAGCGGCCGCCCCAGCGGTGCGTGAGCTGCGCGACGAGGAACAGCCCGCGGCCACCCTCGTCGGTCAGGCGGGCCCTGCGCAGATGGGGCTGTGTATGGCTGGGATCGGACACCTCGCAGATCAGCCACTGGTTTCTGATCAGACGCAGCAGCACCGGACCGCCCGCGTACCGCATGGCGTTGGTGACGAGTTCACTGACGATCAGTTCGGTGGTGAACACCAGCTCGTCCAGTCCCCACAGGATCAGCTGCGCCGCGGCCTCTCTCCGGGCATCGGCCACCCGCTGGACGTCGGCCGGATACTCCCATGCGGCCACCGACCCCACCGGTGAGGACCGCACCCGGGCCACCAGCAGAGCCGCGTCGTCGTCCGGCGGCTGTGCGAGGAAGGGGGCGAGGATGCTCTGCCCCACGTCCTGCACCGGTACGGATCCCTGCGCGCTCGGACCCGCCAGACGCGAGAGGCTCCAGGCGACCAGCTCCTGTGCGTTCCCCTCGGCCAGCGATCCCGCCGCGAACACGAACACGTCGCCCGGCGCCGCCTCCAGCTCCACGGGCTCGAAAGGAGCACCGCCGGACCCAAGGGCCGGACCGGCGTCGAACTTGACGGTATCGGCGGCGCTGCCGTCCACACGGGCCAGCAGCGGCGGCGGGTGCCCGGCGCTCGCCATCGAGCAGCGGCCGCTCACCGGGTCGTACACCGCGTAGAGGCAGGTGGCACCCCGTACGGTGCCGTTCGTCGCGCCGGGCTCCTGGTGCTCCGCGAGCCGCACGACCAGGTCGTCGAGATGGTTCAGCAGTTGGTCGGGGGTGGGGTCCAGGTCGGCGAGTGTGCGTACGGCGGTCTGCAGCTGCCCCATCGCGGCGGCGGCGTTCAGCCCATGGCCGGGCACGGTGCCGACGACGAAAGCCACCTGGGTGGAAGACAGGGTGATGACGTCGAACCAGCTCCCGCCGGTGCCGGCGGCCGTCCGGCCGGGCACATAGAACCCGGCGGTCTCCGCGCCGGTCAGGGACAGCACCGGCTGCGGCAGCAGGCTGCGCTGCAGTGCCTCGGCCGTGCGGCGCTCCCGGGTGTAGCGGCGGGCGTTGTCGACGGCCAGGCCCGCGCGGGAACCGATGTCCTCGGCCGGCGAGACGTCCTGCTCGTCGAAGGGGGCACGGTCGGCCGTCCGCCACAGGGCAACCGCGCCCAGCACCCGGCCCCTGGCGCACACGGGCACCACCATGAACGAAGCAGCGCCCGGAGGCAGCAGGAGCCGTCTGCGTTGCTCGTCGTCCCCGATCCGGGCCCTGAGCTCGGAGATGTCGCGGGAGAAGCGCGCCGCACCCGTGCGCAGCAATGCGCTCTCGGTGTCCTGGACCCGGATGACCGAGTCGAGGGGATACAGCTCGGGAGGCCAGCGGCCCTCCCGAGCGGCCACGGCGACCCGGAGCAGGGGCGCCCCGGTCGCGAAATCTCCGGGCTCCTCTCCCACCAGCACCGTCTCCGTCAGGTCCACCGCGGCCAGATCGGCGAATTCGGGGACCAACAGGTCCATCAGCGTCTCCGCGTTGCGCCGGACGTCGAGCGAGCGGCCGAGCCGGGTGGCGGCGGCTGCGACCAGGGCGGAGCGACGCCGCGAGCTCTCCCGCTCAGTCACGTCGGTGAACGTGACGGCGACGCCGTGCATCGTTCCGTCCCTGCCGCGAAGGGGCAGGGCGGAGAGGCAGACGGTCCGCTCACGCTCGGGGCTCCGGGCGAGCCTGGCGCGACCCACGAAGTCGATCAGCGGTTCGCCGGTCTCGATGACCCGGCGGAGCCGGTCCTCGATGAGGGCGCTGTCTTCGGTGACGAGCAGGGCGCTCAGACGCCGTCCCAGGAGGCTTGTCATCCGGCCCTCGAAGGGTGACGGGCCGGGCTCGACCGAGAGGCGGTTGACTCTGGTCAGCCGCAGATCGGCATCGTGGATGACGATCCCCACCCCGCTCTGGGCGAACATGGCCCGCAGCAGCGCGTCGTCCTCGTCGCGCCGGTCCGCGACGGTCACCGGCATGAGCCGCAGCAGAAAGCGCGGCTCGGCCGAGGCCTCCACGGGCAGCAGGTCGAGCCGCACCGCCAGTGGCTGCGCCGACCGGCACAGCAGGGCGGCACGCACGGAGGTGAGTGAGTTCTCCGGCACCCGTTCCCGAAGCTCCTGCCAGTCGGGCAGGTCGGTGAACAGTCCGGCGATGTTCGTGCCCCTCAGTTCCTCCGCGGGCATCCCGATCAGACCCGCCGCATCGGCAGTGCAGCCCAGCACCTCGCCCGAAACGTCGAGCACGAGCACAGCGGTGTCCTCCGGTGGCTCGGGGACGGCACCGGGGGGCCGGTCGCTTCCGCTCACTCGATGATCACTCCTGTGGTCGGCCCGTCACGCCCCCTGCCTGCCGGGCCGCCGACGGGCCTGTCGCGCGCGCACGCCCGTGCCGGCTCCCGACCTTCATTGAACTCCAGGGCGTGCCGGGCCGCCTTTCGGCAGTGCCGGCGACCGGACAGTCGATGCCGGACGTCCGCGCCGGCGATCGGCGTCGCCGGGAGAACCTCAGGTGTCTGCTCGCTGGGGCGCAGGTCCCGCGCTGGCCCGCACGATCAGCTCGACCGGGACGAGAGAACGGACATCGCTCTCCACATCCCCCTGGAGCTGCCGCAACAACAGGTGGAGCGCGCGTCTGCCGGTCTCTGCGAAGTCATTGTGGACAGTGGTCAAGGGAGGTTCGAGGTACGGGGCTTCGGGGATGTCGTCGTAGCCGATGACGCTGACGTCTTCGGGCACCCGGCGTCCCGCCTCGTGCAGGGCTCGCAGTACTCCCAGCGCCATGTGGTCGTTGGAGGCGAACACAGCGGTGACCTCCGGCCGGGAGGCCGGCTGCCGGCCGAGGGCGTAGCCGGAACTCGCGCTCCAGTCACCGGTGAGAGGGCCGGGTACGGACGCGCCCGCTGCCTCCAGGGCCTGGCGCCAGCCGAGTACGCGCTGCTCGGCGGCGAGCCAGCCGTCCGGCCCCGCGATGTGCCAGACGGTGGAGTGTCCATGGGCCAGGAGGTGCTCGACGGCCATACGGGCTCCTGCGGCGGAGTCCGAGGTGACGACGGGAGTGCCCGAGCCGAGGTGGCTCTCCAGCGTCACCAGCGGGATGGCATGGACAACATCGGACAACGTCTTGTCCGTGTACTGCTGCGGAGCGATGGCGATGGCGATGGCGCTGACACCGTGCGCTCCCTGAGGGCGCTGCCGACGAGGCGTCGTCAGGGAGCGCACGCCTCCGCGATCGAGAGGCTGTTCTCGTACAGGTGGTGCCGGGTGATCCGGCCGCCCTCGACGGTGAGCCGCAGCGCGAAGGGCCCCGCGAAGGACTTGCCCGTCGCGCGGACGGTCCCCGAGAGGTGCCCCATCAGTACGGCATCGGCGCCGTCGACGAGAAAGGTATCGACGGACGCGCGGGCGTCCTCGGACACGGTGTGCTCCATCAACTCCTGGGACTGGGCGGCACATTCTGCGGCGGTGGAGCGGGGTCGGATCCAGGGGACTGCGGGGTTCTCGGCGAGCATCCAGTCGACGTCGTCGGCGAAGAGCGCGGTGAGTCCCTCGGCGTCCCCGGCGAGGCGGAGGGCGAGGAATTTCTGAACGGTGGCGCGGGTGGCGTCCGCGGTGGAGGTGAGCGTCATGGTGACAGCCTGCCGGGGTGGTGACGGAGCGTCGATTACGCCGGAGGTAAGGACGGACGGGGATATCCAGGACATGGAGACGGCTGACGCCGCACCGAAACCGCAACGAACCGACACCCGGGGACAATCTGTGGTGGCGCTGCACTCGATCCGTCACTGCCTGCGATACCCCGTCAGCGCAGCCGGGCGGCGATGTGGTCGCCGACCCGCAGGGCGTTGGCGATGGCCGTCAGGGACGGGTTGACCGCGCCGATGCTGGGGAAGAAGCTCGTGTCCACGACGTAGAGGTTGTCCAGGTCGTGGGCCTTGCAGTTGACGTCCAGTGCGGAGCTCTTCGGGTCGTCCCCGAACCGGACGGTGCCGGCCTGGTGCGCGGTCGCCCCGATCGGCATGCCCTTGTGCAGATAGATGCTGTGCGACAGCAGATGGTGCTCGTGCATGCCCAGGTGGCCCAGCATCCCCTGCAGCTTGTGCTGGAGGCGCTTCAGTCCCGCGATGTTGTTCTTCTCGTCGAGAGCCAGGTGGATGCCGCCGTTCTCATCGAGGGTGACCCGGCTCTCGGGCAGCGGAAGGTCCTCCCCGCACAGCCAGAAGTCGACGGCATGGTGCGCGAGCATCTCGAACGGCATGTCCGGTGATACCGCGCCTGCCCACCGCGGCGCCTCGCCGTGGATCTGGTCGGCGTCCGACTTTCCGAGCATCTGGATGCCGCCGAGCGGGAAGTCCCAGTCGTCCGAGCCCAGATACCAGTCGTGCAGTGCCAATGTCTTCTGGAACCTGGTGGGGTTCGGTTCTTTCGAAACCGCCATCAGGGCCAGGTTGTTGTGACGCATGTAGTGGCGTCCCACCACATCCGAACTGTTGGCAAGGCCGCCAGGGTGCTTGTCGTTCGCCGAACGCAGCAGCAGAGCGGCGGAGTTGACCGCACCGCAGGCGACCACCACGATGTCGGCGCCGAATCCCCCGGTGGATCCGTCCTCGAACTCGGCCACCACCCTGGTGACGGTGCGCCCGGTGGGGTCGGTCTCCAGACGCCGCACATGGGCACCCGTCACCATCGTGACGTCGTCGTGCTTCAGCGCCGGATCGACACAGATCACCTGCGCGTCGGACTTGGCGCCCATCAGGCAGGGGAAGCCGTCCACCCGGTCACAGCGGATACAGACGCTGGAATGGGTGGCCGAGCCGTTGTCGTCCTGGGTCAGATTCACGCCGATGGGCAGGTGAAAGGGGTGGAGCCCCTTCTTCTCCAGGTCGTCGCTGAGCTGCTGGATGCGCGGCTCGTGCTGCACCGGCGGGTGAGGATACGGACCGCTGGCCGGGCCCTCCGTGGGGTCCTCACCATGCCGCCCGTGCACCAGGTACAGCTGCTCGGCCTGCGTGTAGAACGGCTCCAGGTCCTCGTAGCGGATCGGCCAGGCCGGTGAGATGCCGTCGTGGTGGCGCAGCTCGCCGAAGTCCTCGGGCCGGAGCCGGAAGAGCGCGGCACCGTAGAACTTGGTGTTGCCCCCGACGTAGTAGTTGACCTCCGGGGGGAACTCGTCGCCGTGCTTGTCGTACCAGAACTCGGGAGCGCGGTACTTGCCCTTGACGAAGACGGCGGTGGAGTCCCAGTTGTCCCGCTCCCGGGGCAGGTAGTCGCCGCGCTCCAGGATCAGGATCCGCTTGCCGGTGGGGGCCAGCCGGTGGGCGAGTGTGCCGCCGCCCGCTCCCGTACCGATGATGATGACGTCGTAGTGGTGATCGTCGGCCATGCGGAGATCCCGTTCTAGGAGTCTTTGGTGCCCTGGCCGTAGTGCCCGGAGGGGCTTTGGCTGCACCGTGCCGGACACGCATCCGCCTTATCGGGATATTCAGTGCCGTAATCGAAGCTATCGGTCGGCCTCGGGAGGGGCGACACGACGGGAGCCGAAC
Source organism: Streptomyces sp. NPDC060035 (assembly GCF_042736635.1). Classification (NCBI taxonomy): domain Bacteria; kingdom Bacillati; phylum Actinomycetota; class Actinomycetes; order Kitasatosporales; family Streptomycetaceae; genus Streptomyces; species Streptomyces sp. NPDC060035. The sequence goes on from NZ_JBHWVO010000004.1 coordinate 344,600, forward strand.
AGGTGCGCAATCACCGAATCGCCCGCACGGCGTCGCCGCCTCGTCGATGAGGACCCGCGGGTCGGCTTCCGCGTCGACGGCCGGTCCGGGCTCCTCCGGTCGCAGTTCCCGCCGATCCGAGCGCCGTCCGGTTCGCTGCGGCTGATCCGCGCCCGCCCGCTGCGCGATCCGGGCGGCAACCGGTGGAGAACATGGTGCTGTCCCGTACGTCCTGACGTGGATCCGAGACCTGAGACCTCAGAGGATGGCGATCGGGTTGACCGGTGAGCCGGTGGCGTCCGGCAGCCTCAGTGGGGCGATCACGCAGAGGAAGGACCAGCGCCCCTCCGCCTCGCAGACCGGGACCAGGTCCTCGAACTGCAGATAGTCCAGCAGATGAAGGCCCATGGCGTGGACCGCCAGCACATGCACGGGGAAGTCGACGCCCTCGGTGGAACTCGGAGCGGTGTCGTTGTTCCCGTCGCCGCCGAGTACCGCGACGCGCCGCTCCGCCAGGAATTCCAGCGCGGACGGATGGAGCCCCGCGCGCGCGTTCGCGGCCTGCCATGCGCCCAGTTCGGCGCGGCGCCGGCGGTGGCCGACCCGGACGAACAGGAGGTCACCCTCCGAGACGTGGACGCGGTGGGCGGCCTCGGCCGCTATGAGGTCGTCGGCGGTCACGTGATCACCCGGTTCGAGCCACGGCACGCCGCGCAGCCGCGGGATGTCCAGCAGCACGCCGCGTCCGACGATCCCGTCGCGAGCCGCCTCGACGGAGAGCGCCTTCGCGCCGCCCGATGTGACGCTGCTCGCGGCCACGCCGCCGTGCAGCGTACCGTCGTAGATCACGTGGCACAGGGCGTCGATGTGGCTGTCGGCGTCGCCGTGCACGTTCATGACGAAGCTGTCCAGGGCGAAGTGGAGACCGCCCGAAACGTCTTCCTCCGGCTGCCCGCTCATCCAGTGCCTCGCGGGCTCCGGATTGTCCGGACCGGGCGATGTCTCCACCGGTGCGGCGAGCGTGATCGTCCGTCCGGCCCGCACCTCGCGGGTGGCGGCCAGCACCCGGGCAGGAGTGAGTTCGTCCAGGGCACCCCGGTCGCCCCTGGACCGGTCGGCGCGCGATACCAGGCGCCGGTACAGCACGTCGAACTCGGCCGCGGTCAGCCGTGCCGGGTCTGCCGGACCTGCATCCGTGACCATGGCTCAGCGCCCCCGCTCCGCGTCGAGCGCCTCGTCGAGGGTGATGGCCGCCGTGATCAGTGACAGGTGGGTGAACGCCTGGGGAAAGTTGCCCAGTTGCTCCCCACTCGGACCGACCTCCTCGGCGAACAGCCCGACGTGGTTGGCGTAGGTATGCATCTTCTCGAAGGCGTACCTGGCCTGGGACAGCCGCCCCGCCCGGGCCAGCGCATCGACGTAGAGAAAAGTGCACAGACTGAACGTGCCCTCCGAGCCGCGCAGACCGTCCGGCGATGCCTCCGGGTCGTAGCGGTAGACAAGGCTGTCGGAGACGAGTTTGCGGTCCATCGCGTCAAGCGTCGAGAGCCAGGCCGCGGCTCGGGGAGCGATGAACTCGACCCTGGGCATGAGCAGCAGCGAGGCGTCCAGGACGTCACCGTCGTAGTGCTGGATGAACGCTTTCTCCCTCTCGCTCCAGCCGCGCTCCATGACCTGCTCGAATACGGCGTCCCTCGCGTTGCGCCACCGATCCAGGTCGGCGGGCCTGCGGAAGTACTCGGCCAGACGCAGCCCGTGGTCGAAGGCGACCCACGCCATCACGCGACTGTAGGTGAAGTCCTTGCGGCCACCGCGGGTCTCCCAGATGCCCTCGTCCGGCCGGTCCCAGGCGTCGGCGAGCCAGTCCAGCGTCCGGGCGAGCGTCTGCCACCCCTCGAAGCTGGCCTGCTGGGCGATCTCGCGCCCCTGGGACAGCGCGTAGAGCGCCTCGCCGTAGATGTCCAGCTGGAGTTGGTCTGCGGCGCCGTTGCCGACGCGGACGGGGAAGGAGCCGCGATAGCCCTCGAAGTGATCGAGCGTCTCCTCCGGCAGGTCGGGATCGCCGTCGACCCGGTACATCGTCTGGAGCGGCTCCCCCTCCTTGCCCTCGCGCTCACGCAGTCTGTCCACCAGCCAGTGGACGAAGGCGGTGGCCTCCTCGACGAAGCCCAGGTCCAGCATGGCGCGCACGGACAGCGAGCCGTCGCGTACCCAGGTGAAACGGTAGTCCCAGTTGCGCTCTCCGCCGACCTGCTCGGGCAGGCCCATGGTGGCCGCCGCGATCAGGGCGCCCGTGGGGGCGTAGGTGAGGAGCTTGAGGGTGATGGCCGAGCGGTGCACCAGCTCCGGCCAGCGTCCCCGGTAGCGGGACTGGCGCAGCCACTGCTGCCAGAACGTGCCGACTTCCCCGATCTGTTCGGTGAGCCGGTCGACCGTGGGGGGTGTGGGCGCCTCACCGCCGGACGCGCAGACGCTGAACACGGCGCCGCCGGACTCGCCGGCACTCAGCGTCACTTTTCCGCGCACGTCCTGGCCGTCCCGCTCCAGTGGGAACGTGGACTGCAGGTGACCGTCGATCCCCGGGGCCCGGAACACAGCGCCGTTCTCGCCGAGCTCGAGTTCATGCTCGGCCCGGCCGTAATCGAAGCGCGGCCTGCACTCGAGGGTGAAATCGACAGTCCCGCGCACGGTACGGACCACGCGGATCAGGGTGTGCCGGTCGGTGGCGGTGCGGGTCCGGTCCGGAGGCATGAAGTCGACCACCTCGCCCACCCCGTCCGGCGACATGAAGCGGGTCACCAGGATGGCGGTGTCGGGGTAATAGAGCTGCTTGCAGGTCCCATCGGGGTGCTCGGGGGCCAATCGCATGTATCCGCCGCCGTCGTGGTCGAGCAAGGCGGCGAAGATGCTGGGTGAATCGAACCGGGGAGCGGCGAACCAGTCGACGACGCCCTGCGACGAGACGAGCGCGGCGGTTTGCAGGTCGCCCACCAGGCCGTGTTCGGCGATGGGAGGGTAGCGGTCCATTGCAGCTCCGCAGTCTCGGAAATCCCCCTGCGTCCACTATCCGGCACCCCTGTCGTCCCTGCTCGACGCGGTCGAGGGGCAGCTGCCCAAGGGGCCACGGACACGGCAGCCCGGCCGACACCCGTCCGGCGCAACGGCGACCGGCCTCAGCGGCGCCGCAGCCGAAGCCCCCCGTGGCCACCGGAGCCGAGCACTGCCCTCGGCTTGCTGTACACCTTCTGGGGGGCGTTAACCGACTGTGGCCGGCCGGGCACACGTGGCGCCGGCCCTGGCATACGGGCCCAGCCCACCGGCACCCGCCTTCGGCCGTCAGCCGAGCGACGGAGACTGTTGCCGTACCGCCGGGCAGCGGCACATCGCGCGCCGACCGGCGGAGGCTCGCAGCCGGGCGGAGCGGTGATCCCGCTGCCTGTGGGCCCCGGTGAGCGGACACGCGGGCGATTCCGCCCCGGCCGCAACGTGTCGCGCTTGACCGGGCCGGCGCGGGGCGGCGCGCTCCCGACGGGGAGGCCACGCGTGCAGGAGAGCCGCACCGGACAGCAGCTGACCCCGCGCCACAATGCGCACAGTCCAGTCGTCGAGCTGGGCGCGGCACTCCGGTGGTACTCCGTCGTCAACGCGCCGTGGTCGACGGATTTGCCCCGCAGGACCGGATCACCGGCGGGCGCCGCCAGATCCTGGGGCCGTGGCCCGAACGGATCCGGGTCGGCCATTACCGATCGGTGGCGAGGTCCTGGTCGGCGCGGACCTGACCTGGCCGACTTTCTCCCGCAGATACACGGACGGGGGCGGCCGTCCTGGACGCTGTGGAGCTGGGGTTGGTGGCTGTTGATGTGTCGGGATGGAGGGTGAAGACTCGGTCCAGGCCGATGACGCGCAGGATCCGGGCGGTGTTGGCGGGGACTGCGGCCAGGGCCATGTCGGCGCTCTGTTCCGTAGCCACATTGCGTGCCGCCAGCAGAGCGGTGATGCCGCTGGAGTCGCAGAATTCCAGGCCGCCCAGGTCCAGGACCAGCAGGTGCCCGGTAACCAGGGTGAGACGGTCCACGGCCTGACGAAGTGCGGGTGCCGACGCATGGTCGAGGTCACCGGTGATCTCCAGTACGGGACCGGTGGCTGCGCCTCGCGCAGTGATCGTCAGCGGGCTCATGCCAGGTGTTCACTCGCGGGGGCGGGAAGCGGGGCGGGCGCGCCGAGGGCGAGCAGCGCGGTGTCGTCGTCGAGTCCGTCGCCGAAGCCGGCGAGCAGACCGGTCAGGGCGGTGATCAGCGCCTGGGGCCCCGTGGCGGGCTGCTGGGCGGTGAAGGCGCGCAGGGCATCATCGCCGAAGAGCTCGCGCTTGGGCCCGGTGCGGGCTTCGGTCAGGCCGTCCGTATAGAGCAGCAGGGTGTCGCCGGGAAACAGCTGGGTGCGGGCGGGTGTGAACTGTGCCTGGGGCAGGACGCCGATGAGCATGCCCCCCGGGGTGGGCAGGTAGTGCGCGGTGCCGTCGGCGCGTTGGATCAGTGCGGAGGGGTGGCCGCCGGAGGCCAGGTGCACGCTGACGTGGTCGCTGCTCGGGCGCAGGACACCGAATATGGCGGTGCAGTAGCGGGTTTCGCCGCTGGTGTACCGCTCGTGCAGCACGGTGTTCAGGGTAGTCAGCACATGGACGGGGTCCGGGTCGTGCAGGGCGGCCGCCCGCAGCGTGTAGCGGGTCAGCGAGGTGACCGCGGCGGCCTGGGGGCCTTTGCCGCACACGTCGCCGAGGAAGAACGCCCACCGGCCCGCACCGAGGGGGAACAGGTCATAGAAGTCTCCGCCGAGAAGATCCGGAGAGGCGGTGTGGTAGTAGGAGCCGGCTTCCAGGCCCGGAACCGTGGGCAGTTCGGCGGGCAGCAGGCTCTGCTGGAGGACGGCGAGAGCTTCCTGGAGCCGTTCGCGATCGGCCTCAGCCTGGCGGCGCGCTTCTTCGGCCGCCTGGCGTCCGCGCAGCAGCTCGGTCTCGTAGGCACGGCGGTCGCGGGCGTCGAAGACTGTGGTGCGGACGAGCATCGGTTCACCGTCGTCGCTGGTCTTCACCCTCGATGTGACGAGCACCGGCATCCGCTGCCCGTCAGTGGCTTTGATGTCCAGAGCGATGCCGCTGACCTCGCCGTTCATCTGCAACAGCGGGGCGAAGTGCGTCTCGTGGTAGAGCTTGCCGCCCACGGTGAGCAGATCGGCGAACCGCATCCGGCCTACCACCTGCCGCCGCGAAAGACCCAGCCACTCCAGCAAGGTGGTGTTGATCTTCGCGATGGTGCCGTCCATCAGTGTCGACAGGTAGCCGCACGGAGCCTGCTCGTAAAGCTCCTCTGCGCTGTCCTCCAGCAGAGCGGTGAAGGCCACGCCCGTGGCGTCCACATCGTGCTCCCCGTCCGGACTTTGATCGGTACGGCACATCATCGGGCCGCTTCGACGAAGCCGGTGATCGCCTCCGCGGTGGCCTGCGGTGCGCTGAGTTGCGGACAGTGCCCCGTCGCCTCCAGCGTGACCAGGCGACTGCCCAAAATCGCGCTGTTGACGTAGGCACCGACCTCGCGGGGAGCGATCACGTCCTGCTTGCATTCCAGCACCAGCGTCGGCACCGCGACCGTCTTGAGATCTTCGCGACTGTCCGACAAGAACGTCGTGCGGGCGAAAACCCGGGCCATGTCCGGGTCGGTCGCGCAGAACGAGGTAGTCAGCTCCTGACCGAGTTCCGGCCGGTCCGCGTTACCCATGATCACCGGGGCCATCGCCGCCGACCAGCCCAGGTAGTTCGACTCCAGTGACTCCAACAACTCACCGATATCGTCCGCGCTGAACCCGCCCCGGTACCCGTCCTCGTCGATGTAGCAGGGTGACGGAGCCACCATCACCAGCCGGGAGAACCGCTGGGGTGCCTCGGCCGCTGCGAGCACCCCGACCATGGCACTGACCGAATGCCCCACGAAGATCACATCCCGCAGGTCCAGCTCCTCGCAGACATCCAGCACATCCGAGGCGTAGCCCTCCAACGAGCTGTAGCGCTGCTCGCTCCAGGCCGAAGGGTCCGAGCGGCCGGAACCCACGTAGTCGAAGAGCACCAACCGGAAGTCCTCGGCCAGCATGGGGACTATCAGACGCCACATGTTCTGGTCGCAGCCGAAGCCGTGCGCCAGGAGGAGCACCGGCCCGTCCGCACGGCCGGTGACGGTGATGTTGTTCCTGCGACGGATATCCATGCCCGCCAGTTTCCCATCACTCGGGGCGGGCGATCCGAAGCGGCTGCCCCGGCCCGAACCGGCGCCGGAGCCGAAAGCGGGGCCGCCGGCCCGGCTGCGGGAAGAGTGGTCGTTCGTCGGTGCGGGGCTCATTCAGAACCTTCCTTGACAGGGCACGTATCACGGAATTCCCTCCCAGGGATCGCAAGAACGAGCCGTATAAAATCCGAAAGCAAATACGACCTGCAGTCGATTCGGTACGGGTACAGGCGATAAAAAAGAATGGCGCCATCGGACGTGAAATCCAGGACTTAATGCGAGTGCAACTTTGACAGAGGCCCCTATCCCTGGACAGCTGCCTGCGCACGATGATATTCCCACCGTGTGAGTCCACTACGGGAAATACTCGCAGCGGGAGGTGCGGGCCCCCGCTGCAAAGTGCGCTTCGTTGTCAGGCAGGAACGATGTTCTCGGCCGTCGGGCCCTTCTGGCCGGGCGCGATGTCGAAGGTGACCTTCTGACCTTCGAGCAATTCACGGAAGCCCTGGGCGGCGATGTTCGAGAAGTGGGCGAACACGTCGGCCCCGCCGCCGTCCTGTTCGATGAAGCCGAAACCCTTTGCCGCGTTGAACCACTTCACGGTGCCAGATGCCATGTCATATCTCCTTCGGGGCAGTACACGGGAACCCGCAATGCACGGATACCGGGGTCGCCGCGATGATGCCCCTCCCGGAAATGACCGGAAATACAAAAACGCTTCCAGCGGCTGAAAACACCGTCGGAGGCGCTTGAAGTTCGGGAACCAAGACTGCAACTACGATCGACAGTAGCATGTCATAGTGACCGGCGTGGGTTACGGAATTCCATTCTGCTCGCTGCGATAAAAACACTCCCGGCACGACGCGTTAAACCTTCACCTCGCGGCCATAGCTATTAATCCACTTGGAGCGCAACGTCTTCAGGAAGAGCGGGCGCCGTCCACGAACACGTCAGCGCCGCGACCGCCCTGCTCCATGAAGCCGAAGCCCCTGATTCCTGGGGCACAGCACATCAGAACGCGCGTGCCGAAGACGTGAACGAACATGAACGTCCGAACCATGGCAGCGGACCGGACTCCGCCCGACCGCATACCCCGTCGCCGAACACGGCCCGCGCGTCGCAACCGACCTGTGCGGCACCCACCGGAACCCGGGTGCACCGTCTCAGGACACGGGCGGACCGGACGGTCCGGCGGTCCGGCGGTATTCGGCGTTGATGCGCTGGGCTTCTTCGAGCTGGTCTTCGAGGATGACGATGCGGCAGGCGGCCTCGACGGGGGTGCCCTGGTCGACGAGTTCCCGGGCGCGGGCGGCGATGCGCAGCTGGTAGCGGGAGTAGCGGCGGTGGCCGCCGGCGGAACGGAGCGGTGTGATCAGGCGGGCTTCGCCGATGGCGCGGAGGAAGCCCTGGGTGGTGCCGAGCATGTCGGCGGCCCGGCCCATCGTGTAGGCGGGGTAGTCGTCGTCTTCGAGACGGCCGAACGAGTCGTTTGCTGTCATTGCACCTCTCTGTGGAACGCGTGGAGGGGCCCCGGTGCCATTGGCACCGGGGCCCCGAAGGAACTGCTACACCATCTGCCGGCCCTGATACTGCACCGGCCCTCTGTTTCCGCAGACCCGACCAAGATGCTGTCGGGGGTACGGGGATCGCGGTTGCTTGACCGGAGACCACCTCACTATCGATGTCCTGCGGTACCCGGGTCCAAGACTTCCGCCCGGGCGATCCTGATGGCGCTGAACCCCTCCGTTCTTCCCTCTGAACCAATTACTTGCCAAGCCGGAACTGCGTACTGCTGGTGATGCGAACTACCCAGCGGCCTGCGACAGCGCCACTCTTCGGCAGCCAGCCCCGTCGCCCGTCCTGCCTCTGCTCTGGCTTGGAACCCCACTGCCGAACCTCCCGGCACGCGCGCCCGCAGCCGACGCCTTTACCGAGGAACCACTGACAATGCACTGCTGGAACTGCGAACTGCACTTACGGCACTGCGGTATTGCTCATGGCGGCCCCTGATCACTACGGGCCACCCGGTCCGGTCGTCAGCCCCGTCGCCGTCCTACGACAACCCTGGCTTCAGAACTCCACCACCGCACCGTCCTGCGCACTGCAACTGCGTGTACCGCTGCCCGCCAGTTCATCTCTGCCGGGCCTTGCCGATCTCGGCTACGAGAGAAACCATAACCACACCAGCACCCAATGTCTACTCTGGTCGTCATAGATTTTCGTGCTCTGGCCAGAGAGACAGTCAACCTTGACCAGTGATGGGGTACGCGATGACGTCGCTCCGCCGGGACACCCGCTCCGAGCAGCACCGTTACGCCGACCTCGACACCGCGGACACCGCGAAGTCCCCGTCCGACTACGACGACGACCAGCCCGACACGCTCCGCAGCCGGGGGTACCGAGCGCACGCGTGCGCGGCGGAGCGGGACCGGTGCGACGCGATGCGTGTGCTGGGAGGGCGAGCTGTTGCGGCGCCGGCCCGGGCTGCACACCGCCGGACACACCAACCTGCACGGGCTTCGCACCGGCTCCGCCCGCGACGGGGCGTGGTCAGCGCCTGAAGCTGTCCTTCGACCTCTCCTTGGTGTCCCGGGCCTTGCCCCGGGCCTCCAGTGCGGCTCCCTTGGCTGCGGTGGTCTCGTTGCCCACCGCGTGGGCCGCCTTCCTCACGGCCTTCCCGACAATCTGCTCGGTCTTGGCCTTGGCCTTCTCTCCGGCACTCATGTCGGTCCTTTCGTAGGCACTCACTCATCCCCTGCCCATGGCCGCGGAGCGGAAAACTGTTGGCATTGCAGCGCCGCGCACTCCGGGGGCCGGACTCGCCGGCAACACGCCGCAGCGATGGAGCCCGCGATCCCGGCCGAGGCCGCCCACGTGGTGTTCGACGACCTCACCGGCCGCCCCCGCCCGCCAACTGATCGGCTGACGGCTCAGTTCGCGATAGTGCTGTCTGCGCTTGATCGTCGGCGCGGAGGGTGCCAGCGGAGGGTGCCAACCGAGGCGTAAATGGGGTGGCATCGGTCGGCGACCTGATGCTTGGATGCCCAGCGTGACTTCTGTGGATCTTGATGATCGCCCTGAACGCGTACTACTGGACCGACTTGAGCGGTACTACGACGCTGTGCCGCGCCATGGTGCCCGGGCCGAGGACTTCGGGCCGCTGACTCTGTTCGTGCGGGAAGGCCAGGGGTGGCCGTTCTACGCACGTCCAGCTCGGGGATGGTCAGGTGCGGTGAGTGCCGCAGATGTGACCCGGGTCCGCTCCCGGCAGCGGGAACTCGGGATCCCGGAAAGTTTCGAGTGGATAGCCGAGACCACGCCCACGCTCCGGGCCGCGATCGAGGGCTCGGGACTTGTGGTGCACGAGCACCCCTTGATGGTCCTCGACCCGGGGGCGCCGGTGCCCGCTACGGATGAGCTGTCCGGCGGATCGTCGGTGCGGATCATGGATCCGGACGATCCGGCGCTGGCGAGCGCACTGGCTGTGCCGCATCTTGCCTTCGCGGAGCCCGGCACCGGTGTCGGCTCGGCCGGAGTCACCGAACTTGCGGAAGCCGTGCGCGCCCGAGCAGACGACGGGTCGGTGAAAAGCACGGTGACGCGGATCGTGGCGGGCCTGACGTCGCTTGCCGCAGCGGTGGAAGGCGGGACGGCTCTGTGCGCGGGCCAGCATCAGCCGGTCGGAGCGGTCAGCGAGATCGTCGGTGTCGGGACGCTGCCCACCGCACGCCGTCGCGGTCTTGGTCTCGCGGTCACTGCGGCGCTGGTGGCCGACGCCCGGTCGCGTGGCGTGGAAACCGTCTTCTTGTCGGCAGGCGACGATGACGTCGCCCGGATCTATGCCCGACTCGGCTTCCGACATGTCGCCACCGCGCTGACTGCCGAGCCTGCCGAGTAGCGAGCTGCCCGTCCAGGGACTCAGCCGGCCGTGACCTCAGGGCCGTGTCCTGTCGTCGGGGGCCCGGCCGCCCGCACGACCAGACCGTCATGCGCACCGAAGGCATCGCCGAACAGCTCCGTCTCCACCCCGCAGGTCCGAGCCGAAGCCGTCAGCAGGCGGTCGTCGGCGTCCCGCAGTGCGGGCTGGTCGTCGACCGGGCCGGTGACGACGACGGGTCCTGCGAGGCCGGCCAGGAGCTGTCGCTCGACGTCGCCGTGAGCATGTGGGTGGTACCAGTACGTGCCGGCCGACCCTGGGGGAAGGGTGAACTCGCGGACGTCGGAATCGCCGGGCATGAGGTGAGTCAAAGGGGCGTCGGTGGCGGGTGTCATGGGGATGCCGTGCACGTGCAGGCTGGTGGGAGCATCGAGGGAGTTACGGAAAGCCAGCCGGACCCGATCGCCTTCGCGGAGGCGGAGCAGAGGCCCGGGTTCGGTGCGGTTGTAGGCCAGCCGGCCCGCGTCTGCCGTACCCGCGGTGAGGGTGCCGGTCCTGGTTCCGGGTTTGCCTGCGGGTGTACGCAGGTCGAGTTCGGCAAGCTCGGGAAGCGATGGTCCGTCGGCGAGCGCATCTGCGGGGGTGAGGGTGCGGACAAGGGGGATGAGCGCGCCGGCGGTGGCGACGACTCCTCCGACGATCAGCGAGCGCCGTGACAGGTGCTCAGTCATCGTGACTGTGGGCGTCGGAGAAACCGGCGGAATCGGCATTCGCGGCATCCCGGACGACGGCCGTTTCCCCGCCGGTGATGACCAGTTGTCCCTTCATGCCGTCGGCCTGGTGACTGCCGACCGAGCAGTGCACGTCGTACCGGCCGGGGGGCGCCTCGACCACGACGGTGCGGGTGCGGCCGCTGGGCACCTCTGTGTGGATGCCCAGCTTGTCGACGGCGAAGGCGTGGGCGTCGTCGGTGTCGTTGGTGAAGGTGAAAGCGACCGGCCGGCCGGGGGCCACCCGAAGGATGGAGGGTTCGAAGCGGTAATTGACCATGTCGACGGTCGGCAGTGCAGCGATCTGCTCCTGGGTGAGCGAACCGTTGTCCTCGCTCTGGGGGGAGATCAGGACGACACCCGCACTCAGTGCGAGGGCCGCGGCAAGGGCGAGACCGCCGGCGACGACAGGGGTGTGGCGCTTGAGCAGTGCGGCTGCGATCGGCCCGATCACCGCGCCCGCTGCGGCGAGTTCGAGCAGTGCGACGGCGAAGAACAGCGGGTTCCCCGGTCTCGTCAGATCGAAGGAGAGCCCGGCCGTCCGGGTGGCGACGATCGCGACGACCGCGAGGAAGGAAGCGATGGGCGCCCAGCGCAGGCGGCGCCGCACGAGGAGGGCTGCCGTGAGGGGGAGGACGGCGAGCGTGGCCATGCCGGGGTTCGGCTGACCTCCCAGCACCAGGTGAGCGAGGGGTTCGCAGAGTGCCAGTGTCAGGAGTCCGACGACGCCCAGGCGGTCCGGGAGTGTGAGGAGTGGTGCAGGAGCAGGGGCGGGTGCGGTGGTGGTCATGGCCGTCAGGCCTTTCTGGGTCAGGTGTGCACGAGAGAGGTGGTGTCCCGGAGCAGGGAGCGGGGCCCTGCCCGCGTCTGGTGGTCAGGGCCCCGGCCGGTCGGGAGGCAGGGTCCCTGCGGCGAACCTGCAGGCGGCGCATGGGAGTTATGAGGGGGTGGAGGCGCCTTCCCGGGTCCCGCGGCATGGTCGTCCAGGGTTCAGTTCAGGCTTCCCGCGGTGGACTTCAGCGCGTTCAGCCATGCCAGGAGCGAGTCTTCCTACGGGGCGGGTGAAGGGGAGACGGGGTGCGCCGGTTTCGCTGCCGCTGCACGGCTGCGGGCGCGCAGCAGGTGGATTCCGGCTCCGGCGGCGGCGAGTAGGGCGATGAGGGCCGCTGCCAGGAGGGCACGGCGGTAGCCGTACGCCGGGACAGTGGGTGCGGCGCGGCCGGCAGAAGGGTCCGCGAGGGTGGTGAGCATCGCGAGCCCGAGGGCGCCGCCGACCTGCCGGGAGGTGTTGATCAGTCCGCCCGCGATGCCTGCGTGCCGGGGCTCCACCTGTGCGATGCCCCATGCGGTCAGGGGTACGAAGGCGAGGCCGAGGCCGGCGCCGATCAGCACGGAGGGACCGAGCAGGTCGGTGAGAAAGGCTCCGTCGACCGGTAGCCGGGCGAGCCAGAGCAGACCGGCGGCAAGCACGAGCAGACCGGGCAGGAGCGTGCCCCGCAGCCACCCCGCGCCCCAGGAGGCCGACATGAGGGCTGTGGCGAGCGGCAGTTGCGTGAGGCCGGCTTCGAGGGGCGAGTAGCCGAGGACCTTTTGCTGGTAGAGCGGGAGGAAGAAGAACGTGGCGACCCACACCGCTCCGAGCAGCAGCATGAGCAGGTTGCCGGTCACAACCGAGCGGTTGTGCAGAAGAACCGGGGGCAGGAGGGGGTCCTTCGCGCGTCGCTCGATCGGCATCAGCGCCAGGAGCAGCAGCACTCCGGTGGCCGGGACAACGAAGTCGGGCAACGGGGTCGCACCTCGGGCCCCCAAGCCATAGACGAGGAGGGTGAGGCCGGCCGTCACGGTGAGCGCGCCGGGCACATCCAGTCGGGCAGTGCGCTCCTGCCTGCGTCGGGCCAGAAGGAGAAGGGCGGCCGCGAGGCCGGGGAGGGCGACGAGGACGCTGATGGCAAAGATGGCCCACCACCCCAGGGCGCTGGTCAGCACTCCGCTGAGCAGGACTCCTGCGGCTCCGCCCGCCGCAGATGCTGCTCCCCAGACACCCAGGCCCTTGGCGCGGCCGGGCCCCGGAGGCCAATGGGCCAGCAGGATCGCCAGACCGGCCGGTGACAGCAAGGCTGCGCCGATTCCCTGGACCGTGCGGGCTGCGATGAGCAGCCCGGCGCCCGAGGGAATGCTCGCGGCGAGGGAGCCGCCGGCGAAGACGAGAAGGCCGGTCAGGAAGGCGGTGCGGTGGCCGAGAAGGTCGGCGAGGCGGCCGCCGACCGGCAGCAGGGCCCCGAAGGCGATGAGGTAGGCGTTGACGATCCAGGCCAGGCCGGTCGGTGTCAGATCGAGGTCCTGGCCGATTGCGGGCAGGGCGACGTTCACGATCGAGGTGTTGAGTACGACGAGGAACTGCGCACCGGCCAGCAGGGAGAGGACGGGCCCTGGGCGGTGAGGGCGGAGTGCGGGCGTCGGGATGGACATGATGCCTTTCGGGCTGCTGGTCGGTTGCTGGTCAGGGCGGGGCACCGTCCAGGGCCCGCCACCGTCCAGGGCGGGGGGCCGGACGGCGGCGGGCTGGACGGCGGCGGGTGTCGGCCTGCGAGCGGTCATGAGGGCAGCACGGCGGAACGGGGACCGCCACAACGGCCTGGGGGCGAGGGGTTGGGATTGACTCCGGCAGGCACCGTCAACGCCAGGAAGGTGCAGTCCCACTGCGTGCGTCGTGGGCGCCTGTCTGACAGACGCTCATCCCGGTCGGCGCTCGGACAACGGGTCCTCAGCCGCCCATTGCTGCTCGAAGGGGCTCGCTGCAGCACCGGGCCGCTTCACCAGGGGCAGGGGCTGTCGCATCGGCGGGCGCGGGCCGGAATGCCATCCAGCACCTGCCCGCCACTTCGAGAGCGCCGCGGAAATCACCGGCGGCATCCGGTGACATGACGAACGCCGGCACACCGCTTCGGGCGGCTGGAGCTGGAGCAAGGGGCCCGGGCCCGCCTGCCGGTCAGCGGCGCTTGTCGCTCCGGGGCTTGAGATGTCCCTTCTCGGCCTGCTGCTTGAGGTTGTGCAGCCAGTGGTCCAGGGATGCGTCCAGTGCCTCCTGGAGGTAGGCGGTGTTGGCGGTGACGGGGTCGCCGGTCCAGGATTCCTCGGTGTGGACGTGGACGCCGTCCTTGACCTGGGTGAAGGTCCACACGTGGACGGCGGTGATGCCCTGGGCCGGCCCGCCCCATACGATGCGGCGCTTGGGCTGGACCTGCTTGACCGTCGAGGTGATGTTCTCCAGGCCCTCGGTGGACCACACCCACGAGGAGCCCGGACGCAGCGGTCCCGGGGTCTGCTTGAGCGCGGAGCTGACGCCCGGCTGCCAGGCGGGCCAGTCCTCGACGTCGGTCTGGATGCGCCACACGCGGTCCAGCGGCGCGTGGATGACGATGTCGTCCCGGGTGATCACCGGAGCCTTCTCGTCGATGCCGACCGGGGCGAGTCCTCCGCCCCCGAAGGCCAGGGGCAGTGCGGCGAGGACGGTGGTGGCGAAGGAAAGCATGATGGTTTCCCCAAAGGATTGAGAGATTATGCCGACACGTAACGGCTATAGTGTGGTTACTCACTCATTCACGAGCCCGCATGCGATATCGACGGCTGTTGAGCCGAATTCGACAAGGGAAGCGAATGAGCTTCAGAGGGCGAGGTGACCCTGCGGCCGCCTTTCCATCTGTGAGTAGTCAACCACTCATATGCGTGCAACGTCAACCGCCCTTCGACTGCTGCAGCTACGTCCGGCTCGCGTTGCTCTCGTTGCGGCGCCCCGGGGCGGGGAGTTGCCAGGGACTGCGCAGAGCCGGACGCGGCCGCCCGATCAACCCTGGCCCCGGAAGCCCCCGCGGCGACGAGCCCGCCGCCGGGATTGGTGGTGGCGGTGATGACCGCACCGTGGGCCCTGGCGATGGAGGTGAGATCGGACAGCCCCAGGCCCGCACCCTCCCCCGGTAAATGGCGGCGGGGCGCGGCACGGCGGAAGGGCTCGAAAAGGCGGCAATACGGCTCTGCAGAATCTCCGGGCCGGTGTCCGGTGGTGGCGACCGTGAGACTGCCACCAGCGGCGGACACGGTGCCGCCTCTGCGTGCGCAGGGCGTTGGCGTCGAGATTGCGTGCGAGGTGGGCCATCAGGACGGGGTCGCCCCGGAGGAAGCCGGTCGCGACAACGGCGGAAGCCGCGGCGTTCTGCCCAGCGAGCCGGCCACCGGTCTCCACCTCGGGATCTTCGAAGCGGCGCCGTGACCGTCCGCAGCGAGGAGGGGCGGCACAGGAAACCGTGGAGGCCCGTCCGCAGAACTGAGCAACATCTCCGCCGACACCTGGAGAGCCCGGCCCGACCTCCAGACATCCGACCCGGAGCAGTGGAGCCTGCCCCTTCGCGACCGTCACTGCCACGCCCAAGCCGCCGCGGTCCACGCGATGCCGGCGGCCTCTGCACCCCTGCGCCCCTGCACCCCTGCACCCCTGCACAAGAGTCCGGCTCCGACCCGACTGTCGCAGCGGGTGCTCCCGCCGGCGGGACCGCCAAGCCCCCTGCCTGGGCGCGCTTGACACCACCAATCAGTGAGTGGTTGAGTACTCACATGAAGATGGAACGACGCCAGCTGTCCACAGCCGAAGAGCGCCGGGAAACGGTGCTGCGCACCGCCATCGGAGCCTTCGCGGCCCGGGGGTACTTCGGGACCACCACCACGGAGGTGGCCAAGGCCGCCGGCATCTCCCAGGCCTACGTCTACCGCCTTTTCCCGAACAAGGAAGCCCTGTTCACCGCAGTCGTCGAGTACTGCTTCGTCCGAGTTCGCGCCGCCCTTGAAGGCGGAGCCGCGAAGGCCGAGAGCAGCTCGCCCGAGGCCGTGCTCGCCTCGATGGGTGACGCCTACGCCCGTCTGATCAGTGACAACGACCTCATGCTGGTTCAGCTGCACGCCCAGGCGGCCGCGGTTTCCGAGCCTGCGGTCAGGGAAGCGGTGCGGGCCGGGTACGCCCGCACGGTCGAGTACGTCCGGAGCGCGTCGGGAGGCAGCGAGGAGCAGGTACAGCAGTTCTTCGCCGTTGGCATGCTCTGCCACCTGCTGGTCTCCATCGACGCCGAGGCGATCTCCGCACCGTGGACCCGGACCTTGACGGCCGGAATCATGCACTACTGACGCACACCTCGCCAGGCGGCCGCGAGTCTGCAGACCCAGCGGCCGCCCGTTCTTTGACCTCGTAGTGAGTGTTCAACCACACTATCCGACTCCCTTTCCGAGATTGAGGTTCATCATGGCCAGCAAGCCCTACCTGACCGGTCACTACGCCCCCGTCGCCGACGAGATCACCGCCACCGAACTGATCGTGGAGGGCAACCTGCCCCCCGAGCTGAACGGCCGCCTGATCCGCAACAGCCACAACCCGAAGCCCGGCATCACGCCGAGCCACTGGTTCAAGGGCAGCGGCATGGTGCACGGAATCCGGCTGAACGAGGGCAGCGCCGAGTGGTACCGCAACCGATGGGTCCACACCCCCGCCCTGGACGGCGCCCCGTACATGACGGACCGGGGACCCGATCTGACGGTAAGTACGGCCGGCACGCACGTCATCGAGCACGCCGGGCGGTTGCTGGCGCTGTCGGAGGCGGCGCTGCCCTTCGAGCTGACGGCCGACCTGGAGACGGTGGGCGCCTACGACTTCGGCGGCAAGCTCACCTCCGCCATGACCGCCCACCCCAAGGCGGACCCGTCCAACGGCGAACTGCACTTCTTCGCCTCTTCTCCGTTCCCGCCGTTCCTGATTCACCACGTGGCCTCCCCGGATGGGCAGGTGCTGGACAGCCAGGAGGTTCCCGGTGCGAGCGCCGCGCTGAAGCACGACTTCGCGATCACCGAGCACTACGTGATCTTCCTGGAGGGCTCGGTCACTTTCGATCCCGCCGAGCACTCGGGCATCCCCTACAGCTGGAGCGACGCGCAGGCCTCACGGATCGGCGTCATGCCACGCGGGATGGGCGGTGCGGCGCAGATCCGCTGGTTCGAGATCGGCCAGGGGTACGGCATGCACTTCGCCAACGCTTACGAGGACGCCTTCGGGCGGATCGTCGTCGAAGGCCCCACCGTGGGCCGCGAGGGCTGGCAGCGCTCCTGGAACTGGTGGGTCGGCGCCCCGGACCGCGGCGCCGAACCGAACTCCGGATCCCGCAGCCGCCGCTGGACCCTCGACCTGGCGGCCGGTGTGGTCAAGGAGGAGCAGACCGACGACCTGACGGTGGAATTCCCCACCATCAACGACGACTTCACCGGCCGTGAGCACCGCTACCAGTACGCCCTGTCCTTCCCCGACGACCTCGGCATCGGCAACCACACGCTGGTCAAGTACGACCGCACCACCGGCAGCCGTCAGCTGCTGCCCTTCGCCACCGGGCAACTGCCCAGCGAAGCCGTCTTCGTGCAGGCGGAAGGAACGACCGCCGAGGATTCCGGCTACCTCCTCACCGTCGTCAGCGACCTCAACGCCGACGCCTCCACGATGCTCGTCCTGGACGCCTCCGACCTCACCGTGCCCCCGGTCGCCACGATTCACCTCCCCCGCCGCGTACCCGCGATGATCCACGGCTCCTGGATCCCCGACCTCACCCTCTGACCCGGCCCGGCACCCCACGCAACCCCGCTTGCACCACCACTCATCAGCGTTGACGGAGAATCCCATGAAGAACCTCGTAGGCTGCGTCACCCGTAAGGCGACCAGGAGCGTGAAGGCCTTCCCGCTCGCGGCGCACACCGTCACCGAAGCCGTACTGCCGGGCGTCGTGGAGCCCGACGGCATCCAGTTGCGCACTCGGCCTGCCCTCCCGGTCGGCCCCGGGCAGGTGGTGCTGGCCATGGAGGCGGCCGGAGTCTCCTTCGCCGAACAGCAGATGCGGCGCGGCAAGTACTACGACCAGCCGCCCTTCCCTTTCGTGCCGGGCTACGACCTGATCGGGCGAGCCGTCGAGGTGGGTGCGGGCGTGTCCGGCGACCTGCTCGGGCGGCGCTTCGCGGTCCTCACCAAGACCGGCGCCTGGGCCAGCCACGTCACCATCGACGCCGGTGACCTGATCGAGGTACCCGAGTCGGTCGACTCCGCCGACGCCGAGACCTTCGTGGTCAACGGCATCACCGCCTGGCAGATGCTCCACCGCCTGGCCAAAGTCCGAACGGGAAACACCGTCCTTGTGCTCGGCGCGAACGGGGGCGTCGGCTCCACCCTCGTACAACTCGCCCGCATCGCCGGCGCCCAGGTCGTCGGCACCGCCTCGGCCAAGCACCACGACGCAGTCCGCGGGCTCGGGGCGACCCCGGTCGACTACCGGGCCGCCGGTCTGAACGAGCAGCTGCGCGCTCTGGCTCCGCAGGGGTATGACGCGGTGTTCGACCACGTGGGAGGCGAAGGCATCGTGAACTCCTTCCGCCTGCTCGCCCCCAAGGGCACCCTCGTCTCCTACGGCACCGCCTCGACCCGCGACGCCATCGGCTCCTCCAAGGCCCCCGTCCTCAAACTGCTCGCCCGCCTGATGCTCTGGAACGCGCTGCCCAACGGCAAGAGTGCCCACTTCTACAACATCTGGGCCGGCAAGCACAGGCTCGACACCTTCCGCCTGAAACTCCGCGCGGACCTGACGCAGGTCTTCGCACTCCTCGCCGACGGGGCGCTCACACCCCAGGTGGCCGCCCGCATCCCCCTCGCCCAGGTCGGCGAGGCGGTACGGCTCGCCGAATCCGGCACCGTAGTGGGCAAGGTCGTCCTGGTAACGGCGGACCACGCCTGACAGGCCCTGGGCACAGGGCACGCTTCCTGCAGCCCAGGTCGAGGCCGGTCGAAGCCACTCCGTCGCGGAGGGCGCGCACGGTCCCAGGGGTGCGCAGCCGGGTCGCTGCTCGCACGGTCGCCGAGCGGTCGTCTTCCTCCTCCCGCTCCCGGAGCAGCCCCGCGAGGGGGTCGAGTGCCTGGAAGAGGTCACCGCTGATCTCCACATCGCCCGAGCCCGGGCGCGACCGAGTTCGCCGGGGGACCACAGCAAGTGGTGCAGTGTCCGGCGGTTGTTCGGTACGAGAGCAGGTACAACAGCTCCGCGGGCATGCGTAGAAGTCGGATCGCGGCGCTGTTGGGCAGGCCGGAACCGACAACGACCCACGGCGGTACGGGCCGAAGCGGCGTATGGCGAAGACCGGATGCTGGGGTTCTCCACGACGTGGACGACGGGTACCGCTCCGCAAGCGCCGGTCCGCGGATATCGGGTGTACCGGCTACCGAACCCGAGGGTGGCCTCGGACAACTCGCTACCGCCACCGGTATCGGCGGCTCGCATATCGCTGCGTCCGACAAGTCGACCGCCTGCCCGATGTCCAGGAGTTCCTCCGAGGGTTGACCGGAGTCATTCCACATACCCGCTGACGCACGGAAACTCATCACGGCCTGGAATCGATGCGATCGGCATTCCTCTTTCCGCTCCCGATCTTCCCTTCATTGGGCCGGGGGCGACGAACCGGTTCGCGATGGAGGTCCCCGTTGTCCTGCCGACAGGACAGTACAGCGGCACCGTCAACTTTTCGCCGCATCATTGGCACGCCTCACAGCCTCGACACGGCAATGTCATGTTCGCTTCATACTGCACGGATGAATGCTGTATGTTCGTCCCCAGCCGCGACCGAGAACCGGACGTTTCACGGATGGTCGATCTGATGCGCCGCGTGAATCCGCCGGCGCTGATGGGCCGACAACGGGACTCCCGCTGACGGACGTTCACCGGTCCGCATGCGCACGTCTCGCCCACCGTCCGGGGCGTTACACCTGCCGCCCCGAGACGTGGAACTTCACCCCCGTGCACGGAGTCGTGGAGAAGATCGAGTCGACGCAGGAAACACCGGGCGTCGTGCAGGCAACGGTGCAGGTCTTCGAGTAAGAAATGGACGGCAGTTGAGACATGAGCGAATCCGTCGACCATTTTCGCAAGGTGGCCCGGCGTGGGCGCCTTTTGTATCCGGGTGACCAGGGCTGAGGGAATGTTTGAGCTCAGCCGGACACAGGGCCGGCGCGAGGGAATGCTCGAGCTCAGCCGACAGGGCCCCGAGATTCGCGAGCGGGTGGTGCAGTCGTTCGCCGGGCGCGAATGCACCCGGCACGCACAAGCGGCTGATCGCATGAGCCGTCTGCCGTAAAGGTTTTCACGTGACCCCGGGTCCGCACCCCTTGGCGCGTGCGGACCCTGTGACTTTCACCGTCCCGGACGGTCACCCCCGCCGGTCATGCGAGGGGCAGTTGCCGGTCGGTCTCCTTCAATAACTGATCGGCGGCGGCGTCGAGCGTGGCCATCACCCACTCCCCCAACTCGGTCCCGGCTTGGGCCGCCGCCATATGCCACCACTGGAGCCGGTTGTCGGGCACGGCGAGCCGGCTCGTCGCCGCCACGGCGTCCGTCTGCTTCGGAGCGTCCTCGCGCTGGGCCCGGATGGCGTTGCGCAGTTGCTTGGTGCTCCACTTCATCCGTTCGGCACGATCGAGCCAGGTCTCCTGCTCATCGACACTGAGCGACGCCAGCTCGGCATGGTGCTGGAAGCTGAGCGCGGGCCGCCGCCGATCCAGTTCGAAGCGCCGGGAGACCCAGGCGTAATTGCGCAGCGTCTGGTACTGGAGCCCGGCCGCGCAGATGCCGCGCTCATAGCGGTCGGCATAGTGGTCCTTGCCGTAGACGAGCCAGTCCCCGAGCCACCAGGACGACGAGTTGAGCAGCCCGGAGAGCTGATGCCCCGCACGTTCCCACTCCTCGAAGGCGAGTCCTGTGGGTATGTGCAGTCCCACCTTCGTGGTGAGTACTTGATCGCGCCGCGACTCCGCACCGCCGGCGGATCTTCGAGTCCTGGAAACGGACTCTGCGGTCCTGCCGAACATGAGCGACTTGGAGTCTTTGCAGTCCTCGACCTGATTCGTCATCACGCCTCCGTGTAAACGCCGCGTATCGACCGAGCGGGTTCGCGGTGGCTCCCCATCGAACAAGGAAAGCGTTCACCCCGTTTTTGCAGACATGCCAAAGAGCACACGCATGCCAGAAAGCACACGCATGCAGAAAAGCAGTGGCCACCGCCCACAGACAAGTACTGCCGACCTGAATAACCCGGGAATTGTGCACTTCCCGTTGAGGTCGGGATGACCAACTGCCGCGCTCCCGAGTAGATCCCGACATCGATGTGAGTTCAAGGATCTTGGCGCCATCGAGCACTACTTTGCGGAGTTCGAACGCTTCTCTGACGCAGTGGTCTAGTCCACTACCTGGCGTGATTTGAATATACCTATGGGGCGTCGGACACCCTGGATCAGCCGCCGCTACACGTCACCACCCGCCCCGAACGCCACTCCTACCCCTCCCCGCCACCACCCCGACAGGGCGCACGTACTCCGCATCCTTGCAGGTCATGGCTCCACCACCGCGAAGTCCACACCCCGCCGCCGACGAAATGGACGAGCGGCCCAACCCATGAAGGCAAGAGCGGAATTCAGCCGTCATCCTGCTGCCGAGCGCCCCCGAGACCATGTGCCACTCAAGGCGCCCAATCAAGTCAGCCGACCTCAGACAGTGGCGCCACACTGGAGCGCCGCCTAGACTCTCGCCCCACAACGCTCAGTAACGCCGGGGGAGTTATTGCGGCATGAATGCGGCCCAAGCGGACACTTCGTGGTCTTCACGAGACACGACGTGCGCCTTCAGTTCGGAATTACCTCTGGCTCATTTCAGCCAAACGATTTTCAAGAGCTTACGCCGGACCGATCAACGCAGGTGGGCACACGCCTATCTGAAAGGGCTGCTCGACACGTCGGGCAAGAAGTCGCTGCGCCGACTCGCCACCGCGATCTCCCGCGATCCGTCCGTCGTTCAGTCGCTGCGCCAGTTCGTCAGCCTCAGCCCGTGGGACTTCGACGAGGTCATGGAGGAACTCACCCACTGGGTGTCCGACCATCGGCCCGCGCCCGTGTGGTCCATCGCCCGGGCGGTCCTGCCCAAGCGCGGTGACCGGTCGGTAGGTGTCCACCGCTACTTCGACCTGTCCTCGGGTCGTACCCTCAACTGCCAGCTGGGACTTGGCTCCTTCCTGTGCGTGGACACCGCTCAGGTTCCCGTCGACTGGTGCCTGCACCTGTCGACGACCTGGACCCAGAACCCCGAACGGCGCAGGGACGCACGGATACCGGACTCCGAGCGGTACCGGCCTCTGTGGGCGCGCACGCTCCGACTCGTGGACCGGCTGTCGGCCCGCACGGACTGCACGTCCTCCGTCGTCCTCGTCGACATGAGCGACGAACCCGACGTGGGGTACCTGGTGCAGGGACTCGCCAAGCGCCGCCGCGACTTCGTCGTCGCGGTGCCGCCGCACCTGGCGGTGCTGCCCGCCGGCGAAAGTTCCCCGGCACCGGTGAGCACAAGAACCCTGGTCTCCGCGCAGAGCCTGGAGACAGCCGGCGTCCTCCTGCCCCACGGGCAGCAGCGCATCACACACCTCCAGACGTCGCTCGTTCGTCTGCCGGGCAGCTCCCACGGCCGCTCCCCCGGACCTCCCTACCGGCTCTTCACCGAAGTGGGCCCCGCCCGCAAACCGGGCCCACTGTGGCTCACCAGCCTCGCCCACCACACCCTCGCGGAGGTCGGCTCGATCGCCGCGATGCACACCGGGACGATGGACGCGATCGGTTCCATGGAGCAGGACTTCGGACTGCTGGACTTCGAGGGGCGCTCGTTCCCCGGCTGGTACCACCACATGGCCCTCGTCTCGGCCGCCTACACCTACCGCCGCCTGCACGGACTCACCGCTGAGCCGTTCCGCATCACGGCACAGCGGATGCCCTGAGGGCTGTCCCGTAATCCCTGGTGGATCAGTGCACGGTGTCAGATGCGGTGCATCGCAAGGCGGAGTCCTCTCCGCATACTGGATGTATTCGGGCGTTCCGACAACGCGGCGAGGTGCCCTAGCTGTCGTCGTGCGCCCGCCAGGGATTACGGGACAGCCCTTGGCGACGCGGCGCGCGACTTCCCGTGGGGGCGGTTCCGCGATCGGACCGGCCCCCACGGCGCGCGTCAGCGGCGACTGTACTCGGGTGTGTGCGCGGTGCGCCGGCCGCGTGGGGCCGCGAGTCGGCGCGACAGCTTTTCGCCTTCGACATCCATGTTGGGCAGCACTCGGTCGAGCCACTTCGGCAGCCACCACGCGCGGTCGCCGAGGATGGCGAAGAGCGCCGGGATGATGGCCATGCGGACGACGAGCGCGTCGAAGAGGACCGCGAGGGCCAGGCCGAGGCCGATCATCCGTACGAAGTCGTTGTCCTCCATGATGAATCCGGAGAAGACACTCGCCATGATGAGCGCGGCCGCAGTGACCACGCGGCCGCCGTGCCGGAAGCCGGTGACGACCGCCTGGTGGGCCGACTCCCCGTGGACGTAGGCCTCGCGCATCCGGGTCACCAGGAACACCTCGTAGTCCATGGCGAGGCCGAAGACCACACCGATCATGAAGATCGGCAACGTGCTCATGATCGGGCCCGGCTGGTCGACCCCCATGAGGTCGGCGAACCACCCCCACTGGAAGATCGCCACCACGGCGCCGAGCGCCGCGGAGACCGACAGCAGGAAACCGAGAGCGGCTTTCAGCGGCACGAGGAGCGACCGGAACACGAGGATCAGCAGCAGGAAGGCGAGACCGACCACGAGGGCGAGGTAGGGCAGCAGCGCGTCGTTGAGGGTCTTGGAGAAGTCGATGAACATGGCCGTCTGCCCACTCACCAGGACCTCGGCGTCATCGGCGCGCCCGACGCCGGCGAGGTCGCCGCGCAGATTCTTGACCAGTTGTTCCGTCTTGCCCTCCGTCGGTCCCGTGTCCGGTACGACGTTGAGGATCGCGGTGTCGCCCGCCTCGTTGGCGGTCGGCGAGCCCACCTGGGCGACGCCGGGCTCGTCGGAGAGCTTGGCAGCGACGACCGTTCCCACGGACTTGGCGTCATCGGCCTCGATGGTGACCAGCAGGGGGCCGTTGAAGCCGGGGCCGAAGGACTCCGACAGCATGTCGTACGCCTTGCGCTGGGTGGTCTCGGCGGCCATGGTGCCCTCGCCGGGCAGGCCGAGCTCCAGCCGGGTTGCGGGCACGGCGACGGCGCCGAGGCTGACCACGCCGAGCAGCAACACGACGACAGGACGGCGCAGGACGAAGCCCGCCCACCGGGCACCCAGGTTCGGCCGCTGCCGGGCGAACCTCTTCTCGGCCCTGCGGCGCTGGCGCTTGGACAGCGACTTGCCTGCGATTCGCCGGCGGTCCCTCCGGGGCAGCACCTTGAACGGGGCGAAGCCGAGCAGCGCCGGCACGAGGGTTACGGCGACCAGGACCGCGATCGCGACGGTGCCCGCCGCGGTCAGGCCCATCTTGGTCAGCATCGGGACGTTGACGACGGCAAGACCGGCGAGGGCGACGATGACGGTGAGACCGGCGAAGACCACGGCGGACCCCGCGGTGCCGACGGCCCGGCCGGCGGCCTCGTCCCGCTCCCGGCCCTCGGCCATCTCGGCGCGGTAGCGGGAGACGATGAACAGGGCGTAGTCGATCCCCACGGCCAGGCCGATCATCATGGCCAGGGTGGTCGTGGTCGAGGACAGGCCGAGCGTGCTGCCGAGGGCGCCGATCGCGGAGATGCCGATACCGACGCCGATGACGGCGGTGAGCAGCGGCATGCCTGCCGCCACCAGCGAACCGAAGGTCACCAGGAGGATCAGGGCGGAGACTCCGACGCCGATGATCTCGGCGGTGCCGTCCAGCGCCTGCTCCAGGGGGACCGCGTCACCCCCCATCTCGACCCTGAGTCCGTCCGCGCGGGCATCCTCGACTGCCTCGAGCAGGGCGTCGTGCGCCTTGTCGGACACCTCCATGGCGGCGACCTTGTAGGTGACGATCGTGTAGGCCGTGGTGCCGTCCTCGCTGACGGCGCCCGCGGTGAAAGGGTCGGAGACCCTGACGACCTGCGGGGCCTTCGAGAGGCCGGCTACGAGCGCGGCCACGTCCTTCTTGGCCTTGGGATCCGAGATCTTCTCGGATCCCGGTGCGCGGACCACGACCCGGGCCGAGGCGCCGTCGGCGCTCGCGGCCGGGAACTTCTCCTTCAGCAGGTCGAAGGCCTTCTGGGATTCCGTGCCCGGCATGGAGAAGGTGTCGGCGGGCGGGGGCGGCGCGGACGAGGCGGCAGCACCCACCCCGCCGAAGACCAGGAACCACAGCAGGACGGTGAGACCTCGTCGCCGGAAGGCGAAGCGGCCGATTTTGTAGAGCAAGGTAGCCAAGGTGATCCAACTCCTGTTGCTGCGTGCCGAAGACGAGGTGTGTCGAAAGGACCGGGGCGCGACGGACAGCGTCGGCCCGGGTCAGGGCGGACCGGTCCGGGCCGCGCGAGGGGCCGCGGTGCAGCGGCCGAGGGGGTCGGGAAACGTCGGCGCGGGCGCGGCCGGCGAGCACCGGCGCGGTGCACACGAGGACCGTCAGAAGAACGCCGGGCAGCGCGGCGGGCCGGACCTCCGCGGCGTACGCGAGGAGCAGCAGCGCCGCGGCCGAAGCGGGGAGGACCCCATGCCACAGAGACTTGCTGTCACGCGATTCCTTCCCGGGCCAGGCGTCCGGCGGGTGCACGGTGCGGTCGGTGGGTGGCGGGCCCCGAGGCGGCCGCTGCCTGGGTCGCAGCACCCCTTGCTCGGTGCACGGCCCGGGTGCCGAGCGACAGGATCCGCTCTCCGGACACCTGCGGCGAAGGGGCGACGGAGTCCGCCGTGAAGCGCCGGTCGGGGTCGGTGCGGGACTCTCCCGGAGCGGGAAGGAGGCCGGGGGTTCGGGGGTATCCGTGGATGTTCCGCACCCCCCGGTGCCGCCTCTCCGCGTTCCTCCTCGTACGCGGCCGGCCCGGCGGGCCGGTTCTCGAGATGCCAGAAGGGTTGCTCCGGGACACCCCACCGGTCTGCGAGCCGGACGATCGGAAGAGCATTCATAGCGCCATGATGACATCATGTGGCGCCATGTCTACCGCCGACCCGCGCCATCCTGGCGCGCGATAGGCGACACTGAGACATCGAGCGTCCGACTCCTTCTCGATACCATGGCTGTGACCTGTGACCATGCCTCGACGTAGCAGGCGGATCGATGGGTCGGCCACAGCTTTACGTTGGCTGGAAGGCATCGGTGCTCCCCACCAATCGCGAGGGCGGTCGAGGCACCGGGCCCTCGGTGACGCCCTCTTGGAGCCGTGTCGTGCAGGAATGGCGCCACCGGAACCGTCATGTCACCCTCCCCCTCCCCCATGAGGACCGATAGGCGGCAGCCCAGCGGCGGGCGGGCGTGTATCGACGGGTCCTGTCGGCCCGGCAGTCCGCCCGGACCGCGGACGGGTTCAGGTCCAGCAGCTCCGTCCTGCTCGAGTACCTCGATGTCGACAACCCTCGGAGAGTCGAAGGACAGAGGTCCGTGCGTCCCGGAAAGGTTCCCGACGGGGGCGGCTGAAGGACCACCCGTGCCCCGCGGGAAGCGATACTGTGCGCGCGCCGGTCGCGGATGTCCTCGGGACCGACCAGGCACGTGTCCGGCACCGCTTCTTCGACGTCGGTTCCGTACGTTGCCCCGAGTCGACGCCGGCCGGTGCAGCGAGCCCCGGGACGGGCCGGAGCCGCGACATCCGTCGCCGGCACTCGGGGACGACGGAACGCCAGCCGACCTGACTTTGGCGTCATCTCATCGCTCGATGACGCCCCAGGGGCCTGTCCGCTTTCCGTGAACCGGGCCGCGCACGCATTCCGCGGGCGAACGACTGCCGGGCCGCCGTTACCCATCGGTACGCGTCCGGCCCGCCGCTGGACCGCCCCCTGTCGGTCCTCACCGGGGGCGACGCTCCTCGGGCCGCCCCGGTGGGGGCTCGTGACCGGACCTCCCCCACCCACGGAAGTGCACGAACCGACCGGTCATCGCGGATGGGCACGTCCGCCTCGACCCCGAGGGCGAAGCCCGAGCGTCCGTGACCGATTCCGCTCGCTGCCAGGTGGACTTCCAGGACCCTCCTGCGCAGACATCCCGTTATGGCGCTAATGTGGCACCACATGGCGTCAGCGGAGAATTGCACCCCGACAGCGGGGTGCCCCCACCGGTTCTCTCCCGGCCAGTGCCGGAAGGAGCTCGCACGGTGGGCGACAAGTGGCAGACAGGCACAGGGCGCGTGATCCGACGCGACGCGCGCACGGCCAGGAGCGAGGTGTCCGACGTGGTGAGGGCGGGCCAGGATCCGCTGCGTTCCGCGGCGCCAGGGGCCCGTGCCCCGGCGGCTCGCGTCCCGGGGCCGGAGACGAGCCCCCACGACGAAGCGTGGACCTGCGTCGTTCGGGCTGCCGTCTGGACCAGACCGGCGGCCGCAGACATCCCGAAGGCGGCCCGCCATGCCGACGTTCGACACGCCCTCACCTGTCCGGGTAGTGCTCAGCCTGGTGTTCGGTCAGGTCCGGATCGTCGCGAGTGACCGCGCCGAGACGATGGTCGAGGCGCATCCGCGCGACAGCGACGACCAGGACGACGTGCGGACCGCCGAACAGCTGCACATCGACTACGCCGACGGCCGGCTGCTCGTGAACGTCCCGGAGCCGGGCGGGAGCGGCGGCGCGGTCGACGTGGTGATAGCTGTGCCGACCGGATCGAGCCTGCACGGCCGGGGTGTGGCAGCAGACTTCCTCGGAGTGGGAGAGCTGGGCGAGTGCCGGCTCAGCACGGGCCTGGGGCACATCAGGCTCCACCGTACCGGCAGCCTGCAACTGGCCGCCGCCCTCGGTGACATCACGGTCGACCATGCGGTCGGCACCGTCGAGGTCACGGCGGACCGTTGCGACATCCGCCTGGGGCTGATCGAGGGCAGAACCACGATCAGCGCGAAGGGCGAGAGCGATGCCACCGTGGGAGAGGTGCGCGGTGTCGCCCGCGTGCACGCCGAGAAGGGGGCCATCAGGATCAGTCAGGCGCACACCGACGTAGAGGCTCGGACGACCCAGGGCGACATCGACGTCGGGGAAGTGGTGCGAGGATCCGTGGTCGCCGCCACCACCTTCGGCAGCATCCGGGTCGGTGTGGCCGAGACCAGCAGTGCCCGCCTGTCCCTCGACTCCGCCACGGGCACCGTCTACACCTCCCTCTCGCTCCTGGAGGCGTACGAGCAGGCCGACGAGGTCGTGTGCGTCCAGGCTCGGACCGTGATCGGCGACATCGTGGTGAAGCGTTCCGGCGCGAAATGAATCCGCTCGCAGCCGGGCACCGCGCCTGCGCCGGGGGACGGCGGGAGAACAGGTCGAGGACCGTGGCCGAATGCGGTCGGCCCCTCCCCGCTCCTGCATCGAGTGACGACGGTTGATCTGTGCGCTGCGGTGGTATTCACCGGCTGCACTCTGCATGTGCATACGACCTGGCGCCATCATGACGCCACATAGGGACCCTATGGCGACGCCATCCTCGATACCACCTGCATCCAGCGTCCAGCGGTCCGATGACGTGCGAAAAGCTACAGCCGACCGATCGAAGCATCACGCGTTTCACCTGGACAAAGGGGTCGCGCGTGAAGGGTGTACCGAGCAGGCGCCGCGCGGCGCAAGCAGCGTGCCATGATGGTTCCATGGAACTACGGGAGTACGTCGAGGCGCTGCGCGACGAGTTGGTGACAGCCTCTGCGGCAGGAGATGCCGAGACCCGCGCGGTTGCCGAACGACTCGTTGCTCCGCTGGAGTCGGCTGTCCGGCTCACGTTGCTCAAGGTTCTGTCGGCCGCAGCCGACGAGATCACCCGGGACCTGGCACCTGGCTCGGTGGACCTGCGCCTGCGGGGGATGGATCCCAGTTTTGTGGTGACTCCGCCCTCGGGCGGCGAAGGCCCCGCCGATGACGCCATGGATGAGACCGGTGACGCGGCGAGCGACTGGTCGCCCGGACCACTCAGTGGCGCCACGAGCGGCGCCACGGCTCGGATCAACTTCCGGCCTCCGCAGGCGATGAAGGAACAGATCGAGGAGGCGGCGTCCAGGCAGGGCATCTCGGTCAACGTGTGGATGTTCCGAGCCGCCGCAGCAGCGTTGACCACCAGCAGGCGAGCCCCTCGTGGCAAGCAGCAGTTCAACGGCTGGGTGCGGTAGCCGTCGCGACCGGGCACCGCCACCGAGCCCGGTGAGAGGGAAAACGGCCCGGCCGACGGCGAGGCCGAGGCACAAGTAGCCGGAGAACGTCCGCCGCTACTCCAGACCCTCCGCAAACGCCATCGACGAAGTCACCAAGCCGCTCGCCCCCGCGACCGGAGCCGGTAAGGGGCGCCTACTGCGCTGTGATTTCTTCGCGCGTTCATGCCCTTCCTGATGGTGAGCCTCTTCGCGATCTCGGGGACGGGGACACCCTTGTTCTTCGGCGCCAGGGTGAGCGAGTCGTCGTCGATGACCTTGGGGCGGCCGCCGTGGCTGCCCCTCTTCGCGGCGGCGACCTGGCCCCCAGGGTCTCCTCCCGGATGTCGTTGCCTTCGACCTGCCCGGCAGCGGCCGGCACGGCGAAGAGCATGGCCCGTGCCGTTGGGGCCGTGGATGCCGTTCAGCAGGCCGATGAGGAGTTCGAGCTGGAGGCCGACGGAGAGCAGCTCGGCGGCTTTGCGGGTCAGGCGCTTGAGCTCGTGGACGGTGAAGGTGACCGGGGTGTCGGGCGCGGCTTCCTCGAACCGGCGGGCGAGCACGAGCGCAGCCCGGTTCGGGCCCTCCTTGATCCGGGTGCTGATCTGCTCCCGGTAGATCTTGTGGCAGTCCGCTTCCGGAGGGCCTCGAGCCGGCTCGTCGGCTCCTGGCGGACAGTCGACGTACGGGAGTACCCGATGCGGATCGACGTCGCAGTACCACGCGGGCTCTGCGCAGGCACTGCGATGGCGCCGGGCCCTGCCCGCACGGCCTTGGCGCATCGGTACAGCCATGAACGCCAAGCAGGTGATCCCGAACAGTGGGAAGACACCCTGTCCGGCCCCGCATGACGCCGCTCGACACCACCCCGCAGCAACTTGGCACCGTAACCCAGACCCCCTTCACCTGGCCCTGACCTGCAACGACGGACCCATCCATCACCCCAGACCCCACCCCGCGCCACGCGCTGCGCCTTTGGGCTTGCCAATGGCGCCATGATGGTGCCACTATTGCGTCATGGACCTCACGCCGTACGTCAACACACTCCGCAGGGAACTGGCGGTGGCCGCCGAAACCGGGGGTGACGAAGCCCGCGATCTCGCCGAGCGGCTGACCGCGCCGCTGGAGTCGGCCACCCGCCTGACCCTGCTCAATGTGCTGTCCGCCGCCATGGACGAGATCACCCGTGAACTCGCCCCCGGCTCGGTCGACGTACGGCTGCGCGGCCTCGACCCCGACTTCGTGGTGGTGCTTCCGCAGCACGAGGACCGGACCGACCCCCTCGACGCACCGGCGCCCGCACCGGCCCCGGTCCCCGCCCATACGGACGAGGGCGGCACCGCCCGCGTCAATCTGCGCCTGCCCGCCCACCTCAAGACCCGCGCCGAGGAAGCGGCGGGCAGCGAGGGCCTGTCGGTCAACGCATGGCTCGTACGCGTCGTTTCGGCCGCGGTCGACATAGGCGGCCCCATCACCCCCCGTACCCCCGAGAAGACCAGGACCACCGGCCAGAGCTTCACGGGCTGGGTGCGTTAACCAGGCCCTCGGATACGACGTCACCCACACCACGTCCCTCCGGCGGGGACGCTACGAACACCCAAGAGGACGGGACAGCCATGCCTTCTTTCGACACTCCCCAGCCGATCTCCGTCAACGCCCACGTGGACGCGGGATCCGTCCAGTTCGCCGCGGCCGACCGCGCCGACACCGTCGTGGACGTAGCTCCCCGCGATCCGGGGAAGGACCAGGACGTGCGGGCCGCCGAGCAGACCGAAGTCACCTACTCGGACGGCAAGCTGCACATCAGGACGCCCAAGCCCAACCTCTTCGGGCGTTCCGGCGCCGTCGACATCGACGTCGAACTGCCCGCGGGCTCCCAGGTGGAGGTGACCGGCGGGTGGGCCGAGGTGCGCGGCGAAGGTCGCCTCGGCGAGGTCCGTGTGAAGACCTCGTCGGGCGACGTCCGCCTCGACACAACCGGCCCGCTGCACCTGACCGCGTCCCATGGCTCGATCACCGTCGACCGGATCGAGGGCACGGCCGACATCACCACCAGCTCCGGCAGCGTGCGCGTCGGCACGGTCGACGGCCCCGCCGTCCTCAAGAACTCGCACGGCACCACGACCGTCGGCACCGCGACCGGCGACCTGCGGGTCAGCGGCGCCAACGGCGACATCATCATCGAGCGCGCCGAGAGCTCGGTCGCCGCCACCACCGCCCACGGCACCCTGCGCGTCGCCGAAGTCGCCCGCGGCACTGTCCAGTTGGAAACCAACTACGGTGCCATCGACGTCGGCATCCGCGAGGGCACCGCCGCCTGGCTCGACGTCAGCTCCCGCGCCGGGCAGGTGCGCAACTCGCTGGCCGAGTCCGAGAGCCCGGAGAAGTCCGAGGACACCGTCGAGGTCCGCGCCCGGACCCGCTGGGGCAACATCGAAGTGCACCGCGCTCGCGCCTGAGAGTCCACCTTTCACCCCACTCCAGCCAACGATCGGGAGGGCCCCATGCCTTCGTCTGTCATGCCCACATCCAGGAGCGGTAACGGCCAGGAGCCGTCCGTCGCCGTCTCCGCCGTCGGTCTGCGCAAGTCCTACGGCGACAAGCTCGTCCTCGACGGGATCGACCTGCGCATCCCGGCAGGCACCGTCTTCGCGCTGCTCGGGCCGAACGGCGCCGGCAAGACCACCGTCGTCAAGATCCTCTCCACGCTCATCTCCGCCGGCGCCGGCTCCGGCGAGATCCGCGTCGGCGGCCACGACCTGGCCGCCGACCCGCAGGCGGTCCGTGCCGCGATCGGCGTCACCGGGCAGTTCTCCGCCGTCGACGGCCTGATCACCGGCGAGGAGAACATGCTCCTCATGGCGGACCTGCACCACCTCTCCCGGAGCGAGGGCCTCCGCACCACCGCCGAACTGCTGGCGCGCTTCGACCTGGTGGAAGCCGCGAAGAAGCCCGCCTCCACCTACTCCGGCGGCATGAAGCGCCGCCTCGATCTCGCCATGACCCTGGTCGGCAACCCGCGGATCATCTTCCTCGACGAGCCCACCACCGGCCTCGACCCGCGCAGCCGCCACAACATGTGGGCCATCATCCGCGAGCTCGTCTCCGACGGCGTCACCGTCTTCCTCACCACCCAGTACCTGGAGGAGGCCGACGAACTCGCCGACCGCATCGCGGTGCTGAGCGACGGAAAGATCGCCGCCGAGGGCAGCGCCGACGAGCTGAAGCGACTCGTCCCGGGCGGGCACGTGCGGCTGCGGTTCTCCGACCCGGCCGCCTACCAGTCCGCCGCCACCGCGCTGCGCGAGGCGACCAGGGACGACGAGGCACTGTCGCTGCAGATCCCCAGTGGCGGCAGCCAGCGCGAGCTGCGCTCCATCCTCGACTGGCTGGACTCGGCCGACATCGAGGCCGACGAGCTCACCGTGCACACCCCCGACCTCGACGACGTCTTCTTCGCCCTGACCGGCGGAACCACCGTCCCCAACCAGTCCAAGGAGAACGTCCGATGAGTGCCCTCTCCCTCGCCGTCCGCGACTCGAACACGATGCTGCGCCGCAACCTCCTGCACGCGCGGCGCTATCCGTCCCTCACCCTGAACCTGCTGCTCACGCCGATCATGCTGCTGCTGCTCTTCGTCTACATCTTCGGCGACGTGATGAGCGCGGGCATCGGCGGCGCCGACCGCTCCGACTACATCGCGTATATCGTCCCGGGCCTCCTGCTGATGACCATCGGCAGCACCGTCATCGGGACCGCCGTGTCGGTCTCCAACGACATGACCGAGGGCATCATCGCCCGCTTCCGCACCATGGCGATCCACCGCGGTTCGGTGCTCGTCGGGCACGTCGTCGGCAGCGTGCTGCAGTCGATCATGAGCGTCGTCCTCGTGGGCGCCGTCGGCGTGGCCATCGGCTTCAGGTCCACGGACGCCAACGTCCTGGAATGGCTGGCGGCGTTCGGGCTGCTCGTGCTCTTCGCCATGGCACTCACCTGGATCGCGGTCGGCATGGGTCTCAGCAGCCCCAACGCCGAGGCCGCCAGCAACAACGCGATGCCGTTGATCCTGCTGCCGCTCCTGTCCAGCGCCTTCATCCCGGTCGACACGATGCCGGGCTGGTTCCAGCCGATCGCCGAGTACCAGCCGTTCACCCCGGCCATCGAGACGCTGCGCGGGCTGCTCCTCGGCAGCGAGATCGGCCACAACGGCTGGCTCGCGGTCGCCTGGTGCCTGGGTCTCGCGGTACTCGGCTACTTCTGGTCGACCTCGAAGTTCAACAACGACCCGACGTAACCGCCATGAGGGCGCGGGCCGCCTCCCGCAGCTCGTCCCGCCCCAGGGCGGCGTACTCCGACACCACGTCGGCGTACGCCGCCCTGGGGCATCCTCGGCCGCCCGCCGGGCCCGGACCCGCGGACATCGCCGGCCGGAACTCGCGCTGCACCCGAAGCCGTCCGGCCGGCAACCGCACCGCGGAGGCGTGGCCGGACGCGGGCAGCGTCGTAGCGAGCTCCGCACCCACCAACTCCTGCCGGTCAACCGCCGGGAACACCCCGCCCAAGGGCCGCTTCGTCCTGAGCGTGCGGTCGTGCCCGTCGCCCCCGCCAAAGGGAGCTGTTCATCAGCTGCGGTGGATCGTGATGTCTCCGTAGGAGGTCCGCGCCTTCACATCGATGGACTCCTCCGACGACATCGATTCCTCGGGCGACTCGGCGACACGCTCCAGCATGTTGTGCACCCGTCCATATCCAGTGGTCAGGTCCAGCCTCGCCGGGCGGCCCACACCGATGCCGATCTCCAGGTCACCGGTCGCGGTCTTGAGCACGACCGTGCCGCGGGTCACTTCCCCGACACGGATGCTGCCGTTGGAGGTCTTGGCGTCGGTCTTGAGACCCCATGCGTGGTCGACGGAGATGTCGCCGTTGGCGCTGCGGACGCGGACCTCGCCGTTTACCTTGCTGATCTCGGTGTTGCCGTTGGAGTTCTTGACCACGGCCGCGCCGTCGATTTCTCCGATACGGATCCGCCCCGTACCGGTGCTGACCTCGGCGTCGCCGTCGACTCGGCCCACGGTGACATGACCGCCCGACGTTTTCAGACGCAACGGACCGATGTGGTCGAGTTGGACGTGCCCGATGGATGTCTTGTACGTGCACTCTCCGAGGCGGCCGGAGCAGCGCAGGTCTCCCACTGATGCTTCGCCGCGCACGTGCGAGCCGATGGGTAGTACGACCGACACATCCACCGAGCGGGTCTTCCGGGAGAAGTCCATTGCCTGGGGCTTCGGGGTCTTGATCACCAGTACGCCGTCGGCGTATGCGACGCTCGCCTGCTGGGCGGCCTTCACGTCCGAGGCGTCGGTCTCGTCGGTCGGCCGTACCTCGACGACGGTGTCGGTCCGGTCCTCGGCGGTGACCCGCACGTCGCCGACACTGATCTCGATCGTCACAGAGATCGGTTTAGGGGTATCAAAAACAGGCATGGCTGTCCCTTCTGATGGGCGTCCCTGCGCGTCGGGACACGTGAGAGAGCGGTCGGGTCGGTTCAGCGCACCCAGGCGGTGCAGCGGTGCCGGCGTCGTTTGCCGCGCCGATCGGCGGTGCAGGGAGCGCGGTCCTGCTGCACCACGGCGGAGGCCGCCTGTCCCCACCTCGCGGCCGACGAACGCCCCTTCGCGGCCTGCGGCTTGCTCGATGGCCACCTTCGGTCGGTGCTCGGACATGCGCACGTTGATGCGTGCTGCGGCACCTTCCTCGGCGTTCGACGTGCGACGGTGGCATCACGACGACGTGCGGTTCGCGTCCACGGAAACGAACGTCGACGGAGCCTGGGGCGAGGTCTCGGTTGATTTCGTCCGCAGCGGCTACCGGCGCGTCGGACAACGTGAGTCGGATCGCCGGCTCCAGTCGCGCTACCGGCGCACCGACATCCTCACTGTCGATCCGAGCGAGCGCCGCGAACTCCCGCCCGAGTCTGTCCACGAGCGGATTGTACTGAGCCAGTGCCCCGACGTAGCCGAGAAGGGCGATCGCAACGCGCCCGGGGGCAGTGGCCAGGGTGTCGTCGCCGGCAGACCGCTCGAGAACAGAGGTTCGCCACGTACCCCGAGGGACTGCCCGAGAACACCCGTCCGTGCTGCGTACGCGCGGACGGGCATCAGCGCACCCGGTCCGCGCGCCGTTGAGCAGGTCGGGAACTCACCACGTGGCGGCCTCTTCGAGGACATCGTCCAGGTGGGACAGCACCGCCTTCGCCTCGCCCTCCGGTGATCGTGCGCGGCGGACCCACGCAAAATGTGGTTCACCGCGATGAAGGGCCATGGACCGTGCCACGACGATGCCCTCCTGCGCCATCACCGCCGGCGTCGCCACCGCGGCGGCG
Source organism: Streptomyces sp. NPDC060035 (assembly GCF_042736635.1). Lineage (NCBI taxonomy): Bacteria > Bacillati > Actinomycetota > Actinomycetes > Kitasatosporales > Streptomycetaceae > Streptomyces > Streptomyces sp. NPDC060035. Next base: position 380,100 of record NZ_JBHWVO010000004.1, read on the forward strand.
CACGTCGGCAGTTGGCCGGGCGCTCACGAACGGCGGCCGCGTCCGTCCGTGAAGGGGACCCGGTTCAGGTGTCCGGGCCGCCCGTTCGGCGACAAGCCGTGCCGCCTCCGACCGCGTGCGGTTCCAGAACCGGGGCGTCACGGTTACAGCCGCTGCGCCTGTTCGACGACGGCGGCCGTCACCTTCGGTCGCCGGGGCCAAGGGTGGTGAAGACGAATTGGGAGGTGAGGCCGAGACAGCGCTGCCCGTCGCAATCGGTGAAGCGGACCCTGCGCACTCACGAGCTCAGGCTGTACCGGGAGCGGCCCGACAAGAGAGGATCTGGTCTGTCGCACGCCTCATGAAGCAGCCTCCGAACGGTACTTGATGCGGCCCAGCACATCCCTCATGTCCGCCAGTAGCGCGGCCTCCTCGGCTCTGAGGTAGAAATGCCCACCGGGCAGCACCCGGAGCCGGAAGGCGTCGTGCGTCATGTCCGCCCAACCGCGCATCTGCTCCGGGGTCACCTCGGAATCGTCGTTACCGGTGTAGCCGTACACGGGGCAGTCGAGCGGAGGCCGGCGGCCACCGCGATAGTCGTCCACCGACCGGTAGTCCGCGCGGATCGCAGGGAGCAGGACCTCCCGCAGGTCAGGGTCCGCAAAGACCGGGGCACGGCTCCGGTCGAAGCGCAGGACATCCGCGACGATCTCCTCGTCCGTGCCGAAGAGTTGCCGCTGGCCGTTCAGCGCGTGCGGCGGACGTCTGCCGGACACGCACAAGGCGGCCGGCGGACACCCGCGTTCCTGGAAGCGCAGCGCCACCTCATGCGCCACCGAAGCCCCCATGCTGTGACCGAACAGCACCAGCCGATGCCGCGTCAGCTCGCCCAGCGCGTCGGCTATGTCATCCGCGAGGGCTTCCAGCCCGGACGGGAACGGATCGCCGAGCCGGTCGTCCCGGCCCGGGTACTGGACGGCGAGCACGCCGATATCCGAAGGCAGTCCCTGAGGCCAGGTGCGGTATGCGTTCGCCCAGCCGCCGGCATGGGGGAAGCAGACCAGTTTCGTCCCACATCTGTCGTCATCACGGAAGCGGCGTACCCACTGCTCCTCCGTCGGACTTCTCATCCCAGAATCCCCTTTCCGCACGCCGGACACATGGAGCGATCAGTGCGATCGGTGAAAATACCTAGGCGTATCCCGGCCTACCGGATATTCTTCGCGATCATGGAATTGTCCGGCGCCGCGCCCTCCGATGCCCGGAATATGGGCCCGCCCGGCCGAGCCTTGCTCCAAATCTCCGGTCGATCGCTACTTCTTCACACCGGAGATCTCCGCTCGGACGGTCCCGACGAGGCGGAGTCGGACCCGAAGGAATTGTCCGTGCAGTGCACGACGATACTCGACGGGCTCCGGACCTCGAACGTCCCGGGAAAGTCCGTGCACGTCCAGGAAGTCGGAATCGCGACGCCTGACGGCCGTCAACCGGCTCCGGGACCCTGGCCGTCGGCGGGGGGTGCGGACAGGGAGCAAACGCGGGCGGGACCGGATGTCACGGGCACAGCACCGGTCCCGCCTTTTGTCCTGCGGGCGTTCAGCGGATGGCGCCTCCGACCTCCGCGGGGATTGCGCGCTCGGTGTTATGCCCCGTACGCCGGGCGACGATCGAGTCGGCGATCTCGCCGCTTCGTACAGCGATGTTCGACAGCAGCGAGGAGGTCAGGCCGTGGGTGTGCTCGGTTCCACCCTGAAGGTAGATGCCGCACCGCATTTCAGGGGCTGTGACGACGCCGTAGTCCCGTTCCACCTGGTAGTTGCCCGCCTCGTCGCGCAGGCAGTGACGGTCGAGATCGCCGAGCAGTTTCGTGGGCTTCATCGTGTTGTACCCGGTCGCGCAGACGAGTGCGTCGAAGTCGAGTTCGCGCACCTCGCCGTCCGGCCCCACCTGCAGTGAGACGCGGGTCTCGGCGCCGGCGCGCTTCACACCGGTGACCCTCGTCAGATTGAGGAACTCAAGGCGTCTGACACCTCGTACGTCGTCGTCGTACGCCCGGCGGTACAGATCCCGGATCACCTCGTCGTCGACGACCGAGTAGTTCGTGTTGCGGTGGTACCGCCAGAACGCCTCCCGCGTCTGCTCGGTGCCGAAGTAGTAGTGGTCGACGGCCCCGGGGTCGAAGATCTGATTGGCGAAGGGGGTGTCGTCCGCGACGGAGTAGCCGTAGGACGGGATGACCGACACCACCTGGGCGTGCGGAAGCTCGTCGTACAGAAACCTGGTGATCTCGGCGGCGCTCTGGCCCGCACCGACCACCGCCACCCGACGCAGTTCCCCGGGGTTCATCCGGCGGTACTTCTCCAGGAACTCGGAGCTGTGCCATACCCGTTCGTCACTCTCGGTACCCTCGGGCATGCTCGGGACCAGGCCCGTCGAGATCACCACGTTCCGTGCCTCGACCACGCGGCTGACCCGGCCCGTGGCATCCGCCACCTCCAGCCGCAGACGGTCCGACTGCTCCGGAAGGGCGCCCTGCGGCAGCCGGATCGACGTCACTTCCGAGCCGTACTCGACGCGATCGGCCACCCGTGCCTGCGCCCACTCGAGGTACTGGTGGAACTCCTGGCGCGTGGGGAAGAAGTCCTGGTTGTTGACGAACTGCGGGAGCCGCCCCGACGCGTGCAGGAACGAGATGAAGCTGAAACTCGACGTCGGATTGCGGAAGGTGACCAGGTCCTTGACAAAGGATATCTGCATGGTCGCCGACGGCAACAGCATGTTGCGGTGCCAGCCGAAGGAGGACTGGCGCTCCAAGAAGAGTGCGCTGACCTCATTCTCCAGACCATTCGCCCGGTACTCTTCCAGGGCGATGGCGAGCGACAGGTTTGACGGACCGAACCCAATGCCGACCACATCGTAGATCTCGTGTTCACGATCACTCATAGAAGATTCTCCCGCTGGCATGGCTGTGCGATGCGCTATTCGCATCTTCGACCGGCAATCTTCCGCTCCAGGAAGTACCCACGTCCGGGCGGGCTTGAATTTCCATCGGCCGCGCCGCCAACGTAGACCGGCACGATGAACCATTCAAGACCGCCGGACTCGGCCGACGCGCAAGGATCTGTCGGCGCATCCGTGGGGCCGTTCATTCGCGTCCCGCCGGCGGGACACGAATACACACGTAAGGTCTCCCCCGTGCCACCTGCCGGCTTGTGCTTGCCGCGCTGCCACAGCCGAACGGAGACACCGAAGGGGATGGAGACCCGACGTTCCGTTTCCCCTCATTGTCACGAGGCAGACGGAATGTGGAATGGCCGACCTGACGGGCCGGATTCCCCTGGCTCTGCCGGTGAACAACGGATCGTCGGCTGACGGCCCGTTCGCCCCTGCCTGCCCGTCATTCAGAATCCCGGGACGACCGCGGAATGGAATGACGATCTCCGGAGCCCTTCTTCTCCTGGCCCCACCCCGAGCGCCTCGGCAGCCGACGCCGGGGAGGACGCTCGGTGTACCTCCTGCCGAACGGCACGACGGAGCCGGTGCCCGGTTCAGGTGCCCCGGAGTGGCCGGCCGTAGCGGTGGCGGACCGGGCGCCCGGGCCTGGGCGAGGTGTCGTGTACGAGCAGCGACGTGGTGGCCCAGCACGTCCGCCGGTGGGCGCGATGGTGCTGAAGTACCGCCCACTGGCGTCGCCGCAGGCCGACCAGGCCCGATCGGCGGTGCTCGACGGCCTGCGCCGGGAGTTCTCGGTGCTGCATTCCACGCCCGCGGCCCAGTCCCTCCGCGGCCGCCCGGCGGGAGTTCTTGCGGTTGCCCAGAGCAGCATCCGCCCCCACCCCTAACCCGGCGGGATGACGACCCCGAGTACGCCACCTGGCAGCCTGGCTGGACGGCGTCCCCGACCACCATCGCCCCCGGCCGGGCGAGACCGCCGTGAGCCTCCGCCGCAGGCCGCCGGCTCGCCCGACACCCCCCACCATCGACGCGGTCCTCGTCTCCCCAGCAACCCGAATCCGCGAAACCTGGACCATGGGCGCCCAGGAACTCCCGATCCCCCGAACCCACTTCGGCGAACAGCTCTGCGGCGAAGGCCTCGACGCCATCCGGGCAGTCCTACCCCGCAGACACCGCGGCTGAGCGACGGACGACGCTCAGAGGACTTCGCCGTCCTTCGTCCTCTTGCGCAGGGCCGGCCTGCTCGACTGGGCGAGGTCCTTCCACATGTCCGACAAACCGGTGATGGTGCGCGCCGCGAACAACGTGCGGATGGACACCTCTTGGTTCAGCTCCGCCCTGATCAGGCCGACCAGCCTGATCGCCCGCAGCGAGTTGCCACCGATGTCGAAGAAGTCCTCGTCGATGCCCACCCGGTCCAGCCCGAGCACGTCGGCGAACGCCTCGGCCAGAACCCGCTCGGTGCGGTTGCGCGGTGCCCGGTACGTCCCGTCACCGAACTCGGGCTCCGGCAGCGACGCCCGGTCCACCCTCCCGTTGGCCGTCACCGGCAGACGTTCCAGCACCACGAACGCCGACGGCACCATGAACTCCGGCAGCCGCCCCGCGGCGAACCGGCCCAGCTCCTCACCCGACAGGCCGGCCCGGAGGTCAAGGGTGCCTGCGCCGTCGGCGACCCGACTGCCCACCGGGACCACATAGGCCACCAGCCGCTGCTGCCCGGAGTCGTCCTTACCGGCCACCACCACGGACTGTGCCAGCCCGGGGTGCTCGGACAGCACCTCTTCGACCTCGGCCGACTCGACCCGGACACCACGTACGTGCGCCTGGGCGTCGGCCCGGCCCACGTACTCGAGCCGGCCACCGGCACCCCACCGCACCCGGTCACCGGTCCGGTACATGAGAGCGCCGGCCGGACCGAACGGACACGGCACGAACCGCTCCGCGGTCTGCCCGGGTCGCCCGGGATAGCCACGCGTCACGCCGGGCCCGGCCACATACAGCTCTCCGGTCACACCGACGGGGACCGGCGCCAACCCGGGCCCCAGCGCATAGAGGGCGGTGTTGTCCATCGGGCGGCCGAACACGCCTGCGTGGTGCACCGGTTCGTCCGCAGCCAGGCGGTGGGACGCGGCGAACACGGTCGCTTCCGTCGGACCGTGACCGTTGACGATCGTCAGCTCGGGGCAGGCCTCCCGCACCCGTCGGACCGCGGCCTCGGACACGCGGTCTCCACCGGTCCACACCTCGCGCAACCCGGCAACGCACTCGGGACGTTCTGCCGCGATCGCCGAGAACAGGCCCGCGGGCAGCCACACCGTGGAGATCTGGTTCGCTGCTCGCAGCTCGGGCAGCGCATCGACGTCCAGCTCCCCCGGAGGAGCCACGACCACCCGGCCGCCGTTCAGCAGAGGCACCCAGACTTCGAGGGCGAGCGCATCGGAGGTGTGCGGCGCGTGCCACAGAACGGTGCTGTGGCCGCCTTCCCGCCAGTGGCGGTCCATGACGAACCGCTCCATGTTCCGGTGTGTCACAGCGACGCCCGTAGCCGCACCGGTCGATCCAGAGCCGTACATCACGGCCAGCAGGTTGTCCTGATGCGACGGGAACGGAACCTCCCGCACCCCGTCGCTGTCGTCGTCGGCGTCCGACCGGAGGTCGTCGAACAGAATCGCCGGCACGTCCAGAGCGGCGGAGAGCGCTCCGGCTGTCACCGCGTCGGTGAGCAGTGCGCGCACCGAGGAATCGCTGACCACCGGCCTGATCCGCTCCACCGGGAAGGCCGGGTCGATCGGCAGGTAGGCTCCGCCCGCCTTCACCACTCCCAGCAGGGCGACGACCAGATCCACCGATCGAGGCAGCGCCACCGCCACGACCGTCTCGGGTCCGACCTGCCGACGTCGCAACGCCTCGGCCAGGCGGCTCGACCGCTCATCCAGCTCCCGGTACGAGACCGCCGAGTCCCCGGACACCACCGCGACGGCGTCGGGAGCCCGCTCCACCTGGCGGGCGAACAACTCCGGAACCGTCAACTCCGGCACCGGCACCCGTGTGTCGTTCGGCGCCGTCAGCACCCGGTCCCGCTCGACACCGCTCACCACGTCCAGCGCACCGACCGGCTGCTCATGGGCGGCTACCACGGCACGGATGTACTCGATCAGCTCCGCGCCGATGAAGCGCAGCTCCGCGCGGGAGTACAGGCCCGCCGGGGCGTCGAGCCGGACGAACAAGTCGCTGTCGGCGCTCCCGTCGGTGCAGACGCCGATCGACAGTTCGTCGAAGACCCCGGTCGTCGCGGGGAAGTAGCGCGCCGGGTGGTCGGCGAAGTGGAGTTGCTCCACGAACTCGACGACGTTCATGACGGCACCGAAACTGCCGCGACCGCTCAGGACGGTTCCGCTCGCGCGCTGGATGTCCGAGTAGTGGCAGTCGGTGTGACCGAAGATCTCGTACGTCTCGTCGACCACCGCGTCGGCGATCTCGGTGAAGGTCGCACTGAGCGGAACCCCCACGCGCACCGGCACCACGTTCACCGCCAGACCGGGCGTCCTGCTCGCCACCCCGACCCGATTGCCCACGGCCAGCGAGAGGAGGAACTCCGGACGATCGCAGCGGTGCCGGAAGAACACCGCCGCGGCCGCGGTCACCAGCGACGACATCCACACACCCATGGACTTCGCGGCCTCGGTCCACGCGTCCGCCTCGGCACGCGGAACGGTCAGCGTCCGGCTCACCATGCCGATGGCGTCGGCCACCTCCGACCAGCGGTCGGCACTGCTCATCGGTTCCAGGAGCGCGGACCGCATCGAGTCGGACAGGACGACGCGCGGAGCCTGTGCGGGTGCGGGCGCATCCTTCAGGTAGTCGCGCCAGAACTCCGTGTCGTCGGTGAACTTCTGGGAGGCGAGGTATTCCGTCCCCTCGTTCGCGAACGACTCGGCATCCCACGGGTGCGTCAACTCCGCTACCTCAGCCCCCCGCACCAGCGCCGTGTACACCTCGGCGAGGCGTCGGGACAGCAGGCCACCCGCGCCGTACCCGTCCGATATGAGGTGGTGGTAGGCGAGCACCACGAGAGAGCGGGCCGCCCCGAGTCTGACCACACCCAGCCGGAACAGCAGATCCCGCTCCAGGTCGAACGGCTGCCGCACCATGTCGGCCAGCGCTTCGCGCGCCGCCTGCTCGGGATCGGCCTCGGCGCCGAGATCCAGGAAGAACGGCCGCCAGTCCCCCAGTTCCCGGGGCACGAGCCGCAGTCCGCTGCCGTCGTCGACGAAGTTGACGCGCAGCACTTCCGCCTCGCCCATCACATGCAGGAACGCGGATTCCATGACCGCCGCATCCAGCTCACCGTCCACATCCCACATGGTCAGCGCGTGGTTCAGCGCATCGGGAGACATTTTCTGCGCCAGCCACAACCCTTTGTGCGCAGACGACGCACCGAAGGAACCCACACGGATCAACCCCTCAACAAACAGGCCCGGGAACAGGAGGAATTCACAGATCACCTCCACCCTCACGGAAGTGAATCAGCCGATCAAGACACCGAGGTGCCGGGCGGGACAGGCCGCGGTCGAGCTTGCGGTGTCCCGCCGGCGGGACGACCCCACGGGTGGGAAAGGCACCGAGGAAGGGGTGAGATCACTGCGGATCGCGTGGGGGCATCGAGGACATGATGTGCCCGGCGATCAGTCTCGCCGACGGGTGCCGCAGCACCAGATTCGCCCTCAGCTTGAGTCCGGTCGACGCTGCCAGGCGCTTGCTCAGCTCCACCGACAGCAGCGAGTCGAATCCGATGTCCTTGAACTCCTGGTCGGGGTCGATGCTCTCACCGGAGGCATGTCCGAGCACGACGGCGACCTTCTCGAGGACGTGGTCCAGCACGACTGCCTCCGCGTCACCGGCGGGGAGGGTGGCGATCCTCTCCGACAGGGGGACGACGTGATTTTCGTCTGCGGGCAGCTCTGTCGAGGGCGCCTCCGCCGCCACCGCTGTGTGCGAGGAATTCAGCCAGTACCGCTGCCGCTGGAACGCGTACGTCGGAAGGTCCAACCGCCGACGCGTCCCGAACAGGGCGTCCCAGTCCACGGACCCGCCCCGGACGTGCAGTTGGGCCAGCGAGCCGACCACGGCCTCCACTTCCCTGCGATCCCGGCGGGACGACGACAGGACCACCGCGTCGTCCACTTCCTCGACCATCTCCTGCACCGGGACAGTCAGAACGGGGTGCGGGCTCATCTCGATGAAGACCCGGAATCCGTCGTCGACCAACCGCCGGACGGACGATTCGAAGCGAACCTTCTCGCGCAGATTCTTGTACCAGTACTCGCCGTTCAGCTCTGCGGTATCGATGACTTCGCCGTACAGGGTCGAGTAGAAGGGCAGAGTCGACGTTTTCGGGCTCACGTCGGTCAACGGTTCGATCACCTGGCCACGGACCCGGGTCACCTGGTGTGAATGGGAGGCGTAGTCAACCGATATTCTCCGGGCCTGGACACCTTCGGCCTTCATTTTCTCGACGAACTCGTCGAGTGCGTCCGGTTCCCCGGACACCACCACGGAGCGGGGTCCGTTGACAACGGCGACGCTCACCCGGTCGTTCCACGGAGCGAGACGTTCCGCCACGACATCCGCGGACTCCGCGACCGATGCCATCCCGCCGTGACCGATCAGATCCACCAGGGCCTTGCTGCGGAGCGCCACGATCTTGGTGGCGTCCCTCAACGACAACGCACCGCATACGTAGGCGGCGGCTATCTCGCCCTGGCTGTGTCCCACCACCGCGGCCGGTTCCACACCCCAGGACCGCCACAGGGCGGCAGTGGACACCATCACGGAGAACAGCGCCGGCTGAACCACATCCACCCGGTCCAGTGCCGGCGCCCCCTCCACGCCGCGCACCACATCGAGCAGCGACCAGTCGACCCACTCGGACAGGGCGGCCGCGCACGCGTCGAGGCTCTGTGCGAAGACGGGGAAGGTGTCGTAGAACTGCCGGCCCATACCGGCCCACTGCGACCCCTGCCCGGGAAACATGAAGACAACACCACCGAGGTTCCCGGCGACACCGCGCACCACCTCGGCGGACTCCGCGCCGTCCCTCAGTGACTCCAGACCGCTCAGCAACTCGTCCCGACCGCGCCCCAGCACCACCGCACGGTGCTCGAACCGCGAACGGCTCGACACCAACGACCAACCGACGTCTGCGACATCCACACCCGGATCGGCAGCGGCGAAGTCGCGCAGCTTGCCCGCCTGCCGCTCCACGGCCGCCGCGCTCCTGCCCGACACCACCCACGGCACGAGCCCGCCGACAACGCCGGAGCCCGGACCGCGCTCGTCCGTCCGCTCCAGCGGCGGTTCCTCTTCCAGGATCACATGCGTGTTGGTGCCGCTGACTCCGAACGACGACACCCCGGCCCGCCGCGGACCGTCCGCCCGGGTCCACTCCCGTCCCTCCACCAGCAGTTCGACCGTACCGGACGACCAGTCCACGTGCTGGGAGGGCGTGTCCACGTGCAAGGTCTTCGGCAGGAAGCCGTTGCGCATGGCCATCACCATCTTGATGACCCCGGCGACCCCGGCGGCGGCCTGGGCGTGGCCGATGTTCGACTTCATGGACCCCAGCCAGAGCGGCCTGCCCTCGGCCCGTTCCTGCCCGTAGGTCGCCAGCAGTGCGCCTGCCTCGATGGGGTCCCCCAGCACGGTGCCGGTGCCGTGGGCCTCGACCGCGTCCACCTCGGAGGCCGCGACCCCCGCGTTCGCCAGTGCCTGCCGGATCACCTTCTCCTGGGCGCGGCCGTTGGGAGCGGTCAACCCGTTGCTGGCCCCGTCCTGGTTCACCGCGGTACCGCGGACGACAGCGAGCACCGGGTGGCCGTTGCGGCGGGCGTCGGACAACCGCTCAAGGAGCAGCACACCCACCCCCTCGGCCCAGCCGGTCCCATCGGCACCGTCCGCGAAGGACTTGCACCGGCCATCGGCCGACAGACCGCCCTGCCGGGAGAACTCCACGAAGATCGCGGGCGTCGACATCACCAACGCCCCGCTTGCCAGTGCGAGCGAGCACTCCCCCGCACGCAGCGACTGCACCGCCAGGTGCAGGGCCACCAGCGACGACGAACACGCCGTGTCCACTGACACCGTCGGCCCGGTCAGCCCCAGCTCGTACGCCACCCGGCCGGACGCGACGCTCAGCGCGCTCCCGTGCATCAGGTAGCCCTCCAGCTCGTTGTTGCTCCCCTCCAGGAAGCGCCAGCCGTACTCGGTCGAGCTCACCCCGGTGAAGACGCCGACGTCGGTCCCGCGCACACCGGCGGGAACGATGCCTGCCCGCTCGAAGGCCTCCCACGACGTCTGCAGCAACAGGCGCTGCTGCGGATCGATCGCCAACGCCTCACGCGGGCTGATGCCGAAGAAGTCCGCGTCGAAGTCGGCGACGTCCGTCAGGAATCCTCCGTGACGCACGTACGAGCTGCCGACCTTGTCGGGATCCGGGTCGTACACATCCCGCCACCCGCGGTCCGCCGGGAACTCGTCCACGGCGTCCACGCCGCCGCGGACCATGTCCCACAGTTCCTCGGGCGACGCCACACCTCCTGGGTAGCGGCACGACATCGCCACCACGGCGATCGGCTCGACGCGGCCGGCTTTCAGGGCGTCGTTCTCCTGCCGGAGGCGGTCACGTTCCTCCAACAGCGTGCGGAGCGCCCGCTGGACCCGGTCCGCGCCGTCCGCTGTGCGATCCGCGGAGTTGTCCATGTCACTTACCCTTCTCATCCAGAACCAGGTCGACCAGTGCTTCCAGGTCCATGTCCGCCAGTTCGTCCGAACCGGTGTCCGCGTCCGTCACCTGCACGTCGGCGTCCGACCGGGGCGGGTTGGCGCACGCCAGAACCAGCTCCAGGACGCCCGCGCTCCGCAGGCTGTCGATCGAGACATTCCGCAGCACTTCTCGGATCTCCGCGTCCTCGGCCGAGCTTGTCCGCGCTGCCGGACGCAGCAGGCCGGACAGGTGTTGTCCCAGCTCGCGGGGTGTCGGGTAGCTGAAGACCAGGGTGGATGCCAGGCGCAGTCCGGTCGAGGAAGCCAGGCGGTTGCACAGTTCGACCGAGGTCAGCGAGTCGAATCCGATCTTGGTGAACGCCTGGTCGGCGTCGACGGCCGCGCTGGACGGGTGTCCGAGCACGATGGCGACCTGGTCGCGGACCCAGTCAAGGACGGCTGTCTCGCCCTCGCCCTCCGACAGGGTGGCCAGCCTGGCGGGCAGGCCGGGGGGACCGCCGTCCCTGGTCGTGCTCGCCCTGGTGCGGAGTGGACGACCGCCGTCGACGAGGCCGCGCAGGAGGAGCGGCAGCTCGTCACCGGCCTTGTTCCGCAGTGCGGAGACGTCCAGCCGAGCCGGGATGAGCACGGGCTTGTTGATCGCGCAGGCCGAGTCGAACAGGGCCAGCGCCTCCGGTGTCGGCATCGCGGCGACGCCCAGCCGCCGGACCCGCGAGAGGTCGGCCTCGTCCAGGTCCTCGGTCATGCCGCTGCTCTGCTCCCACCAGCCCCAGCACAGCGAGGTGCCGACCAGACCGGACGCCCTGCGCTGCGCCGCCAGACCGTCCAGGAACCCGTTCGCCGCTGCATAGTTGGCCTGCCCTCCGGTGCCGAGCGTGCCCGCAAGGGCGGAGAACAGGATGAACGCCGTCAGGGTGTGTTCCCTGGTCAGCTCGTGCAGGTTGACCGCACCGCCGGCCTTGGCGCGCAACACGCGGTCGAGGCTCGTTGCGGTCAGCGACTCGACAGTGCCGTCCGCCAGCACACCCGCCGCGTGCATGACCGCCGTCAGCGGGTACGCGGGGGGCATGTCCGCGAGCACCTCCGCCACGGCATCGCGGTCCGCGACATCGCATTCCACGACCCTGACGAGCGCCCCTGCCCCTTCCAGGTCCGAGACCAGCTCGGGAGCCCCGTCGGCCGCCATGCCCCGACGGCTCGCCAGCACCAGGCTCCGCACACCGTGTTCGATGACCAGGTGCCGCGCCACCAGCGCACCCACTCCCCCGGTCCCGCCGGTGACCAGCACGGTCCCACCGCCGAAGCCGTCGCCCATCTCGAAGACCAGCTTCCCGATGTGACGGCCCTGGCTCATCTCACGGAATGCTGTGCGCGCGTCGCGGATGTTCCGGACGGAGATCGGGTTCGGGCGCACCCGTCCGTCGGCGAACAGTTCCATGACAGCGCGGAACATCTCGTTGATCAGGTCCGGGCCTGCCTCGTAGAGGTCGAAGGCCTGGTAGTCGACTCCGGGGTGATCGGCTGCCACCTGCTGGGGATCGCGGATATCCGTCTTCCCCATCTCGATGAAGCCCCCGCCGTCGGGGAGCAGCGTCAGCGAGGCGTCGACGAACTTGTGCGCGAGGGAGTTCAGAACGACATCCACACCGCGACCGCCCGAGGAATCCAGGAACCTTTCCGCGAACTCCAGATCCCGCGACGATGCCAGGTGCTCGTCATCCAGTCCCAGGCCTCGCAGGGTGGGCCACTTGGCCGGGCTCGCGGTGCCGTATATCTCTGCACCGACGTGCTTCGCCAGTTGAACGGCGGCCATCCCGACACCGCCTGCCGCGGCGTGGATGAGAATCCGTTGCCCCTTCTCGAGCTTCTTCACGTGGAAAAGGGCGTAGTAGGCGGTGAGGTAAGCGCCCGGCACGGACGCCGCCTCGGCGTAGCTCCACCCGTCGGGGATGGGCATGAGCATGCGGTGATCCGCCACGGCCACGCGTCCGAAGGCGCCGGAGAAGATGCCCATCACCCGGTCGCCCGGCGAAAGACGTGTCACGTCGTCCGCCACCTCCAGCACGGTTCCGGCGCCCTCACTGCCGATCCCCGCATCGATGGCTGTCCTGTCCACCAGCCCCAGGGCGATCGTGACGTCTCGGAAGTTGAGCCCCGCGGCGTGGACGGAGAGGCGAACCTGCCCGCTCGTGAGGGGCTCTTCCACCTCGGGGCAGGGAACCCATGTCAGGTTCTCCAGCGTCCCCTTGCTCGGGATGCCCAGCCGGTGAGCGCCGACCGCCGGGGGCTCGATCCGGTTGTTCGCGGGTGAGGTCGGCGTCATGCGGGGAACGAGGTACGCACCGTCGCGCAGGGCCAGTTGATCCTCACCGAGGGCGAGCGCGTCCGGGAGGCGCGCCCAGGATGTTTCCTCGTCGTCGACGTCCACCAGCCGGAACCTGCCGGGGTGCTCTGTCTGCGCCGACCGGATCAAGCCCCACACGGAAGCGCCGGGGAGGCTTTCGACGCTCTCCCCTCGACCGGTGTCGAAGGCCAGGCGGGTGAGAACCACCAGCGTGGATCCGGCGAGCCGCTCCTCGGCGAGGAATTGCTGGACCCGGTCCAGCACGAGCGTGTCCGCGCCGCCGACCACGGCGAACAGATCGGAGTCGGTGGCGACGAAGTCGTCCAGGCACAGGACGATGTACTGGGGTGCCTCCCCCAGGAGGACATCGCCCATGGACTCGTGGAACACGGCACTCTCGTCACCCACGTCGGAGAGTCGAGAGGCCAGGCCGTTCTTCGCACCGAGAACGCCCCAGTGCCCAGGGTGGTTTTCCCGCTTGCTCTGCTGGACAGGTCGCCATTCCAGTTCGAACAGCGAGCGCTCGTGCCCGCCGCCGACCGCGCGCACCTGCTCGGCACTCGCCGGCCGGAACGTCAACGCCCCGATGCGAGCGATCTCGCGGCCGTGCTCGTCGGCGACCGCAACCGACACGACGCCGTCGCCGGCCGGGAAGACCCGGATCTTCACGGTCGAGCCGCACTCAGCGACCTGTTCCACCCCGGACCACGAGAAGGGCATCCACCCCTGGTCGCCCGTCACCTCGAGGACACCGCCGGCCACCACCGCGTGCAGTACGGAGTCGATCAGTGCCGGATGCAGGGCGAACCCGCCGTCGTCCGAACCGTCGGCGGTCGTCGGCAGCGTGGCCGTCGCGAAGAGGTCATCACCCCGCTGCCACACTTCTCGCAGCCCGCGAAATGCCGGACCGTAGTCGAAACCCGCGTCCGCGAAGGAGTCGTAGAGACCGCCGATGTCGAGCCGCCTCGCCCCGACCGGTGGCCACACAGCAAGTGATGGCGCGTCATTGCGCCCCGCGGTCGCCCGCGGTGCGTCCGGTGACAGGCTCCCCGTCGCGTGGCGGGTCCAGCCGCCCATCGTCCGGCCGTCTTCGCCGGGACGCGCGTACACGTCCAGGGAGCGGTGTCCCCTCTCGTCCGCCGCACCGACGACGACCCGTACCTGCACGTCGCCCGAGCCGGGAAGGATCAGGGGAACTTCCAAGGAGAGTTCCTCGATCGCGGCACACCCGACGAAGTCGCCCACCGACAGCGCCAGGTCCAGGTAGGCCGTCGCCGGTACGACCACCTCGCCGAACACGGCGTGATCGGCGAGCCAGCCGTGGGTCCGCAGCGACCACAGGTCGGTGAACACCACCTCGTCGGTGCCGGGGTGGTCGACCACGGCGCCCAGCAGCGGGTGCTCCGGAGCCGAAAGACCGGCCGAGGCCACGTCCGCCGTACCCGTCCCGGCCAGGAAGTCCAGCCAGTACCGCTGTCGCTGGAACGCGTAGGTCGGAAGGTCCACAGACCGGCGCGCCCCGAACAGGGCACCCCAGTCCACGGCCCCACCCCGTACGTGGAGCTGGGCCAACGAGCCGACCAGCGTCTCCACCGCCCCGCGGTTCCGCCGCGACGACGACAGGACCACCGCGTCGTCCACGCCCACGGCGGCGAACGCCTCTTTGGTGATGCTCGCGAGGGTCGACCCCGGCCCCACTTCGAGGAAGACGTTCGCACCGGCCGCACGGGCGCACTCCACCGCGGTGAAGAAGCGGACGGGATCGCGGACGTGGTCCACCCAGTGCGCGACGGACGTCAACTCCTCGAGCGTGGCCTCGCGGCCCAGCCTGGAGGAGACGACCGGGATCGACATGCGGCCCGCGGTGAGCTCGCCGATCGATCCCGCGAACTCGTCCAGGATCGGGTCCATGAGCGGGGAGTGGAACGCGTGGTCGACTTCGAGCAGCTTCGCCGACGTGCCGTCGGCGACGAGCCGTTCCCGGAGTTCGACGACCTCGTCGCGGTTGCCCGAGACCACCACCGATTCCGGGCCGTTGACGGCGGCGATACCGACGCGGTCGTACAGGCCGAGCCGAGCGGTCACCTCGTCCTCCGAGGCGCGCACCGACAGCATGGCGCCCCGCTCGGTGACCGTCTGCATGACCCGCCCGCGGGCGGCCACGAGCCTGGTCGCGTCGTCCAGGTCGATGGCGCCGGACACGTGGGCGGCGGCGATCTCGCCGACCGAGTGACCGATCAGATGGTTCGGCTGTCCGCAGTGATGCACCAGGAGCCGGTACAGGCTGACCTGCAGGGCGAACAACGCCGGCTGCGCGACGTCGGTTCGCCGGGCCCGGGCTTCCTCGGGCGCGTCGGAGAGGAGCAGGGGCTTCAACGCGTAGGGCAGATGTGTGTCGAAGCGTGCGCAGACCTCGTCGAGGCTCTGCGCGAAGACGGGGAAGGCGTCGTACAACTGCCGCGCCACACCGACCCACTGCGATCCCTGCCCCGGGAACATGAAGACCGTTCCACCGAGGTCCCCGGCGACACCGCGCACCACCCCGGCCGACTCCGCGCCGTCACTCACCGACGCCAGACCGCTCAGCAACTCGTCCCGATCACGGCCCAGCACCACCGCACGATGCCCGAACCGCGTCCGGCCGGACACCAACGACCACCCGACGTCGACGACATCCAGGTCCGCATCGGCGGCGGCGAAGTCGCGCAGCTTCTCCGCCTGTGCCCGCAGCGCGCCCTCCGACCGCGCCGACACGACCCAGGGCACCAGCCCGACTGCGCTGCCCGCCACTTGATCGGCAGTGTCGGGCACCGGCTCGTCCTCGGGCGCCTCCTCCAGGATCAGGTGCGCGTTGGTGCCGCTGGCCCCGAAGGCGGACACGCCCGCCCGGCGTGGCCGCCCCGGGGCGCTCGGCCACTCCCTGGCCTCGGTCAGCAGCTCCACCGCCCCGGCCGACCAGTCCACATGCGTCGTCGGCCGGTCCACGTGCAACGTCCTGGGCATCACCCCGTGGCGCATCGCCATGATCATCTTGATGATCCCGCCGACGCCCGCGGCCGCCTGCGCGTGGCCGATGTTCGACTTCAACGACCCGAGCCACAGCGGGCTGCCGGAGTCCCGGTCCTGCCCGTAGGTGGCCAGGACCGCCTGCGCCTCGATCGGATCGCCCAGTGTCGTACCGGTCCCATGGGCCTCCATCACGTCCACGTCGCTCGCCTGCACCCGAGCGTTCGCCAACGCCGCCCGGATCACCCGCTGCTGCGCCGGCCCGTTCGGCGCGGTCAACCCGTTGGACGCCCCGTCCTGGTTGATCGCCGAGCCCCGGATCACCGCCCGGATCCGACGCCCGTTGCGCCGCGCGTCCGACAACCGCTCAAGGACCAGGAGCCCGACGCCCTCGGAGAAGCCGGTGCCGTCCGCCGCGTCGGCGAATGCCTTGCACCGGCCGTCCACCGCCAGGCCCCGGTTCCGCGACATCTCCCGGAACACCTGCGTCGTCCCCATGACGGTGACGCCCCCGGCCAGGGCCAGCGTGCACTCGCCCTGTCGCAGCGACTGCACCGCCTGGTGCACCGCCACCAGCGACGACGAGCACGCGGTGTCGGTCGACACCGCCGGGCCCTCCAGGCCCAGCGCGTACGCCACGCGCCCGGACGCCACACTCAACAGGGAACCGGTCTGCCCGTAGCCCGAGATGGTCTCGGGGGTGAAGGAGTGGTTCCCGTACCCGAAGTACGCCAGACCGGCGAAGACACCGGTGTCGCTGCCGTGCAGGGTCTGCGGGTCGATACCGGCTCGTTCCAAGGACTCCCACGAGGTCTCGAGCAGCAACCGGTGCTGCGGGTCGGCGGCCAGCGCCTCGCGCGGGTTGATCCCGAAGAACTCGGCGTCGAAGTCACCCGCGTCGTGCAGGAACCCGCCGGAGCGCGAGTAGCAGGAATTGGGCCGGTCCGGATCCGGGTCGTACAGACCCTCCAGGTCCCAGTGGCGATCGTCCGGGAAGTCCGACACCGCGTCCCCGCCCGCCCGCACCAGCTCCCACAGCTCCTCCGGGGACGCCACCCCGCCCGGGAAACGGCAGGCGACGCCCACGACCGCGATGGGCTCGGCAGCAGCGTCCGTCAGCTTGTTCAAACGCTTACGTGTTTCGATCAGCTCGATCGATGTCCGCTTGAGGTAGTCAAGAACATCGGCGTTGTTGTCGTCCGTCATCGGTGTCTCCTAGCCGAGCTCTTTGTCCAGCAGCGAGAGAAGCTCTCCCGCTGACGCCGAACTGATCTGGTCGACGATGCCAACCGGTGATCCATCGCCCACCATCGAACGCACCCGGCCCTGCAGCTCGCCGAGCAGCGTGGAAATGGTGGCCTTGTCCTCGTCCGCGAGTTCGAGGAACGCGTCCTCCAGCCGGGCGCCCAGTCCCTCGATCTCCTTGGTCAGGCGGTCGGCCGGAGGTTCCGGGTCACGACCGGAGTCGGGAGTGATGCCCGCGTTCAGGAACTCCGCGAGGGTGCTCGGGTTCGGGTAGTCGAACGCGAGCGTGGCGGGCAGCTTCAGCCCCGTCACCGCCGCCAGCTTGTTCCGCAGCTCCAGCGCCATGAGCGAGTCGATCCCGAGGTCCTTGAACGCCACAGCGGGACCGACCCGCCCGGTGTCGGGGTGGCCGAGGACGATCGCGGTCTGCGACCGAACGGCATCGAGCAGCAACGCCTCCGCGTCGGCCCGCGGCAGCGATCTGACCTGCTGCGCGATTCCGACGTCGGTGACCTCCCGGCTCCCCGGTCCGCCGGAGCCGGCAGGCGTCCCGATCAGACCGCGCAGGAGCGGCGAACCCGCTCGGCCGGCCTGCCGCGCGCCCAGCGCCGAGAGGTTCAGACGTGCCGGCACCAGGACCGGCTCGTCCCGCGAGATCGCCGCGTCGAAGAGCGCGAGCCCCTCGTGCGACGCCATCGGCTGCACGCCCTGCCGTTGCAGGCGCACGATGTCCGCCTCACCGAGGTCGGCGCCCAGCTCACTGCGTTCCGCCCAGTAGCCCCAGCACAGCGCGCTGGCAGCCAGCCCCTCGGCGCGGCGGGCCTCCGCCAGCCCGTTGAGGAATGCGTTGGCCGCCGCGTAGTTGGCCTGCCCCGCCGTCCCGAGCACACTCGCGATCGAGGAGAACAGCACGAACGCGGACAGGTCCAGGTGTCTGGTCAGCTCGTGCAGGTGCCAGGCGCCGTGCGCCTTCGGCGCAAGCACCGCGTCCACACGGTCCTCGGTCAGCGCCTCGACGACCCCGTCGTCCAGGGTGGCCGCGCAGTGGATCACCGCCGTCAGCGGGTGCTCGTCCCCCACCGCGGCGACCAGCTCGGCGACGGACCGACGGTTCGTGACATCGCACGCCACGATCTCGGCCTGCGCCCCTGCCGCGGTCAGCTCCTCCCGCAGCCCTGCAGCCGCCGGAGCCGCCGGCCCTCGCCTGCTGGTCAGCACCAGCCGGCGCACCCCGTGCCGTTCCACGAGGTGCCGGGCCAGCATCGCCCCCAGGCCGCTGGTACCCCCCGTGATCAGCACCGTCCCGGACCCGAGACCGGGACCGTCCTCCACCTCGCCGAGGGAGCCGCGACCGGCGGACGCGCCGGGGACGTGGGCCAGTTGTGGGGTGGTCACGATGCCGGCCCGGATCTTGAGCTGGGGATCTCCGGTTGCGGCGGCCGCCGGGATGCCCGCCCACGAACCGGGATGGTCGTCCGTGTCCACGAGCATGAACCGGCCCGGGTTCTCGGTCTGCGCGGTGCGCACGAATCCCCAGATCGCGGCTGCCGCGGGATCGGTGCGGGGAGTCCGGTCGTCGCGGATCGCCTCCCGCGTCACGAGGACCAGGCGCGAGTCGGAGAACCGTTCGTCGGAAAGCCAGCCCTGCGTCCACCGCAGCACACGGTGGAGGTTCCGCTCGACGACGGCGGGGGTGTCGCCGACGCCCGCGTCCGCCCGATCGACGGCGGCGATGACGACAGGGGGAATCGCCTGGCCGGAGGCGGCGAGTGTGCCGAGGTCGGCGAAGACCGCTCCGCCCTGTCCCAGGGATGTGGTGACCGCGTCGGGCGCTCCCAGCACCGCGTACCGGCCCGGTCCCGCCCCGGGCGGGACCGGGAGAGGGACCCAGTCCACCTGGAACAGCGAGTCCCGGTGGTCGAAGCTCAGCTCGGTCAGTTTCCCGACGTCCACGGGCCGCAGGGTCAGCGTCTCGACGCCGCCGACAGGTGCTCCGTTCCGGTCCGCGACGGCCACGGACAGCGCGTTCTCCCCCGCGGGAGCGAGACGGACGCGCAGCACGGTCGGCTCGGCGGAGTTCACGCGGATCCCCGTCCAGCGGTACGGCAGCCGCCCCTCGGACCGGGAGTCGTCGGCGATCGGCCCCAGGCCGATCGGGAGCAGCGCGGCGTGGAGCAGCGCCGGGTGGATCCGGAACCGGCCCGGATCCGGACCGTCGAGCGCGGGCAGCTCCACCTCCGCGAACAGGGTGTCGTCGCGGCGCCACACCTCCTTCAGCCCGCGGAACAGGGGCCCGTGGGCGAACCCGAGGGCGGACAACCTGACGTACTCGTCCTCGAAGGGCACGCCGACCGCGCCCGCGGGAGGCCACGCGACAAGGTCCTCCTCCGTACGGGTTCCCCGGGTGTCGGACCCGACGGCCCCGACGGCGTTCCGCGTCCACTCGGGTTCGCCCTCACCCCGTGAGTGCACGCTGATCACCCGCTTGCCGTCGACCACGACGCGGATCTCGCGACCGGCTGTCCGGGACAGCACCAGCGGTGTATCCAGCGTGAGTTCGTCGACGACGTCGCACCCCACCTTGCGTGCGGCCCACACCGCCAGCTCCACCAGCACGGCTCCCGGCACCACGACGGCGCCGTGGACGACGTGGTCGGCGAGCCACGGGTGGCGCTCCAGCGACAGGCGCCCGCTGCCCACCACTCCGCCGCGCTCCCCGTCATCGGGCAGATCGATCACGGCATCGAGCAGCGGGTGGTCCGACGTGCTCCCGGAGGTGGTCTCGTTGGGCGTGTGCAGCCAGTAGCGCCGGCGCTGGAAGGCGTACGTGGGCAACTCGACCCACCGGCCGTCCCCGCCCGGGAACACCGCCTCCCACGACACCGCGACGCCCGCCACGAAGGCCTCGGCCACCGACCGGTACAACCGGGCGAGCCCGCCGTCGCCGCGGCGCAGCGAACCCACCACCACGCCGTCGGCCCCGGGGGTGGCGTCGAGCATCTCCTGGATGTTGATCGTGAGCAGCGGGTGGGGGCTGACCTCGATGAACGCGCCGTGCCCCTGTTCGAGGAGGCGCCTCATGGTCGCTTCGAACTGGACCGGTTCCCGCATGTTGCGGAACCAGTAGGCCGCGTCCAGCTCCGTGGTGTCGATCAGCCCACCTGTCACCGTCGAGTAGAACGCCACCGGCGAGGACACGGGTGTGATCGGGCCCAGCTCGTCCCGGAGCCGGTCCTCGAACTGGTCCATCAGCGGCGAGTGCCCGGGAACGCTCGCCGGGATCCAGCGCGCGCGAACGCCCTGGGATGCGCAGTGCGCGACCAGCTCCCTGACCGCCGAGGCCTCACCCGAGACGGTCGTCGAGTACGGTCCGTTGACCGCGGCGATCGCGACCCGGGACTCCCACGGCCCCAGCAACTCGCGCACCCGGTCCTCGGCCGCCACGATCCCGGCCATGCCGCCGTCCTGGGTGGACGTGGCCAGCAGCCGGGACCGCAGGGCCACGATCTTGGCCGCGTCCGGGAGTGTCAGGGCGCCCGCCGCGCAGGCCGCGGCGATCTCGCCCTGGGAGTGGCCGATCACCGCGTCCGGTGTCACCCCCAGCGAACGCCACACCCGCGCCAGCGACACCATCACCGCGAACAGCACGGGCTGGACGACGTCGATCCGATCCAGGTCCGCCGCCTCCGGCCCCCCGCACACGGTGTCGATCAACGACCAGGACACCCACGGCTCCAGCGCCTCCGCGCACGCGCGCATCTGCTCGGCGAAGACCGGGCTCGACTCCCACAGCTCCCGCCCCATCCCCACCCACTGCCACCCCTGGCCGGGGAACACGAACACCGTCCTGCCCACGGGCTTCGCGACGCCGGAAACCACACCGGTGGGATTCCTGGCCCCCCCGGCCACGGCGGCCAGGCCGGCGAGCAGCTCGTCACGGTCCGCACCGATCACCACCTGTCGGTGCTCGAACAGCGATCGCGTCGCCACCAGCGCATACCCCACGCCCGTGACCGGCAGGTCCGGGTCCGCGGCCACCCTGTCCCGCAGCCGCAGTGCCTGCTCCCGCAGCGCCTCGGCCGACCGCCCCGACAGCACCCACGGCACCGCCCCGGGGACACCGGTGGACACCGGACCGGTGGAGGAGTCCACGGCCGGACGAGCCACGGCCTCCTCCGCCTCGGGTGCCTCCTCGAGAATGAGGTGCGCGTTCGTGCCGCTGACCCCGAAGGACGACACGCCCGCGCGCCGGGGGCGCCCGGGTGTGCTGGGCCACTCCCGGGCCTCGGTCAGCAGTTCCACCGCCCCGGCCGACCAGTCGACGTGCGGGGTCGGGCGGTCCACGTGCAGCGTCCTGGGCAGCACACCGTGGCGCATCGCCATGATCATCTTGATGATCCCGCCGACGCCCGCGGCCGCCTGCGTGTGGCCGATGTTCGACTTCAGCGAGCCCAGCCACAGCGGGCTGCCGGGGTCCCGGTCCTGCCCGTAGGTGGCCAGCAGCGCCTCCGCCTCGATGGGGTCACCCAGCTTCGTGCCGGTCCCGTGCGCCTCCACCGCGTCCACCTCGCCGAGCGACAGCCCGGCATCGGCCAGGGCTGCTCGGATGACCCGCCGCTGCGCCAGTTCGTTCGGCGCGGTCAACCCGTTGGACGCCCCGTCCTGGTTGATCGCCGAGCCCCGGATCACCGCCCGGATCCGACGTCCGTTGCGCCGCGCGTCCGACAACCGCTCCAGCACCAGCACGCCCGCGCCCTCGCCCCAGCCGGTTCCGTCGGCCGCCTCCGAGAACGACTTGCACCGCCCGTCGGCCGACAGACCCCGCTGCCGGGCGACCTCCACGAACATCCCCGGCGTCGGCATCGCCGCCACCCCACCGGCCAGCGCCAACGTGCACTCCCCGGAGCGCAGGGAGTGCACGGCCTGGTGGACGGCGACCAGCGACGACGAACACGCGGTGTCGGTCGACACCGCCGGTCCCTCCAGGCCCAGCACGTAGGCCACCCGGCCCGAGGCCACACTGGTGTACGTCCCCGCGATGGCGAATCCCTCCACCTCGCCGGCTGCCCCGCCGCCCAGCCGCGGGCCGTAGTCGACCCCGTAGATCCCGGTGAACACCGCGGTCGCCGAACCCCGCAATCCGGCCGGGTCGATACCCGCCCGTTCCAGCGCCTCCCACGACGTCTCCAGCATCAACCGCTGCTGCGGATCCATCGCCAGCGCCTCGCGCGGGCTGATCCCGAAGAACGCCGCGTCGAACTCCGCGAGATCGGGCAGGAATCCGCCCGAGCGCGTGTACGTCCTCCCGTGCGCCTCGGGATCCGGGTCGTACAGCGCCTCCACGTCCCACCCGCGGTCCCGCGGGAAGTCGCCCATCGCGTCCACACCGCCGGACACCACGTCCCACAGCCCTTCGGGGGACGTCACCCCACCCGGGAAGCGACATCCCACACCCACGACTGCGATGGGCTCGCGAGCGGACTCCTCCAGCTCACGCACCCGCTCGCGCAGCGCCTGAGCATCGTCGACGGCACGTCGCAAGTAGGACCGGAGCTTGTCGACATCCTCCACCAGGAACTCCCCAACGATTGGTTAGACGAACAGGTGGTGCTACACGTATCCGCGGTCGATCAATTCGTACAATTCGTCATCGCTGCGGCTTTCCGAACTCGTTTTCGCCACCGTTTCCGGGGCATCGGGCACCTCCGGCTCGAGGAGGGAGAAGATGTGGCGACCGAGCGTGTGCGGGGTGGGGTAGGTGAACGCGACGGTGGCCGGAAGCCGGACACCGGCGGCCTTGGTGAGCCGGTTGCGGAGCCGCACGGCCATCGAGGAGTCGAAACCCAGATCCTTGAAGGTCTCGGAAGACCGTGCCGCGAGATCGGCGCCCGTCAGATGCGCGGCCTTCGCGCTCAGCACCGCTGCCGTCTCGGCGCACACGAGATCGCGGACCGACAGTTCCGAACCCAGGTCCGCCGCCCGGGTGCTGGTGCCCGGTCCGCTCGCGTGCTCGCAGGAGCCCGTGTTCGTGGTGCCGGTGTCCTCGGGCGCTGTCAGCCAGTACCGCTGCCGCTGGAACGCGTAGGTCGGCAGGCCGATCCGGCGCGGCCGGTCCGCGGCGAACACCGCTTCCCAGTTCACCGGCACACCACGCACGTGCAGTTCGGCCAGCGACGCCAGGACCTTGCTCGCGCTCCCGTCGTCCTTGTGCAGGGTGCCGACCACGACCGGCGAGGCCGTCAGCGCATCGGCAGTCTCCTCCATGGCCACGGCGAGCACCGGATGCGGACTGACTTCCACGAACACACCACCGCGCTCACGCATCAGGTGTTCGACGACCTCACCGAAACGCACCGTCGAGCGCAGGTTGTCGTACCAGTACGAGCTGTCGAGCAGGCGCGTGTCGAGCAACCCCCCGGTGACCGTGGAGTGGAACTCCACGGCCGATTCCCTCGGCGAAACACCCGCGGCGGCCTCGAGCACACGATCACGGATGCGTTCGACCTGGTGGGAGTGCGACGCGTACTCGATTCTGACCCGGCGCACCCGGACACCGTCACCGGCCGCCATCGCGGCGAACTGGTCCAATGCCTCGAGATCCCCGGAGATCACCACGGAAGCCGGCCCGTTGACCGCGGCCACGGAGAGGCGCCCGGACCACGGCCCCAACCGGTCCTCGACCCATGCGGGGGGCGCGGCCACCGCATTCAGCCCGCCCGCGCCGGCCAGATCGGTCAATGCCCGGCTGCGCAGGGCGACCACCCGCGCCGCGTCCTCGAGGGAGAGCGCACCCGACGCGCACGCCGCGGCAATCTCTCCCTGCGAGTGCCCCACCACCGCGTCGGGGACCACTCCCAGCGACTGCCACACCTGCGCCAAGGACACCATCATCGCGAACAACGCCGGCTGAACCACAGCATCCCCGCGCTCCAGCGACGGCGCAGACTCCGCACCGGTCACCAGGTCCACCAGTGACCAGTCCAGCCACGGCGCCAGAGCTCGCGCGCACTCATCGATCGCGCGCGCGAAGACCTCCGACTCCGCGTACAGCTGCCTCCCCATGCCCAGCCACTGCGACCCCTGGCCGGGGAATACGAAGACGACCGGGCCCACCGGCCCCGCGGCCACCCCGCGAACCGCGCGCGCCGCATCACCGCCCGCCGCCACCAGGTCGAGACCGGCCAGCGCCTCCTCACGGCCACCGCTCAGCACCACGGCCCGGTGCTCGAACGACGACCGCGTCGACACCAGCGAATGCCCCACGCCGGTCGCCGACAGCGACGCGTCCGCGGCCACGAGATCCCGCAACCGCGCTGCCTGCTCCCGCAGTGCCGGCTCTGTCCGCGCCGACAGCACCCACGGCACCACCCCGGAGACGCCCGCGGAGGCCGAGTCCTCACCCTCGGTACGGGGTTCCGTCCGCTCCTCGGGTGCCTGTTCGAGGATCACATGCGCGTTGGTGCCGCCCAGACCGAACGCCGACACCCCTGCCCGCCGCGGCCGGCCGGGCGCGCCCGGCCAGGGCCGCGCGGCTCGGAGGACTTCGAAGTCCTCCTGGAAGTCCGAAATGGCGGGGTTCGGAGACCGGAAGTTCAGGTTCGGAACCAGGTGAGCGCGGTCCACGCACAGCGCCGCCTTCATGAAGCCGACGATTCCCGCGGCCGGCTCCAGGTGCCCGACGTTCGTCTTCACCGAGCCGATCACCAGCGGGCGGCTCCGGCCGGTCTCCCGGAACACCTCGCGCAGACCTGATATCTCAGCCGGATCGCCGACTCGGGTGCCGGTGCCGTGCGCCTCGACGTAGTCGACAGCGTCGAACGGAACACCTGAACGTTCGAGGGCGGACAGCACGGCTGCCGCCTGCGCACCGGGGCTGGGATCCGGCATCCGGGAGGACGCACCACCGCTGCCGACACTCCAGCCACGGACCACCGCGTAGATGTGATCACCGTCGGCGACGGCGAGGTCGAGCCGCTTCAGCAGGACGAAAGCCCCGCCCTCTCCCCGGACGAAACCGCTGGCCCGTTCGTCGAAGGTGAAGCAGAGGCCGTCGGGTGACAGGGCCCCGAGATTCGCCAGGCCGAGTCCCTCTTCCGGATCGGCGATCAGGTTCACGCCACCCGCGAGCGCCATGTCGACCGCGCCGCTCCGTATCCGTTCGCACGCCAGTGCCAACGACACGAGGGAGGAGGACTGGCCGGAGTCCGCGCAGAGACTCATGCCGCGGACGTCGAACAGGCTCGAAATCCGGTTCGCGATCAACGCGGCGCTCGAGCCGAGCGCCGCGTAGTGGTCATCCTGATCGCTGCCGGACAGCTTGCGCAGCTGCTCGTACCCGGAAGGCGCGGCGCCGACCACGACATCGATCTCGCGGCCCGCGAGCGCGGAGGCCGGAACGCGGGCGTCTTCGACGGCCTCCCAGGCGAGCTCCAACCCCAGCCGCTGCACCGGGTCCATGGCTGCCGCCTCCGCCGGCCCCGTACCGAAGAACTCCGCGTCGAACCCGTCGATGGAGTCGAAGAACGAACCCGAGTTCACGGTGGCGGCGTCCGGGTGGGACGGGTACTTCGGGTCGATGTCCCGCTGCTCGGGAAACGTTCCGACGGTCGACCTCCCCTCGAGCAGCAAGCCCCAGAACTCCCCCAGGTTGTGCACACCGGGGAAGCGGCACGACATCCCGACGACGGCAATACCGGTGGCTGCGCGACTCATACGAATCCCTTCCGGTTCCCTCGGTGTACGGCGCTTACGGGCTGCACTGCTTTCACCGCCAAGAGGTCAACAACTTCCGCAGCTCGTCCGGCGCGTGCATGAAGTCGTAGTGACCGCCGTCGACAACCCGGATGTCGACCGAATCCGAGTACTGACGCCACCCCTCGAGCTGGTCGAGGCTCACCTCGGGGTCGTCCCGCCAATGCAGTACGACGATGGGGCATGGCACCGCGACCGGCTCCACCCGCCGGTACTCACGCGCGGCGGCGAGATCACGGAGCAGCACGGCCATGCCCATTTCGATCATGTCCGGCCGCGGCTCGATCCCCCGGCCGCGGATGAACGACTCCAACTCCCCGCGCATTTCGGACTCGGTCATGCTGAGCATCCGGTCGCGCGCGGCGTCGTGCGGTGCCGGCTGGCCCGACACGAAGAAGCATTCCGGCTGGGGCAGACCCTGTTCGGCGAGCCGGACCACGGTCTCGAACGCGGGCAGCGCACCCGCACAGTGCCCGAAGAACGCGAACGGCCGGTCGAGTAGCGGCACCAGTGGTGCGACCAGGCCGGCCGCGAGGTCCTCGTAGGTGCCGTAGTGGGGATGGGCCAACCGGTTCTCGCGGCCGGGGAACTGCACCGGGCAGACCTCGACGTCGTCGATCGCGGCCGGCCAGGCGCTGAAGGCCGAAGCCCCGGACCCGGAGAAGGGGAAGCAGAAGATCCGGGCGGGATGTTCGGTGGACTGCGGCCGGACGAACCACGGCGACCTGGCGGTGGTGGAGCCGGATGTCATGGCGTCATTCGATTCTTGGCGACGATGGGGAGGTGGGTCATCCCGGCGATGAAGTACGACCGCAGGTGCTGCGGTTCGCCGTCGAGGTCGATCGATCCGAACCGCTGGAGCAGTTCTTCGAAGAAGATGCGCAGGGTCAGCCGGGCCAGCGGTGCCCCGATGCAGAAGTGCGACCCGAACCCGAACGCGACCTGGCGCTTCGCGCCGCTCCGCGTGATGTCGAACTCGTGCGGATCGGTGAACTGGGACTCGTCCCGGTTGGCCGACCCGATCCACGCGACGACCGCCCCACCGGCCGGGATCGTGCCCCCGCCGATCTCGGTGTCGCTCACCGTGTACCGCATGAAGTTACAAGCGGCCGATGTCCAGCGCAGCCCTTCCTCGACCAGGTTCGCCACCAGCAGCGGGTCGGCCTGCGCCTTCTCGAACTGCTCGGGCCGCTCGATGAGCGCGAGCACCGTGCCCGAGACGGTGTGCGGCGTCGTCACGTTGGCGCCCAGAAGAATGCTGTAGCCGTCGAGGGCGATCTCCTCGTCGGTCAGCGGCGCGTCTCCCGCGCGGACGCTCATGAGGTGATCGAGCAGACTCCCGTCCTCACCTCCGGCCGACCGCCGGCGTTTGACCCACTCGGTGACGTAGGTGACGAGCTCGTGGTGGGAGATGGCCAGCGTCGCGGCTTCGCTGCCGAGCTGGAAGTGCGGGTCCGAGGGGGCCGTCACCATCGCGGTCAGCTGCACGAGCTCGTCCCAGTCCCGCTCCGGGATCCCCAGCAGCGGGCCCGTGACGATCGCCGGCAGGCGCAGCGCCTGCTCGGCCAGGTCAAAGGTGCCACCGTCCAGCGCCGGTTCGAGGAAACGCACGATCGCCTGCCGGATCCGGTCCTCCCAGGACGCCACCGCCCGCGCGGTGAGCCTGGAGCCGATCGCCCTGCGGACCTGGGTGTGCCGCGGTGGGTCGGTGGACGTCATCAGCTTGCCCGCCGCGACGTCGTCCTCCCCGAGGTGGGTGACCACCGTGCCGCGCTCCGAGGTGAACTCCCGGTGGTCGCCGAGCACGCGGCAGACGTCGTCGAAGCGGGTCACCGACCAGAACTCCCGGCCGTCCGGCAGGACCTGGTGGTGCAGGGGCGCCTTCGCCCGCATCACGTCCCAGATCGCGTGCGGATCGCCCGAGGTGTAGAGATCCAGGTCGAACAGGTCGACACGGTCGAGGTCGACGTCGCTCCCGGTACCCGGCGTCAGCCTCACGGCCGTGCCCTCCCCTGCTCGATCAGCTCGGCGACCCGGGCCGGGGTCTGCGCCAGGTAGAAGGCGCGCACGGACAGCTCGACGCCGAAGTCCTGGGACACCCGGTCGATGATCTTGATCCCGATCAGCGAATTGCCGCCGAGCGCGAAGAAGCCGTCATCCGGCCCCACTTCGCGACCGTCGAGGTGTTCCCCCCACAGCGCCGCTACTTCCTGCACGAGGGACACCGGCGCACTCGAAGGCGCGGCTTGTGGTTCTGACGCCTCATCCTGTCCACCTCGCTGGTGGACCCGCGGCCACGATTCCATTGCCAGCCTTTCCTTTCTCCGCCGAACGGGATTGCCCGCCCACGCCATTGCCGGCCCCGTCGCCGGACCATCACGGCCACCGGGCCCTTTGCGCTGTCCCGCCGGCGAGACAAATCCTCTGAATGGCCGGACGAGTGTCTCGTGACTCTCTTCTGCTCACACGGTGCCGGTGGTGTCCGGCGCTCGCCGGCCGGGCGGGGTTGAGAGCGGACCAGCGAGTCTGCATGCTGACGCCACCCGCAGGCGCTCCGTGCGTGTCGTCCGGCCGTCGGCTCACGCCGCGTTGTCATCGGCCTCTATGGGCTGTCCCGACCTGAACCGGGATGGGAGGCCGTCCACTCCACGTACGGGAGGGACACCTGCGTGGTCGTCGACGGCGGCAGCATAGTGCGCTGCCGGAAGGCGGCTGCCGATTTCGACAGTGCATCCGGAGGCCATCGCGACGCCAAGGTAAAGGGCCGGGGAAACCCAGTGCAAGAGATTCCGGTGCGGACACCCTGCCGGGCACCGGTTGTCCCGCCGGCAGGACAGTAATGCGAATGTCTGCGCTCTCTGGCTATTCCCCGCAATGCGCGGCTAGCCTGCGACACTCTTGGACCCCACCAGGATTATCTCTCACCGAGGGTGTGATTTCAGGTGTATGTTCCTAGCCAATACCGCGAACCGGACGGTTCGTGGATGGCCGACCTCGTCCGCGACAATCCGCTGGCACTGGCAGTGATCAACGGCAGCTCCGAGGCCGGGCCGTTCGCCACGCACCTTCCCGTGATTCCGGATCCCGAAGCCGCGGAGCTGCACGGCGGCCTGACCGGCACCACCCTGCTCGGGCACATGAACCGGGCCAACCCCCAGTGGAAAGCGCTGCGCTCGGGCGATGTGATCCTCCTGTCCTTCACCGGACCGCACGCCTACGTCTCGCCGTCGGTGTACGCCGTGACACCGGCCGCTCCCACCTGGAACTTCACCTCGGTGCACGTGCGGGGCGTGGTGCAGACGATCGACTCGCTGGAGGAGACGCTCGACGTCGTGCGCGCGACGGCCCGCCTCTTCGAAGAGCACTTCGGGGCCGGCTGGGACCAGACCGAGTCGGTCGACTACTTCCGTAAAATCGTTCCCGGCGTCGGCGCGTTCAGGGTCACGGTCACCGGGGCCGAGGGCATGTTCAAACTCAGCCAGGAGCAGCCGGCGGAGGTTCGCGAACGGGTCCGCCGGTCGTTCGGCGAACAGGGGTGCGGCCGGCAGCAAGCCGTCGCCGAGCTGATGGGCCGACTGCCCGGAGCGCCGGCCTGACACGCCGCCCGCGCCGGGCCATTCGGGGCCTGCACCCCGGACGCCCGGCCGGCGAAGCCCTCGCCGTGGAGCGAGCGCCACGCGGACGGCACGGTGGCACCTCGCCCGACTCCGCGCCGGGTGCATCTCCTTGCGTAACTGCTCGGTGCTCCAGCCGCGTTGCTCGGCCCGGTCGAGTCAGTGCTCCTGCTACTCGACGGGAAGGCACGCGAGCTCGGCCCGATGCCGGAAACTCAGGGAATACCTGCGGCCCGGGCTCGAACCGGCGGGACACCCACGCGTAGTTCCGCAGCGTCCGGTACTGCAGTCCGGCGGCGCGGGCTCCCCGTTCGTACCCGTCGCGGTAATGGTCCTTCCCGTAGGCCGACCGGTCCCCCAGCCATCAGGACAAGGGATTCACCGGGGCCCGGGAGCTGGTGTCCGGCGAACTCCCACGCCCCGAAGGGCAACCGGCCGGAACTGGCTTTCGCCGTCAGTACTTGACTTCGTTTGAGGGCCTCGTCCATCCCCCGCCCTGCCGTGAAATCCCGCCGTTGTTTCGCCGAAACAGCACCGGGTTCACGCCGGGCGTCGAGATGCCAGACGCCCCCCGGAGCCTTTTCGCGTCACCGGACGGCCTCCGCGGATTGTCGTGAACCGCACGGGCATCGACTCCGGTGTCGCTACGTCATTTCGTCCTCACCCCGTAAATGTTCCGGAATCGGTTCCGGAATTCTCGAGGTTTCACCAGCAGAAGGGAGTCAACGTGCCGCACATACAGTCGGAACGGACGGCGCAGGGACAGCGGAAGGCATCGCCCCGAAGTTATCTGATGTGCAACCCCATGTATTTCGACGTCACATACTCGATCAATCCGTGGATGGACCCGGACCGCCCCACCTCGCCACAGACCGGACTGGCCCAGTGGAAAAGGCTGTTCGACACCTTCGTCGGTCTGGGCCACGATGTACGGCTGATCGAGCCCGTACCGGGACTTCCCGACATGGTCTTCGCCGCGAACGGCGCCATCGTCCTGGACGGCAAGGTGCTCGTCGCGCGCTTCCGGCACCCCCAGCGCAGGGACGAGTCCGCCTCCTACCTGGAGTGGTTCGGCCGAGGCGGCTGGTCCACGGTCCAGCAGGCTGAGCACGTCAACGAGGGCGAGGGCGACTTCCTCTGCACGGGTGGGGAGATCCTGGCCGGCACCGGCTTCCGCTCCGACCCGCGGGCCCACGACGAGGTCCGCGAGTTCTTCGGGCGCCCCGTGATCAGCCTGACCCTCGTCGATCCGCGGTTCTACCACCTCGATACGGCGCTGGCGGTACTCGGGGACAACGAGGTCATGTACTACCCGGGGGCGTTCTCCCCACAGAGCCGGGCAGTGCTGTCCGAGCGGTTCCCGGACGCTATCCTCGCCGAGGAGGCCGACGCTGCCGTGTTCGGCCTCAACGCACTGTCGGACGGCCGCAACGTCGTCCTGCCCCGGGGGGCCGCCGGCCTCGCGGTGCAGTTGCGCGAGGCCGGCTACGACCCCGTCGGCGCCGATCTGACCGAGCTGCTGAAGGCCGGGGGCAGCGTCAAGTGCTGCACGCTCGAACTCCGGGAATGAGGCACGGAGCGACGTGAGGGCAGCGCGGTCTGCGGGCTGCTCCGTCGGCGGGCGGCTGCATGGAAACTCGAGGGAGCAACGATGGCAGTCACCCGCCGTCACAACACCGTGCACAGCGCCTGGATCCGGCAGTTCCACGAACCCCGGACCGACGGCCCCGTTCTGGTCTGCTTCCCCCACGCCGGGGGCTCTGCGTC
Organism: Streptomyces sp. NPDC060035; assembly: GCF_042736635.1. NCBI lineage: Bacteria > Bacillati > Actinomycetota > Actinomycetes > Kitasatosporales > Streptomycetaceae > Streptomyces > Streptomyces sp. NPDC060035. Next base: position 411,546 of record NZ_JBHWVO010000004.1, read on the forward strand.
GGCCCACCTTCCCCTCTCCGCGGAGCTGTCCGCCGCGGCCGAGGTACTGATCGTCCAGTACCCGGGCAGGCACGACCGGCTGGCCGAGCCGGCCCTGGGCGATCTCCGGCAGATGGCGGATCAGGCCGCGCGAGCCCTGTTGCCCTGGCGAAACCGGCCGTTGGCCCTCTTCGGTCACAGCATGGGGTCCCTCCTCGCCTACGAGGTGGCGCTGCGGCTCGAACGATACGGGGACCTCGCCCTCCTGGGGCTGCTCGTCTCGGGTCGGGCCGCCCCGTCCGTCCCGTCCGACAGGGGTGTCCACACCATGGACGACGCGGGCCTCACCGGACACCTGGCCGAACTCGCGGGCACACCACCCGCACTGCTGGCCGACAAGGACCTCCTGGCCACCGTTCTCCCCTCCGTGCGTGCCGACTTCAGAGCCGTCGAGACCTACCGGGACCGCGCGGGCCACAAAGTCAGGTGTCCCATCAGCAGTTACTGCGGGACGACGGACACGGGCGTGTCGCGCGACAACCTCGGGAAGTGGGCCGGCTACACGACGGGGCGATGGACGCTCAGGCTCTTCGACGGCGGCCACTTCTACCTTCAGACCCGGGAGCGCGAGGTGGCCCAGGCCATTCTCCAGGATCTGGCGGCCTTCACCGCGCGGGAGGGCCGGCTGTCCACGCCGAACGCCCTCTAGGACGTCGTCTCCGTCGGTGCAGCGGTGGTAGCGGACGAGGGTGCCCGCGATGCCGAGGAAGGCGAGCAGGTGCTCGGCCGGGCGGCGGCGCCTTGGCCCGTAGCGGGAGCGGGTCGGCGGGATGCCGCGCATCAGCGGGAGCAGGGCCTGGCCGTCGTGCAGTGCAGTGCCGGAGATGCGAAACGCTGCTCAGGAACGGGGCCGGCACAGTTCCTGGTCCACGAGTGTGGTCATGGCCTGCTGGGTGTCCTGGCCGCCCTCACTGGTGACGTACACCGCTGCGGTCCGGGCCCCCTCTCGGGTGGCGCCGCCCCAGGCGATATAGCCGAGCAGTTCACCCCGGTGACCGAAGTAGCTGCCACCGCAGGACAACGGGATCTCGGCCAGACCGAGTCCGTACCTCACGCCCAGCTCGGGCGCGGGCTCCGTGGTCGTCATCTCGTCGAGCTGAGCCGGAGCCAACAGACGGCCGCCGAGCAGCGCGGCGTAGAACCGGTTCAGGTCGTGCGCAGTACTGATGATCGAGCCGGAGCCGACGGCCATACTCGAATTGAGCTCCGTGACGTCGATGCCGGTGTCTGTGCCGAACGCGGCGTAGCCCTGAGCGTGAGGGCCCGAGATGGACGGAAGGACGCCGGGCGTACTGGTGTCCCTCAGGTCCAGCGGGCGGATGATCCGGTCCTTCACCTCCCGCGCCCAACTCCGTCCGGTGACCTTGTTGATGATCATCGCGGCGAGAATGTAATTGGTGTTGGAGTACGACCAGCCATGCCCCGGGGTGAAGTGGGGAGAGTGCTGCATCGCCAGCCCCACCAATTCCTCGGATGTGTAGGTGCGGAACCGCTCGGCTCGATAGCCGTCCGCGCTTTTCAAGGCGAGTATCTCCGGCCCGACATCATGGATGCCGCTGGTGTGCTGCAGCAGCTGCCGCACGGTGATCTCCCTGCCGTCGTTGCCGTGACCCTGGACCACTCCCGGCAGCCACTGCTCGACGGTGTCCTCCAGCGACATTCGCCCCTTGCCGACGAGCTGCAGCACGACCGTGGCGGTGAAGGTCTTGGTGGCGCTGCCGATCCGGAACCTGCCGTTCCGAGGCATCGGCCTCCTGGTGTTCAATGCGGCCGTCCCGGCGCGCGCGCTGTCACGTGTGTCCGGTGACGTCACCTCGGCCTGCACACCGACAACCCCGGTGTCGTGGATCGCGTCCACCTGCTGTTGGAGCGGATCGGCCTGCTGCGGGTTCGCCGCCGCCGTCAGTCCGGTCGATACGGCGAGGAGGGCTGTGGCTGGGCCGGTCAGCACGAGCAGGCCCCGCCGACCCCTTGTTAACACATGCATGATGATCCCTCTTCTGTTCAGGTTGCCTGCGCGCCCAGGGACCGCTCAGGCAGTGGCCCGCAGCTGCATTTGCCCCGGATCCGGTGGTCGGTGACCATCCCACCAACGGAGAGGGGATCGGACCATCCGGCTTTCCCCCCGAGGTGCCCCTGCGCTGTCCTCAGAGCAGTGCTGGGGGTTCCCCCCGTAGGAACGTTGGGGCTTCCCCGGCCGGCCCGAACCAGAAAGATCAGGCTGTTCGGCTGGAGCATGAAGAACGAGGTGGGGCGATCGCTAGGGTGACCTGCGGCTTCGCAGCTCTGGCGAAGTCGCCGGTTCCGCGCCCGCCGGGCTCCGCGGTTCCCCGTGACTTCCCGTCCGGTGGCGCCAACCGGTCTCGGTGGTTCGCCAAGCTTCTGCGACGCAGCCCCGAACCCTGCCCCGGGGCAGGGTTTCGGCCCTGGACAGTTCGCGCGGCCCGCGGTCATGACCGACGCCGTCCGCGCCACAGTCCACCGGGCGCGCTGGGCCGACACCGCCGGCCACCGGCTTCCCAACAGCCGCCACAGGCCGTCAAGTTGGCCCACCCTGACGTTGCCGAAGCAACAGGACCTAGCGGACTGTCCCCCGGACGGCGGCGCAGACGCCTCGGACGGTGCCGGAGATGATCTCGGTGATCTCCTGGCTGTGCTGGTCGAGGTAGAAGTGGCCGCCCTCGAAGACGTGCAGGGAGAACTCGCCGGTGGTGTGCTCCTGCCAGGCTTCGGCCTCGGCGACAGTGGTGTGCGGGTCGTCGGTGCCGGTCAGCATGGTGATGGGGCAGTCGAGCCGGACATCGGTGACCCGGGGGTGGGTCTCGATGGCCGTGTAGTCGCCACGGACGGCGTAGAGGATGGAGTTCCTCAGATGTTTGTTCTCCAGCCAGACCGGGTCGGTGCCGTCGACGGAGCGCAGTTCGTCGATGATGCCGGCGTCGTCACGGCGGTGAACCGTTCCGCCGCGCAGTCGGGAGGGCGCGGGGTAGCCGGAGGCGAACAGCCAGGCGGGCGGGGTGCCCGTGTCGTCCTGGTAGCGGCGGGCCACCTCGAAGGCGAGGACTGAGCCCATGCTGTGGCCGAAGAAGACAGTGGGCCGACCGTCCTCGGAGCGACGCAGTGCCGCGTAGGTGAGGTCGGCGAGTTCGGCCAGGTTGTCGACGCAACCCTCGGCACGCCGGTCCTGCCGTCCCGGATACTGGATGGCGAGCAGGTCCAGTTCCGGTGAGAGAGCTTCCGACAGCGCATAGTAGTAGCTCGCCGAACCCCCGGCGTGCGGAAAGCAGACGATCCGGAATTCACTGCTGTCGATGGGATGGAAGCGGTGTATCCACTCCCCGTCGAATTCCGCCGACCCAGTCATGCTCAACCCTTCTGTGTGTGTACCGATTTCGGCCCGCGGTGCGGGATCGGTTCGAGCAGAGATGTTCTGAAGCCGGCTTCGGTTCCGGGCTTTCGATCGCTGGTCCCGGTCGGCGGCGGATTCAGGAAACCTGGTGATTCAGAAGGGACGCCACGAGGCTCGTCTCGACGTTGCCGCCCGAGATCAGTACGCCGATGTCCCGGGCGCGGCCGTCGGCGGCGAGACGCAGGGCGCCGGCCAGAGCGGTGGCGGCGGCAGGCTCGACCAGCAGTCGGGCGTGAACGAGGACCTGGTGCATCGCCTCGGCGATGGCGCTCTCATCGATCGTGAAGACCTCGGCGACCGCGTCGTGGACCAGGTCGTAGGGCAGTTGGCCGATACGGTCGGGGCGCAGCCCGTCGGCCATCGTGGGCTTCGCGTCCACGGTGACAGGCCCCCCGGCGCGCAGCGCCGCGGTCAGGGCCGGTACCGCGCTGGGCTCGGCACCGTAGACGTCGACGCCTTGGCCCGCGGTGGCCAGGCAGGCGCCGGCCACCGCGCTGCCGCCCCCGACCGGCACCACCACCGCATCCAGGCGGCCGTCGGCCGCCTCCACCTGGTGAAGCAGGTCCGCGGTGGCGGTTCCCTGGCCGACCACCACGTCCGGGTTCTGGTAGGGGTCGATCTCGTCGTAGCCGCGGGTGTACCTGAGCTCCTCGACCACTGCGATCCGCTCGGCCAGTGTGGTTCCGGCCTGGAGCACCTCGGCGCCGGTTTCACGGATACGCCGCACCTTGGTCGGAGCGGCGTCGGTGGGCAGCACGAGCACGGCCGGAAGCCGGTACTGGGCGGCGGCCAGGGCCACGGCTATGCCGTGGTTGCCGGTGGACTGCGCGACCACACCAAGGCTGCCGGACCCCGTCAGCCGATCCATGGCGAGGAGCGCGCCGCGTATCTTGAAAGAGCCTCCGCGCTGGAGGTTCTCCGCCTTCAGCCACAGCCGGACGCCGGCCACACGCTCCAGTTCCTCGCTGCGTACGACGGGCGTCTGCACCACACGGCCGGCGATACGGTGCCGGGCCTCGCGCACCCCTTCATAGCTCAGGAGCGGTGGCTGGTCGGCGACGGCCACGGCGTTGGGGCCGATCGACATCATGCGTCTCCGTTTCTCTGCGACTTCGAGGCGTCTTCGCGGTGAGGGCTGTGCGTCGGCCGACGCAGAAGCAATGGCTTCCGGGCTTGACGGGTTTCCTGAAATTCCGGTGACCGCGATCTTTCGCGACGGCCCGTGACGGAGTGGGTTTTTCACGCTTCGCCTCACGTCACTGTGCGTGCGGATTTTGCGTGTGCATGCGTCCCGCCTGCGGGAGACGAATGCACGACCCACACGGATGCGCTGATTACATCGCTGCGCATCCTCTGAAGCCAACGGCTCGGTCCGCGCCACTGCGCATCAGTCCACGACACACCCGGACCAGCGATCCGGTGATCTGAAAGACCTAGCGACCGCGGGCGGACTCCGCCGCTATCACGTCGAGCACCTCCCGGCCGAGATCGACCAGGTACATGTGATCGCCCGGGAACTCCGCATAGCTGAATTCACTCGTGGTCGCGTCCCGCCACTGCTGAGCCTCTTCCGCGGTGACCAGGCCGTCGGAGCTGCCCCGCAGCGAGCAGATCGGCACCGACACCGGTTCGTCGGTGCTCGGGACGTAGTTCTCGTGCATCTCGCAGTCGGCCTGCAGTACGGGGAGAATCAGCTCACGCATCTCCGGGTGATCGAGAGCCTCGTGCCTGAACCCCGCGAACTCCTCGACCCGGGCGAGGAACTCGTCGTCCGGGAGACCCGTCGCCCTCCTCTCCCGCTGTGTCCACGGCCCCGGCGAACCACTGACGACCAGCCGCTCGACGTGCACACCGCGCGTGCTCAGCAGGTGCGCCAGTTCGTACGCGAGCACAGCGCCCAGGCTGTGCCCGAACAGCACGGTCCGTGCCCCTTCGCCGAGGGCCGCGACGATGTCGTCGACCTCGTTCTTGGCCGCCTCGACAACATTCCGGTACGGCGTCTCCAGGATCCGCCGCTCCTTGCCGGGCAGCTCGACCGCAACCACGCGCCACCGGTCGGCGGACAGCGCCCGCCACGGGTGGAAGAACGAAGCGCCTGCTCCCGCGAACGGCACGCACAGCAGCGTGGTCCGGTCTCCGTGTTCTGCGGACATGCTGGGTTCCTTCACCCGTACCAACCCCAATCATCCATTCGATGGTTCATGTGAACCGGTTCCGGGAATTCGTTGTCCGTTTATTCCGCCAGCTTGCGGTTGATGACCTCCATGACTTCGGCCACGGGTCCGGGCATGTTCATTTCGTGGTGCGTGGCGTGCACGTCGTGCACCTCGATGGAACCGAGAACGTACGGCCGCCACAGTTGCGCGTACGAATCGTCCTGAAGCGTCGCGCTGAAGAACAGCACATCGCCGCGGTAGACCGGCGATTCGAAATCCATCATGAGGTTCGTGTTGTTGGCCAGAACCTTCGACATGGTGTCCAGGAAGTGTTGCCGGTTTTCGGTGCCTATGTACTGGCCGAAGAATTCCTCGAGTTCCGCCCGGTAGTCCGACAGCGTCTTGCCGGCATGAATCTCCGTGAACCCGTGCCCCCCCGGCTGGGAGTCCAGGATGGCCACGAAAGCGATCTCGTGCCCACGCCGGTCGAGCGCCTCCGCGACGGCCTGCACGACAGTGCCGCCGTAGGACCAGCCGATCAGGTGGAAGGGCCCTTCCGGCTGGATCTTCAGCATCTCGGTGACGTAGTCCTCGACCATCTCCTCCACCGACCCCGCCAGCGTGTCCACGCCGTCGGAGCCGCGGGTCTGCAGGGCGTAGGCCGGCCGGTCCTGCACATCCAGCACGAAGCTGAAGTACGCCCAGCCCAGCCCGCCCCCGCCGTGGAAGAACCACACCGGCGGTTTGCCCGTACCGGGATCGCTGTTCAACGGCAGTACGACCGCGAACGGGTCGGGGTTGTCCATGGGAAGGCCGCCGATGAGCACCAGCGAGGCCAGCTCGGCCACCGTGGGGTACTTGATGATCGTCCTGAGGGGCATGTCGATGTCGAACTCGCTGCTGATGCGGGCGCTGAGCCGGGTGGCCAGGAGCGAGTGCCCGCCGAGCGCGAAGAAGTCGTCGTCGATACCGACCCTCTCGAGGCCGAGCAACTCGCCGAAGAGCGCACACACCCTCTCTTCGTGGGAGTTGCGCGGCTCCCGGCTGACCGCGGTGTTCGTGTCCTCGGACGGCAGTGCACCGCGGTCGAGCTTCCCGTTCGGGGTCAACGGGATCTCCGACAGCGGAATCACCGCCGAGGGCACCATGTAGTCCGGGAGGCGCCCACGCAGGTACTCGGGCAGCTCGGCGAGCAGCGCCTGAACACCCTCATCAGCGTCCGCGGCACCGGGCTCGGGCATCACATAGCCCACGATGCGCTTGTCGCCGTCCTGGTTCTCACGCACCACGGCCGCCGCCTGCGCCACGCCAGGATGTCCGGTCAGCACATGCTCGATCTCCCCCAGCTCGATCCGGAATCCCCGGATCTTGACCTGGAAATCGGTTCGCTCGATGTACTCCAGTTGACCGTTCCTGTCCCAGCGCACCAGGTCCCCGGTGCGGTACATCCTCGCTCCGGCAGGGCCGAACGGGCACGCCACGAACCGCTCCGCGGTCAGCTCCGGCCGCCCCTGGTACCCGCGGGCCATCCCGGCACCGGCGATGTACAGCTCGCCCTGCACCCCGCTCGGAACCGGGCACAACCGCGAGTCGAGCACGTACACCTGGGTGTTCCCGACCGGCAACCCGATCGGCGCACCCTCCCCCGCCTTCACGCGCGCCTCGGTGCACCACGTCGTCGTCTCGGTCGGGCCGTACATGTTGAACACCTCGGCGGCCTGAGCCGCCAATGTCTCGGCCAGCCGTACCGGCACGGCTTCCGCGCCGACGATGATCCGCAGACCCTCCGCGGCGTTCGGCTCGTGCATCAGCAGCATCTGCCAGAACGCGGGCGTGGCCTGCACCGCAGTGACCTCGTGGCGGCGCATCAACGCCACGACGGCCGACGGATCGGTGACGGTGTCCTTCCCCGCCACCACCATGCTCGCGCCGGCAATGAACGGGAGGTACAACTCGGTGTTCGCCATGTCGAACGCCACTGTCGTGCTGAACAGCATCCGGTCCGCGGACGACAACGGGAACCGCCGCTGCGTCGTGGCCAGATAATTCGCCACCGCGCCGCGTGGGATCGTCACCCCCTTGGGCTTCCCCGTCGACCCCGATGTGTAGATCACGTACTGGGCGTTCTCCGGCCGGACGACCACCTCCGGCGCCGCATCCGGATACCCCGACCAATCCGCGCCGGCCAGTGCATCGGCGTCGAGCACCAGCACCGGATCCGCATGCTCAAGGATGTAGTCGATCCGGGAACGAGGGTGGTCCGGATCAATCGGAACGTAGGCTCCACCGGCCTTCAGTACCGCCAGCAGCGCCACCACCAGATTCACCGTCCGGGGCAGGCACACGGCGACCCGCGACTCCGCCCGCACACCGCGGTCGGCCAGCCAGTGCGCCAGCCTGCTCGACCGCGCGTCCAACTCCCGATAGGTGAGCGACTCCTCCTCGCCGATGACGGCGAGTGCCTCCGGTGTCGCCAGTACCTGGCTGCGCACCGCCGCGACCAGCCCCCGCTCCAGGGTCGGCTCGACGGTGTCGTTCACCTCCACCAACAGCCGCTGCCGCTCCCCCGCACTCAGCACGTCGACATCCCCGACGCACCCGTCCGGATCGGCGACCGACTGCTCCAGAACACGCACGAACCGAGCGCCGATGGCTTCGACCGTCTCCCGGTCGAACAGGTCGGTCGCGTACAGGATGTCGCCCCGCAGCGCCCCCGAGTCGTCCACGGCCATGTTGAAGAACAGGTCGACCTTGGAGGTCGACGGCGTTGCCTGCTCGACCTCCAAGGTGAGCCCGGCGAGTTCGAGGTCCGGCCTCTCGTAGTTCTGCAGGCCGAGCATCACCTGGAACAGCGGCTGGTAGGCCGCGGAGCGTTCGGGGTTGATCGCCTCGACCAGCGTGTCGAACGGGACGTCCTGATGCTCGTAGGCCGCCAGCGCCTTGTTCCGCACCTGTGCGAGCAGATCGGTGAACGACGGGTCACCGCAGAGGTCCACCCGCAGCACCTGGGTGTTGACGAAGAACCCGATCAGATCCGCCAGCGCTTCGTCGGTCCGCCCGGCGATCGAGCTGCCGATCGTCACGTCCTCCCCGCCGCCGAGCTTGCGCAGCAGCACCGCCAGCGCGGCGTGCAGGACCATCGACATGGTCGACCCGCGCTCGTCGGCCAGCTTCTGCAGACCGGCCGCCACCTCCTGCTCCACGACGAAGCCGACCGAGGCGCCGCGCCCGCTCGCCTCCACGGGCCGCGGGCGGTCCAGCGGCAGGTTCAGAGGCTGCGGCACCCCGGCCAGTTCCTTGCGCCAGTACGCGACCTGCGTCGCGGCCAGACTGTCCGGGTCCGCAAGGTCGCCGAGCACCTCGCGCTGCCACATCGTGTAGTCCTTGTACTGCACGGGCAGCGGCTCCCATGCCGGCGCCCGGCCCTCCCGGCGGGCGGTGTAGGCCGCGGCCAGGTCCCGTACCAGCGGCGCACCGGAGCTGCCGTCCGCGGCAATGTGGTGGATGACCAGGACCAGGACGTGTTCCCGGGGTGAGCAGCGCAACAGGCGTACCTGCAGCGGAAGTTCGGCCGCCAGGTCGAACCGGTACGCGATGGCCTCCTCGACCGTGCGGGACACGTCCTCGGGCGCCACCTCCACCACCGGCACCTCCGGCGAGGCCTCCGCTGCCGGAAGGATCCGCTGGTGGAGCTCACCGTCGTCGTTCGTCACGTAGACGGTGCGCAGGATCTCGTGCCGGTCGACCACGTCGCGGATCGCCGCGGCGAGGGCGGCCTGGTCCAGGGATCCGGTCAGCCGGAAAGCCGCCGGCATGTTCCAGTTCTCCGACCCGCCCTCCATCCGGTGCAGAATCCACATGCGGCGTTGTGCGAATGACAGCGGAATCATTGCTTTTACTCCTCTACGAACATCTTGCGCAGGCCGGGGCGACGGGGAGCAGCCGACTCCTCCGCCCACGCGGCGAGCGCGGCCACTGTCGGCAGGTCGAAGATCTTGCGGATGGGTATCTCTCTCCCCATCTCGGCGCGGGCGCGGCTGATCAGCCGGGTGGCGAGCAGGGAGTGCCCGCCGAGATCGAAGAAGCCGTCGTCGATGCCGACCCGGTCCACGCCGAGCACCTCGGCGAACAGCGCGGCCAGGGTCTCCTCGCGGGCGGTGCGGGGAGCCCGGTAGGCGGCGCCGGTGTACTCCGGCTCGGGCAGCGCGGCCCTGTCCAGCTTGCCGTTCGGGGCGAGTGGCAGCCGGTCGAGGACCACGAAGGCGGACGGCACCATGAAGTCCGGCAGCCGCTCCGAGACGAATGCGTGCAGCTCCGTCGTCTCCGGCCCGGAGGGGTCGTCGGTCGTCGTGCTGTCGTCGGCGACGGCGGCCACGACGTACGCGACCAGTTGCTTGCCGGTGCTGCCGCCGCGCCCGTCGCGGGCGATGACGGCGGCCTGCGCGACGCCGGGGTGCGCGGTGAGCGCGGCCTCGACCTCGGCGGGCTCGATGCGGAAGCCGCGCACCTTGACCTGTGTGTCCCCGCGGCCCACGTACTCCAGCTGGCCGTCGCCGTTGACGCGGGCCAGGTCACCGGTGCGGTACATACGCGCGCCGGACGGGCCGAACGGGTCGGCGACGAAGCGCTCGGCGGTCGGTGCGGCGCGGCCGTGGTAGCCGCGGCCCACGTTCCCGCCGACGTACAGCTCGCCGATCGCGCCCGGCGGCACCGGAGTCAGGCCTGGACCGAGGACGTAGGTCCGCATGTTGCCGAGCGGGGTGCCGATGGGCGCGCTGCCCGTCCAGCCCTGCGTATCGCCGCCGACGGTGAAGGTGGTGGCATAGAACGACTCGCTCTGCCCGTAGGCGTTGACGACCCGTACACCCGGGAAGGCGTTCCGCGTCTTCTCGACGAGCGACGAGGGCAGGGCCTCGCCGGCGAAGACGACCGTCTCCACACCGGTGCGGTCGGAGATCTCGTCGACGAGTTCGGCGAAGGCGGACGGCACGGTGGAGATGACGCTGCCGCTCCAGCCCTTCCGGTCGCCCAGGACCAGGACATCCTGGACGACTTCGACGACGCCGCCGGTGGCGAGGGTCGTGAAGATCTCGAACGCCGAGACGTCGAAGTTGACCGACGTGCCCGCAAGGAGCCGCTTGCCCGGCTCCATGCCCACGCGGGGGGCGAGCCGCAGCACGCCGTTGACCACGTTCGCGTGGGTGATGGCGACGCCCTTGGGCTTGCCCGTGGAGCCAGAGGTGTACATCACGTATGCCAACTGCTGTGCGTGGAGCGGACGTTCAAGGACCGCGGCGTCTCCGGACAGATCGAGTGCGTCGAGGAGGACATCCGGGGCGTCGTGCTCCGGCAGCACCGCGACCGTCGCGGAGTCCGTCAGGACGAGGTGCGGCCGCGCCTCCTCGAAGATGGCCTCGAGGCGGTGGCTGGGGTACCTGGGGTCGACCGGCAGATACGCGCCGCCCGCCTTCAGGACCGCGAGCAGTGCGACCACCAGGTCCGCCGACCGCGGCAGCGACACCGCGACCACCGACTCCGGGCCCACGCCGCGGTCGGCCAGTTCGCGCGCCAGGCGGTCGGCCCGGGCGTTCACCTCGCGGTACGTGAGCGACTCGCCCTCGGCGATCACGGCGACCTCGTCCGGGGTGCGCGCCGCCTGTGCCTCGACGAGCCCGGGGATCGTGACGTCCGGAGTCGGGACGGCCGTGTCGTTGAGCTCGACGAGGAGTCGGTCGCGTTCGGCCGGCTCCAGGACATCGAGCTGCGCGATCTTCAGATCGGGGGTGGCCGCCAGCTGTTCCAGGATGCGCACGAATCGGGCCGCGTACGCCTCCACGGTGTCCCGGTCGAAGACACCCTGCGTGTACTGGAGGAGGAACTGGAGGTTCGGCTCGGCCGCCGCCATCAGGGCCAGCGGGTAGTGGGTGCCGTTGGAGGGGCGCAGGCCGGTGAAGGCGATTCCGTCCGCGGCCTCGGTGGCGGCGCTGATGCCCTCCCGGTCGACCGGGTAGGACTCGAAGACGACCAGTGTGTCGAAGAGGGTCTGCAGGCCGACGGACTGCTGGATCTGCGTGAGGCTGGAGTGGTGGTGCTCCAGAAGGCCGGCCTGCCGGTTCTGGAGCCGGGTGACGACCTCGGCGAGGGTGTCGCCGGGCGCGTACGCGACGCGTACGGGCAGGGTGTTGATGAACATCCCGACCATCGACTCGACGCCCGTCACCTCGGCAGGGCGCCCGGAGACGGTGGCGCCGAACACCAGGTCCTGGCGACCGGTGAGCTGGCCGAGCAGCAGCGCCCAGGCGCCCTGGACCAGGGTGTTGATGGTGACGCCCAACTCGGATGCGCTCCGGTTGAGTTCGCTGGACACGTCGAGCGGGAGGGTGACCTCGATCTGGTCGAGGCCGTCGTCGCCCGCGGATCCCGGCGCGAGGAGGGTCGGCTCCTCCACCCCGTCGAGCTCGGCTGCCCACGCCCGTGCCGCCTCGTCCTGGTCCTGCCGTGCGTACCAGGTGAGGAACTCACCGTAGCTCCGCGTGCTGGGCAGACCGGCCCCGTCGCCGTCGGATGCGTAGAGCAGCAGCAGATCCTGCATCAGCAAGGGCGTGGACCAGCCGTCGGACACCGCGTGATGGACGGACATCACGAGTTCGGACCGACCGGGCTCGAGCGCGACGAGTGCCAGCCGGATCAGCGGTGGGGTGTCCACGTCGAAGTGGGCGGCCTGGTCCTGGGTGAGGAACCGCTCGAACGTCTCGGTCCGCTCCGCCTCGCCGACTGCCGTCAGGTCGAGATGCTGCCAGGGCAGGGTCACCCCCTTGGACGGCACCACCTGCACGAGATCGCCGTCGGTCCGGTCGACGAACGCCGCACGCAGGCTTGCGTGGCGCTCCAGCAGCGCCTGCCCGGCCCGGCGCATCCGCTCCGGGTCGACCTCACCCGAGAGGTGGAACGCCAGCTGCACGTGGTAGGGGTCGAACGAGGATCCGGCCAGCATCGAATGGAAGAGGATCCCGGACTGCGCCGGGGTCGCCGGCCACACCTCGGCCAGGTGGCCGAACCGGGCCTCCCAGGTGTCGATCTCCTTCTGGCTCACGTCGACCAGAGGCGCGTCCGTCGGGGTCATTCCGCCGGCCTCGGACGTCGCGGCGTGCCGGGCCAGGGCGGTCAGCGCCTGGACCCACAGCCCGGCCAGCTCGGTCACCTCCTCGTGGGAGAGCACACCGGTCGGGAAGCCGAAGTAGGCGGTCAGCAGCTCATCACCCTCGGGGGTCCTGTTGGCCACCGCGTTGATCTCCAGCGCCGACAGCACCGGCATGTCCGCGTCGGGTGCGGCGATCAGGTCCTGGTGTGTGGTGTCCGGTGCCCAGCCCAGGCCACGCAGTTCCTCAGGGATGTCCGCAGTGGAAGTCCGGCCGAGGTAGTTGAACCCGATCTGCGGTTCCCGGTCCGCGGCCAGCGCGGCGGCGGTCTCCGGGTTGAGATGGCGCAGCAGGCCGAAGCCGATACCGCTGCCCGGAACCGCCCGCAACTGCTCCTTGACTGCCTTGATCGCCCGACCGGCGGCCGGACCACCGGCGAACGCGTCCGCCACGTCGACGTCGGCCAGGTCCAGCCGCACCGGATACATCGCGGTGAACCACCCGATCGTGCGCGACAGATCCGCGCCGGGCACCACCTGCTCTTCCCGGCCGTGCCCTTCCAGCCGGACCAGCGCCGAGGAGGCGGGCACGCCCCGCGTCCGACGCCAGCGGGCCAGCGCCAGCGCCAGAGCGGCCAGCAGCCCGTCGTCGACACCGCCCCGGAAGATGGCGGGCACCGTGTTCAGCACGGTCGCGGTGACGTCTGCCGGCACGTGGATGCGCACCGTGTCCACGGTGGCGGCGACATCCCGCGCCGGGTCCAGCTCCCGTGCTCCGAGTACCGGCTCGTCCTCGCGCAGGATCTGCTGCCACACGGGCAGTTCCGCCATCCGCTCCGGCTTGGCCGCCTCCTCGGCCAGGGCGTGCGCCCACCGCCGCAACGAGGTACCTGCCTCAGCCTGTTCCGGGGGGCGGCCGTCGCGGACCCGCTGCCAGGCCGAGACCAGGTCCGGAACCAGGATCCGCCACGACACCCCGTCGACGACCAGGTGGTGCAGCACGATCAGCAACCGGCCGGCGCCCGTGTCGGAGGTGAGCCACACGAACTGCGCCATGACACCCGCGTCCGGGTCCAGCCGCTCCACGGCCGCATCCAGCTCGGCGTTCACATCGGCGTCGCCGTAGGGGACTTCCCGCAGCAGCGCGCCGGCGTCCGTGCTGCCGGGCGGCTCGATCCACAGGCCCGGCTGCGCCCGGTCGAGCCGGGAACGCAGCACATCGTGCCGGTCCAGCACGGCCTGCAAGGTCGCCACCAGCCCCGCCCGGTCGATGCCCCCGGGCAGGGTCAGCATCCCGGACATCGACAACCGGCCGATGCCACCGCCGAGCCCGAGCACGTGATCCGCCGTCGGCAGCAGCGGAGCCCGTCCCACGCCGCCACCCGGCAGCTCCGCCAGGGTGAGGCGTTCCTCCTCGCGTCCTTCGACCAGTTCCGCGAGCCGAGCGACCGTGCGGTGCTCGAAGATCTCCCGCGTGCTGACCTCTATGCCACGCGTCCTGGCCCGCGCGACGACCTGGATGGAGCGGATGCTGTCCCCGCCGCTGGCGAAGAAGTCGTTGTCGATGCCGACTCTCTCCACGCCGAGCACTTCGGCGAACAGCGCGCTGAAGGTCTCCTCGTGCTGATTGCGCGGTGCCCGACCGGTCGATACCTGCGCGTAGTCCGGCGAAGGCAGCGCCCGGTGGTTCAGTTTCCCGTTCGCAGTCAGCGGCAGCTCCGAGAGCGGCACGAGCGCAGGAGGGACCATGTAGTCGGGCAGACGCCCACGCAGGTACTCGGGCAGCTCACCGAGCAACGCACCGATCGACCTGGCCAGCGCGGGGGTGTTCGCCCGGACCCTCCCGCCGGCACCGCTGGGAGCGAACGAGCCCGAGACGTTCCGCCGCCCGGTCGGCTGCTCGGGCAGCACCACCACGTCGAAGCGGCGCGCGTCCTCGCCCGACCAGGTGACAACCGCGTCCCGACCGTGCTCACGTGCCCACCGCAGCAGTTCCTGCGGATCGACCGGTCTGCCGGGCAGGGACGCCGGGTCGAGGAGACCTGCCGCGACAGTCTCGGCGGCCTCCTCGGCCAGACGCGCATTGGGTATCCTGGTCACCCGCACCGGGCCGCCCTCCCGGTCCGCACAGCGGCCCAGGCCGGCCAGGTCGTCCAGCTGCCCACCCCACGGCACCGACGGCACGCCGGCCAGGTCGAGTACGTCGGCCGGCTGCTTGTGCAGAACGACCTCGTAGCGATGCCGGGTCAGTTCGTTGTGCGCCTGCCCGGGCTTCAACCGGATGTCGACCGGGACGGAAGCGTCTCCTGCCCACTCGGTGAACCACTCCGGGGCGACGACCAGTTCCCGCTCGGCCAGCAGCTCCCTCTTGACCAGCGACCGCAGCTCTTCGTGCGAGGCGTGCGGGTGTGCCGCACGCTGCACCGCGGTCTGCATGAGGCTGCGTGTCGTGGCGTTGCGGACGTCACCGACGATGACGCGGCCGCCCGGCACGAGGAGTTCCATCACCTGGCGCAGCACCTGGGCCAGGTATTCGGCGTTCGGGAAGTACTGCACCACCGAGTTGAGCACTACGGTGTCGAACCGGCCACGAGGCAGTCCGGACACGTTGTCGGCCGCTTGGGCGCTCAACCGGACCCGGTCGCCGTATCCGGCCTGTTCGGCCTGCGCCCGGACCCGGTCCACCACCGTGGCCGAGATGTCGGTGCCCCAGTACTCCTCGACTTCGCCGACGATCTTCGCCAGCAGCAGACCGGAACCCACACCGATTTCCAGCACCCGCCGCGGGGCGAACCGCAACACCTGTGCCACCGCCGCGTCCTGCCACTCCAGCATCTGCTCACGCGGGATCGGCTCACCGGTGTAACTGGAGTTCCAGCCCCGGAAGTCCTCGCCCAGCCCCTCGTCGCCGGGATCGGCGTAACTGCCGTCATAGAGGTGGCGCCAGTCATCCACCTGAGCGCCGGCATCGGCCACCGCGGCATCCTGCTCGGGCACCACGTACCCCACAAGTTGCTTGTCGCCCTGCTGATTCTCACGCACCACGACCGCCGCCCGCGCCACACCGGGATGCCTCGCCAGCGCGTGCTCGATCTCACCCAGCTCGATCCGGAATCCCCGGATCTTGATCTGGAAGTCGGTTCGCCCGAGGTACTCGAGTTGGCCGTCCTGGTTCCACCGCGCCAGATCCCCGGTGCGGTACATCCGGGTTCCCGGAGCACCGTAGGGGCAGGCGACGAACCGGTTCGCGGTCAGGTCGGTCCGCCCGAGGTAGCCCCGTGCCAGCCCGGCACCGGCCAGGTACAGCTCACCGGCGACCCCGGGCGCGACCGGACGCAGCGCCGCGTCCAGCACGTACACCTGGGCGTTGGCGATCGGCCGCCCGATCGGAGTACGGCCGTCACCCGCCAGCGGCGTGCTCATGGTGGCGCACACCGTGGTCTCCGTCGGGCCGTAGGCGTTGATCATCCGCCGCCCGGCCGACCACTGGGCCACCAACTCCGGTGAGGTCGCCTCACCGGCGACCACCAGCGACTCCACACTCGGCAACGACCCTGCCGGCAGAGCCGCCAGCACCGCCGGCGGCAACGTCGCATGCGTCACCCCGTGCGCGGCGATCGTCTCGACCAGCGGCTTGCCCGCGGCCAGCTCATCCGTGCCGGCCAGCACCAGCCTCGCCCCGGTCAACAGCGCCATGCACGACTCCCACACCGAGGCGTCGAAGCTCGGCGAGGCGAACTGCAGTACCCGGCTGGCCGGCGTCACCTCCAGCCGCTCCACCTGTGAGGCAACCATGCTGGCCACCCCCGCGTGAGTGACCGCCACCCCCTTCGGCGTCCCGGTCGAACCCGAGGTGTAGATCACGTACGCCGTGTTCGCCACCGCCACCGGGCCTCGCCGGTCGGCGTCGGTCACGGGGCCCGGGCCGGCACCGTCCAGCGCCGCGGCCACGTCCGGATGGTCCAGGCGCATCACGGGCGCGGACAGCTCCGGCAGTTGCCCCGCCGAGACCGCGTCGCCGATCACCAGCAGCGCCCCGGAATCCGCCACCATGAACGCCACACGCTCCGCCGGATAGGCCGGATCCACCGGCAGGTAGGCCCCACCCGCCTTCAACACCGCCAGGATCGCCGCAACCCACTCCACCGATCGGGACACCGCCACCGCGACCAGCGACTCCGGCCCCACGCCCCGCTCGATCAACACGCGCGCCAGCCGATTCGCGCGCTCCTCCACCTCCCGGTACGTCAACGCCGCATCCCGGCACACCACCGCCACCGCATCCGGCGTCGCAGCGGCCCGGTCGGCAAAGAGCGCGTCGACAGTCCGCTCCGGCACCGCCACCGCCGTGTCGTTGACACCCCGCACCAACCGGTCCCGCTCCTTCGCCGACAGCACCTCGATGGCACCGACCGGCACCGTCGGGTCCTCGAGCACCTGCTCCAGGATGCGCACGAACCGGTCGACGATGTGGACGGCCGTGGTGTGGTCGAACAGGTCCGTCGCGTACTCCAGCAGCCCGTACGCGCCCCCGGACGCGTTCGGGACGATGTTGAAGAACAGGTCGAACTTCGCGGTGCCGGTGCCTGCCGGGACGGAGGTGACCCGCAGACCCGGCATCTCGATCTCCGGCCACACGAACTGCCAGCCCAGCGCCGTCTGGAACAACGGCTGGTACGCGGTGGAGCGGTCGGGGTTGAGCAGCTCCACCAGCCGCTCGAACGGTATGTCCTGGTTGTCGTACGCGGCGAGGGCCCGGTCCCGCACCTGCTCCAGCAGATCGCCGAACGAGGGGTTCCCCGACAGATCGGCGCGCAGCACCCAGGTGTTGACGAAGAACCCGATCAGATCGTCGAGTTGCTCATCGGCGCGCCCCTCCATCGGGCAGCCGATCGCCACGTCCTCCCCTGCGCCCAGCTTGTTCAGCAGCACCGCCAGCACGGCCTGAGCCACCATCGGTGCCGTGGCACCGCGGTCCATGGCCAGCTTCTGCAACCCGGACAGCAGCTCAGGTGACAGCTCGAACGGGACGTCGCCGCCACGGTAGCTGGCCGCCGTCGGCCGCGGCCTGTCCAGCGGCAGTTGCAGCGGCTGCGGCACCGCTGCCAACTCTTGCTGCCAGTAGGCGAGTTGCGCCGTAGCGACGCTCTCCGGGTCGGCTTCGTCACCCAGTAGCTGTCGCTGCCACAGCGTGTAGTCCTTGTACTGCACCGCAAGCGGCGTCCACTCCGGCGCCCTGCCCTGGTGGCGAGCCGCGTACGCCGTCATCAGATCCCGCAGGAACGGCGCCATCGACGCCCCGTCCGCGGCTATGTGGTGGAACACGAACACCAGGACGTGCTCCTGCGGAGCGATCCGGAACACGGTCGTCCGCAGGGGAAGCTCCGTGTCCAGGTGGAACGCCACGCACACGGCCTCGTTGAGCGCGGCGTCCACCGCGTCCGCGGCCACGTCGATCACCCGGAAGGGGTGGGCCGCCTCCTCCGGAGGCAGGATCCGCTGCTCCGGCGTGCCGTCCGCGTTCTCGACGACCAGGGTGCGCAGGCTCTCGTGCCGGTCTGCGACGTCCGTCACCGCCGCAGCCAGGACGGCTGTGTCCAGCTGACCTTCCAGGCGCAGCACGAACGGGACGTTGTAGGTCGCGGACGGGCCTTCCAGGCGGTGGAGGAACCACATCCGCAGCTGGGCGAAGGACAACGGGATCATCGGCGCGTCTCCTGTACGGTCATCTGTCGCAGCTGGGGGCGTTTCGACGTGGCCAGCTTCTCGATCTGCTCCGCGAGCTGGGCGACGGTCGGATTGCGGAACACTGACGTGACCTTCACGTCGACGTTGAGCTCGCCGCGTACGCGGCCGATCAGCCGGGTGGCCAGCAGCGAATGCCCACCGTGTGCGAAGAAGTCGACGTCGATGCCGACCTCCTCCACGCCGAGCAGCTCGGCGAACAGCCGGCAGAGCACTTCCTCGTTGTGGTTGCGCGGTCCTCGTCCGGCCGCGGCTTCGGTGTGGCCGGGCGCGGGGAGAGCCTTGCGGTCGAGCTTCCCGCTCGTGGTCATGGGGAACTCGGCGAGCGGCACGATCGCCGAGGGGACCATGTACTCCGGCAGGTGCCCTTGGAGCAGCTCCGTGACCGCCCCGACGTCCAGCCCGGCCGGGTCCGCCCGGCCGCCCGGCACCACGTAGGCGATCAGCCGCTGGTCGCCGGCACGGTCCTCGCGCACCACGGCCACCGCGGCCTCGACATCCGGGTGCGCGATCAGCGCCGACTCCACCTCGCCCAGCTCGATGCGGAAGCCGCGGATCTTGACCTGGAAGTCGGTCCGGCCGATGTACTCGACCTGACCGTCCTGGTTCCACCGCACCAGGTCCCCGGTGCGGTACATCCGGGTTCCCGGTGCACCGTAGGGGCAGGCGACGAAGCGGTTCGCGGTCAGGTCCAGCTGCCCGAGGTAGCCCCTGGCGAGCCCGGTGCCGGCCAGGTACAGCTCACCGGCCACCCCGGGCACGACGGGACGCAGCGCGGCGTCCAGCACGTACACCTGGGTGTTCCACACCGGCGCGCCGATCGGCACCCGGTCCGCACCCGGCACGTGCTGCCACGCGGTGACCTCCACCGCCGCCTCGGTGGGCCCGTAGAGGTTGTGGACCCCGCAGCCCGGGAGCAGCTCGACAACCTTGTTGGCCAGCGCGGCCGGGAACGCCTCTCCCGCGACCTCGATCCACCGCAGACTCGTGCACTCCTTCGCCGCGGGCTCGGCGACGAACACCTCCAGCAGCGACGGCACGAAATCCGCGCCGGTCACCCGCTCCCGCCGGATCAACTCCGCCAGATACGCCGGATCCCGGCGCCCGTCCGGACGCGCGATCGCCACAGCCGCACCCACCTGCAAGGGGGCGAACAGCTCCGGCACCGACACGTCGAAACTCGCCGACGTACTCAGCAGCACCCGGTCCGCGGCACCCACCTCGAAGTGCGCCAGACCCCACACCAGCCGGTTCATGATCGACCGGTGCGAGACCTGCACCCCCTTGGGCCTCCCGGTGGAGCCGGAGGTGTAGATGACGTACGCGGCGTTCTCCGGCGACAGCACGCGCTGCGGGTTCTCCTCCGGGTACCCGGACACATCCGGAAGCGCCTCGCCGAGCACCAGCAGTGGCTCCGCACTCTCCAGCACCTGTCGCACCCGGTCCTCGGGCAGGTCGGTATCCACCGGCAGATAGGCCGCACCCGCCTTGACCACCGCGTAGAGCGCCACCATCAGATCCACGGACCGGGGGATCCGCACCGCGACCAGTCGCTCGGGACCCGCGCCCTGCTCGACCAGCCAATGCGCCAACCGGTTGGCGCGCCGGTTGAACTCCCCGTACGTCAGGCTGACCTGCTCCCCGATCAGGGCCACACGATCGGGATCACGCTCCACCTGAGCCTCGAACGCACCCGGCAAGGTGTCCGCCGCCACCGGCTGCGCGGTGTCGTTGACCCGCCGTACCAGCCAGTCCCGCTCCCCCGCCGACAGCACCTCCATGGCGCCGAAGGGCGTCGTCGGGTCCTCGAGCACCTGGTCCAGCACCCGGACGAGCCGGGCGGCGAGCACCTCGGCCGCGTCGCGGTCGTAGAGGTTGTCGTGGAAGTCGAGGGAAAGCCGCAGGTAGGGGTCGGAGGCGTTGAGGGTGAGCGGGTAGTGCGAGCCCGCGAAGGGCCGGATGGCGTCGATCGTGAGCCCCGCCGCGACGTTCGCGTCGACGATGCCCTCGCGGTCGACCGGGTAGTTCTCGAACACGACGATCGTGTCGAACAGGGCGGGCAGCCCGACGCCGCGCTGGATGTCGGCCAGCCCGTAGTAGTGGTGGTCGAGCAGAGCGGTCTGCCGGCCCTGGAGCTCGGTGATGACGTCGGCCACGCTGTGGTCAGGTCGGCAGAACACCCTGGTCGGCAGGGTGTTGATGAACAGACCGACCATCTCGTCGGAACCGGGCACGTCCGCCGGGCGACCGTTGACGGCGGCGCCGAACACGACGTCCTGCTGCCCGGTCAGCTTCGCGAGCAGGATCCCCCACGCGCCCTGCAGGAGCGTGTTCAGCGTGACACCGAGTTTCGCGGCGCGCCGGGCGAGTTCACGCCCCTTGTCGATCGACAGCGGTACCTCGACCCGCCCGAGGGCGGACGCAGCATCCTTGAGCCCGGTCCTCGGGGCCAGGAGGGTTGGCTGGTCGAATCCGGCGAGCTCGGCCTTCCACCGGGCGGCCGACGCCTCCCGGTCCTGCGTGGACAGCCAGGCCAGATAGTCGCCGTAGCTTCGGACCGGGCCGAGTTCGTGGGTCCCGGAGTACAGCCGGATCAGATCCGTGATCACCAACGGCGACGACCAGCCGTCGAACAGGGTGTGGTGCGCCGTGATGATGAGTTTCGCCTGCTGCGGCCCGCGGGTGAGCAGGGCCAGGCGGAACAACGGCGGCCGGGCGGGATCGAGTTGGTCGGCCCGGTCCTCGGCGAGAACCTGGTCGAGCGCCGCGTCCTGCTCGGCTTCGCCCTGACCGGTCAGATCGACGTGCCGCCAGGGCAGGGCGACGTGCTCCGCCACGACCTGCACCGAATCGCCGTCGGCCCCGGTGAGGAACGCGGAGCGCAGGTTCGGATACCGGTCGAGGAGCGCCTGCCCGGCCGTCCGCATGCGCGCCGGGTCCACGTGCCCGGACAGATGCAGCACGAACTGCATGTGGTAGACGTCGAAGGATCCGTCGGCGAACGCCGCCTGGAACTGGATGCCGGACTGCCCCGGGGCCTGGGGCCATACCTCGGCCAGCCGGCCGTAGCGCTCCTCCCAGGTCTCGATCTCGTCCTGCCGCACCGAGACCAGCGGGGCATCCGAGGGCGTGAGCCCGCCGGTCTCCGGGCGTGCGGCGTGCGCGGCCATGCCGCGCAGCACCTCGACCCAGAGCTCGGCCAGTTCGGAGATCCGCTCACGGGACAGCACCCCGGTGGGGAACATGAAGGCGGCCTGCAACCGGGTGCCGTCGGCGGTGTCCGTGGCGACCGAGTTGACCTCCAGCGCGGACAGCGCGGGCAGGTCCGGGTCGGGTGCCGGGAACAGCTCGGTGGACCAGGACGCCGGTCCCCACCCGTCCGCGCGCAGGTGCTCGGGCACGTCGGCGCCGGAGATCCGGCCGAGGTAGTTGAACCCGATCTGCGGCACCGGGTGCTCGGCGAGCTGCGTGGCGGTCTCCGGGTTCAGGTAGCGCAGCAGCCCGTACCCCACGCCCTTGTCCGGGATCCCGCGCAGCTGCTCCTTGACCAGCTTGATCGCCTTCCCGGCCGCGGGGCCGCCCGCCAGCACGTCGGCCAGGTCCACCCCGCGCACGTCGATCCGGGCCGGGTGCATGCTGGTGAACCATCCGACGGTCCGGGAGAGATCGGCCCCGGGGACGACGTCCTCCTCGCGGCCGTGCCCCTCCATCCGGACCAGGGTCGAGCGGTCCGCACCGTGCCACCGGTTCACCGCCAGGGCGAGCGCGGCGAGCAGCACGTCGGTCCCGGTCCCCTTGAACGCCGCGGGAAGCTTGGTCAGCACCGCCTCGGTGACCTCGGCGGGCAGTTGCACCACCACGGTGTCGACCGTGGACATCACATCCACAGCCGGGTCGAACGCCCGCGTGCCCAGCGGGGGGTTCGGCGCGGCGAGCATGTCCCGCCAGTACGGCAGTTCCGCTTCCCGCTCAGGGGTGAGCGCCGCGGTCTGCAGCGCCGACGCCCAGCGGCGGGCCGACGTCCCGACCGCGGGCAGCTCGGGCGTCCGGCCGGACCGGACCTGCTGCCACGCCTCGGCGAAGTCCGACATGAGGATGCGCCAGGAGACACCGTCCACCACCAGGTGGTGCAGCACCACGAGCAGCCTGCCCGCGCCGGACTCCGCGGCGAACCAGACGAAGTCCGCCATGGTCCCGGCTTCCGGGTCGAGTCGCCCGACCGAGTCGTCCAGCTCCGCCTTCGCCGCCTCCAGCGAGGACGGCTCGTCCCACCGGCCGTCGCAGGCAACCCGGCGGATCAGGTCGGCCGCCCGCACGGTGCCGGCCGGACGCACGACGAGGGAGAGCTCGTCGCCGCGTACCAGCTGCGCGCGCAGGAGGTCGTGCCGGTCGAGCACGGCGTCCAGCGTCGCGGCCAGCCCGCTCGCGTCGATGCCCGCGGGCAGCTCCAGAGCCATCGCCATGGCGAACCGGTTCGTCCCACCGCCGTGCTCGAACACATGCCGTGCCACCGGCTGCAACGGCATCGGGCCGACGCCGCCGCCCTCGTCCTCCGCGAGCGCGGGCACCCGGTCCCGGCGGGCGGAGGCCACCTCGGCCAGCCGGGCCGCCGTGCGGCCCTCGAAGATCTCCCGCGTGGTGAGCTCCAGACCCCGGGCCCGGGCTCGCGCCACCACCTGGATCGACCGCAGGCTGTCCCCGCCCACCGCGAAGAAGTCGTCGTCGACACCGACCCGATCCACCCCGAGCACGTCCGCGTACGCCGCGGTGATGATCTTCTCGGCCTCGGTGCGCGGCTCCCGGTAGGCCTCGCCCACGAACTCCGGTTCGGGCAGCGCCGAGCGGTCCAGCTTGCCGGTCGGCCCGAGCGGCATCCGGCCGAGGACCACGAAGGCCGACGGCACCATGTAGTCGGGCAGCCGTGCCGCGACGAACTTGCGCAGCTCGGCGGACGAAGCACCGGCCAGCACATCGACATCGCCGATACCACCGGCGCCATCGTCGCCGACGGCGCCCTCGCCG
Organism: Streptomyces sp. NPDC060035; assembly: GCF_042736635.1. NCBI lineage: Bacteria > Bacillati > Actinomycetota > Actinomycetes > Kitasatosporales > Streptomycetaceae > Streptomyces > Streptomyces sp. NPDC060035. Next base: position 435,055 of record NZ_JBHWVO010000004.1, read on the forward strand.
GTGTGCACCACGTACGCGACGAGCCGCCGCCCGCCCGAGGGCACCTCCCGGCTGATCACCACCGCCTGGCTGATCCCGGGGTGCAGCGTGATCGCCGCTTCGACCTCGGCCGTCTCGATGCGGAAGCCGCGCACCTTCACCTGGCCGTCGGCCCTGCCGACGCACTCCAGTTGGCCATGCGCGTTCCAGCGGGCCAGGTCGCCCGTGCGGTACATCCGCTCGCCCGCGGGGCCGAACGGGTTCGCCACGAACCGCTCGGCGGTCATGCCCGGGCGGCCGTGGTAGCCGCGGCCCAGGCAGGTCCCCACCACGTACAACTCACCGATCACGCCCTGCGGCACCGGGGCGAGTCCCGGACCGAGCACGTAGGCACGCATGTTCCCCAGCGGGGTACCGATCGGCGCGACGTCGCTCTCCGCCCACTCCTCGGACGGCGCGAGGGAGAACGTGGTGGCGTAGAAGCTCTCGCTCTGCCCGTAGGAGTTCACGACCTGCACCCCGGGCAGGGCCTCGCGCACCTGCCGCACCAGTCCGGCCGGGAGCACGTCGCCCGCGAACACGACCGTACGCACGTCGGTCGCCCTCTCCAGGTGACCCACCAGTTCCCCGAGCACCGAGGGAACCGCGCTGATCACGTGGCCGTCCCAGCTGTCCCGCTCGCCGAGCGCAAGCGCGTTCGGCACCACCTCGGCCGTGCCGCCGGTGGACAGGGTGGACAGCAGCTCGAAGACCGAGACGTCGAAGTTCACCGAGGTGCCGGCCAGCATCCGCCACCCGGGCGGCGCGTCGAGGACGCGCACCAGCTCCTGCACGCCGTTGACGACGTTGCGGTGGGTGATCGCCGCACCCTTCGGCTTGCCCGTGGAGCCGGAGGTGTACATCACGTACGCCAGGTTGTCCGGGCCCAGCGGCGAGATCCGGCCCGCGTCGTCCAGCGCCCCCTCGGGCGAGTCCCATTCCGCGCGCCGGTCGAGGAGGATGCTCGCCATGTCGTTCTGCGGCAGGTCCTGCGACGTCTCGGTGTCGGTGACCGCGAAACGCGGGCGTGCTTCTGACAGCACACCCTGTGCCCGCCCGCCGAGATACTGCGGGTCCATCGGCAGGTACCCGGCACCGGACTTGAGGATCCCCAGCAGGCCGACCACCAGGTCCTCCGTGCGCGGCAACGCCAGGACCACCAGGTCTTCCGGCCCGGCACCACGCCGGACCAGCTCCCACGCGACGCCGTTCGCCCGGTCGTCGAGCTCCCGGTAGGTCAGCGTCCGGTCATCGCACACGATCGCCGGGGCGTCCGGGGTCCTGGCCACCTGGCTTTCGAACAGCTCCGGGACCGTCAGCTCGGACGCCGCTGCGGCGGTGTCGTTGAACCGGGTGAGCAACCGGTCCCGCTCGACTGCGTCGAGCACGTCGATGCCGCCGATGCTGCGCTCCGAGGCGGCCACGAGCCGGCTCAGCACGCGCACGAACCGGTTCGCGATGCCCTCGGCCGTGTCCCTGTCGAACAGGTCGGTGGCGTACTCCAGACGGACTCCCGCCCCACCCGAGCCGTTCGGGATCATGTTGAAGAACAGGTCGAACTTGGCCGTTCGGGTCTCGAGCGTCTCGGACTCGACATCGAGGCCGGCGAATTCCAGATCCCCCGGGGACTCCTGCCAGGCGAGCATCACCTGGAAGAACGGGTGGTAGGCGGTGGACCGGTCCGGGCTCAGCAGCTCCACCAACCGCTCGAACGGTATGTCCTGGTTGTCGTACGCGGCGAGGGCCCGGTCCCGCACCCGCTGGAGCAGCCGGCGGAAGGTCGGGTTCCCGGAGAGGTCGACGCGCAGCACCCAGGTGTTGACGAAGAACCCGACGAGGTCCCGCAACTCCTCATCGGTGCGGCCCGCGATCGGTGCGCCGATGGGCACGTCATCACCGCACCCGAGGTGGTGCAGGAGCACGGCCAGCGCCGAGTGCATGACCATCGACACCGTGATGTCCTGTTCCGCGGCCAGCTTCTCCACGGCCCCGAGCAGGTCTGCGTCGATCGAGAACGTGACCAGATCGCCGCGGGAGCTCATCGTCCTCGGGCGCGAGCGGTCCGTCGGCAGGGCCAGCGGCTGCGCCATGTCGGCCAAGGCCTCGCGCCAGTAAGCCAGTTGCCTGGCCGTCAGGCTGTCCGGATCGGACTCGTCGCCGAGCATGTCCTGCTGCCACAGCGTGTAGTCCGCGTACTGCACCGGGAGCGGCACCCACACCGGGGCCCTGCCCTCCCTGCGGGCCGCGTACGCCGCGGTCAGATCGCGGAGCAGCGGCCCGAGGGATTCCCCGTCCAGGGCGATGTGGTGCACCACGAGCACCAGGGTGTGCTTCCGCGGTCCGGTCCGCACCAGCCTGGCGCGGATCGGCACGTCGGCGGCCAGGTCGAAGGTCTCCTTGGCCACCTCGTCGACCGCGGCCGCCCGCTTGTCCTCCGTGATCTCGACGAGCGACAGGCCGAACGGGTTCCGACCGGACGGCAGCACCTGCTGGTGCGGGACGCCGTCGTCGTCCTCGACGATCACCGTGCGGAGGACCTCGTGCCTGTCGATGACGTCGTGGAACGCCGACTCGAGCGCACCCACGTTCAGCTCACCGGTCAGCCGCAGGGCGAAAGCGCCGTTGTAGGTCGGCGAAGGGCCTTCGAACCGGTCCACGAACCACAGCCGACGCTGCGCGAACGACAACGGGATCATTGTGTCTCCAAATCGGCGGAACCAGTGAGCAGGTCGTCGCTCAGCTCTGATCGAGCAGGGTCAAGAGTTCGTCGTTGTAGAAGTCGTCGATGGAGCACGCCCCCGACAGCGTCGAGAAGTACCGGTCGATCTGCTCCTGGTGGCCGACCAGTTTCCGCAGCATCTCGACCCGCCCCTCGGGCTTGAGCTCGGCCACGTTGAGCGCGCCCTGGTAGTGGTTGAGGGCTTCGTCGCTCAGGTCGTCCTCGTAGCGCCTCAGTGCCGCCTCGAGCGCGGCGTCGTCGTGCAGCTGATCCCCGATGTGCTCGGTGAGCGTCTGGGCCTGGACGAAGGCTTCGGTGATGCCGCGGGCGGTGATGGAGTCCTTGTGGTTCACCGCGTCACCGACCAGCACCCACCCGGGCCCGAAGGCCTTGCGGAAGTAGTTCTCCTGGTGCCCCGTGCCGTACAGCTGCTCCACGCGCGTGCCCGCCGACATCCGCTCGTACAACTCGGGCGCCGTCGTGCGGAAGGCATCGAGGTAGGCAGGTTCCACCGCCTTGCGAACCTCGGCGTAGTCCTCCTGCGGGAAGTAGGCCATGAGCAGGGTGAGGTCGTCGTTGGTGGGGAGGACACCGATCCAGCGCCCCGGCCGCTCGTACAGCTCGAAGTGCGAGGGAACCCCGGCCCAGTAGCTGTAGTAGGTGCAGGTCATCCGCGGGTGCTCGATGACGTTCTGCGCGCCGGCCTTGCGGGCCACCAGCGACCGCATGCCGTCCGCGCCGACGACGAGGCGCGCCCGGTCCGTCGCCTCGGCGCCGCCGGGCGTCGTGTACCGCACCCCGACGACCCGGTCGCCCTCGAACTCCAGATCGCTGACCGCGCAGGACTCCCGGAACTCCACGCCGGCCGCCACGGCACCGTCCGCGAGGATCGGGTCGAGCACGTACCGCCTCGGCGCATACGTGGTCCGCAGGCCGTCGATCGGCAGGGAGAAGCCGTCTATGCGGACACCGGACGCCTCGTAGCTCTGGTGGTCGATCGGCCGGCAGCCCGCCTCGCGGAGCTTGTCGAGCAGTCCCCACCGGTTGAGCAGCGCCACTCCCTGCTGGTGGATGTAGTGCGAGGACAGCGTGTCCTGCGGGAACCGCGCTTTCTCCAGGAGCAGGACGCGATAACCCTGCTGCGCGAATAGCATGGCCGCCGGCGAACCCGCACAACGGGCACCTATGACAATCACGTCGTACATGGCGCCTCTCAGGTGGTTTTTGGATCCCAATGCGGCCGCAGCCGGAAAAGTAATTGCGGTTGTGCACGCCGCCTACGCAGCGGACGGAATAGGCGCTGCCGAGCACGAATGTGATGCTAGCCGCCCGAACTGGCGGGAGAAATACACACGGGCACGGAGCCGGGTCAATCCCACGGTCACCCCGAACCAGCCGGTCCTACCCGTCCGCCCCATGGGCGTTGGTGCCGTGTGGTGTCTCGCCGGCGGGCCGCCCCACACAACCCCACCCCACGCACCGGGGGTGGGGTGGGAGGGAGCGACGGGGGGAGAAGGGGGCA
>NZ_JBHWVO010000004.1:439323-459007 GCF_042736635.1 Streptomyces sp. NPDC060035
GGTGTCTCGCCGGCGAGACACCACACGGCACCAAGCACGTCCGACGCTATGGGGTTACGGCACCCAGGGATTCGATGTACGCAGAAATGGACGCCACCGTCGGATTGAGGAACATGTGGTCCACCGGGACCTCGACGCCCAGCTCCTCGATGAAAGCACCCTGGATACCGGCCATAATCACGGACTGGCCGCCCAGGGCGAAGAAGTCGTCATCGACCGATATGTCATCACGCTGGAGTTCCCGGCACCAGATGACGCGCACCTTGTCGACAATCATCGCAGTCCTCTCGGTTGTCATTCGGAGTCCGGCGACCATGCCGTCGTGCCGCTGCCGGCATACAGGTTCCGGCATGCCTCGGCCATCGCCGCGCGGTCCACTTTTCCGTGCGGGCTCAGCGGAATCCGCGGGATATTCACGAACCTGACCGGAACCATGTTCCGCGGCAGGGTCTCCAGGAGGCGGGTGCGCACGTCGTCCTCGGCGAGATCGTCTCCCGCCGGGACGAGGAACGCGATCAGCTCGGCCTCGCCGGAGTCGGTGTACGTGACCACCACGGCGGCCTCCCGGACCCCGGCCAGCCTGCCGAGCGCGCGCTCGATGTCGGTGGGATCGATACGCATGCCCCGCACCTTCACCTGCGCGTCCATCCTGCCGGCGACGACGAGTTCGCCGGCTTCGGTCACATAGCCACGGTCGCCCGTGCGGTACAGCCGGCGCGGCGCACCGTCGACCACGATCGTCGTGAACTTCGCGTTCTCGGGGCCTGTGCCGTTGAGGTAGCCCGCGCCGACGCCGGCCCCGGAGATGCAGATCTCGCCGTACTCCCCCGCCCCGACACCGCGCAACTGCTCGTCGAGGAGGTGGATCCCGGTGTTGTAGGCCGGCCTGCCGACCGGTGCGATGTCCTGTTCGCCGGGCCGGTACTCGGCGAGGTCGTACGAGGTGGCGACATCCGTGCACTCGGCGACGCCGTACTGGTGCAGGAGGGTGCACCTGTTGCCCTCGCGCCGCGCCCAGTCCGCGATCCGTTCGACCTTCAGCGGCTCCCCGCCGAACAGCACATGGTCCAGCCGGGTGAGCGCGTCACCGCCACGTGCGGTTTCCCAGTCCACCAACAGGTACAGGGTGCTCGATGCGCAGTGCACCGTGCGTATCTCGTGCTCGGTCAGCATGCGGTAGGCCATCATGGCGTCGAAGTTCCGGCTCGCCATCAGGTACTGGGTGGCGCCGCAGAACAACGGCGTCATCAGGCTGCGCTGGGAGAGGTCGAACCCGAACGCGCTGACGACCAGGTTGTTCGACCCTCGGTGCAGGCCGTACTCGAGCGACAGCCAGTTCATCAGGTTGAACCAGCCCTCGTGCCGCACCGCGGTCAGCTTCGGCGTGCCGGTCGACCCCGACGTGAAGACCGCGTAGCACACGTCGTCCCCGGTGACGGAGACGTCAGGACCGGCCGCCGGGAGACCTGCCAGGTGATCGGACAGCTGCTCGAGATCGATGACTTCGACGCCCGCCGACTCGACCATCCCGGCCGTCGCCGGGGAGGCCACGATCAGGGCGAGACCGGGGACCTGGCCCAGCAGCAGCTGGAGTCTCGCCGCCGGGTAGGCGGGGTCGAACGGTACGTAGGCCGCGCCTGCCTTCAGCGTGCCGAGGATGGCGACGACCATGTCGATCGAGTAGTCGAGGCAGACGCCGACCTTCGCACCTCGGCCGTGTCCGCGCGCGGCGAGGAAGTGCGCGAACCGGTTCGCCTTCGCGTTCAGCTCCGCGTACGTCACCCGCTGTCCGGCGCAGAGGACGGCAACGGCGTCGGGGGTGGCTTCTGCGTGCGCCTCGAACTGTTTGTGGACCACGGGCGCCGAGGGCAGGGCAACCCGCTTTCCCTGAAGGATCATCAACTGACTCCGATATGACAGGTGTCCGGTCGGGCGAACCGCCGGCGCACCACGGGGAACGGGTTTGTCCGGCACCTCTAGGCGGTGCGCCGATCGGCGGCGTCGAGCACCTGGGTCACCCACTCGTCGACGGGCAGACCGTGCGCGGCAGCCACTTTCGAGTAGTAGTCCAGTTGGCGGGCGGACAGCTCGATGGTGAGCGTGGTGGCCTTCCGCCGACGCTTCTCGGCGCCCACCGACTCGGCGAGCTGGGGTACCTCTTGCTTCTCGTTGCCGCTGCTCGGGGGGATTTCGGTCTGGAGGCTCTGCTCGGCCAGGCTGGCGCGAACCGCCCTGCGGAGTTCGTTGCGCGACCACTTCTGCTGTTCGGCCTTGCGCAGCCAGTAGTCCTGCTCCGACGGGGACAAGCGGGTCACCTCGGCATGGTGGGCAAAGCTGAGGCTGTCCCGCCGGCGGTGGTGCTCGAACCGCCGGGCCACCCAGGCGTAGTTGCGCAGGGTCTGGTAGTCGAGCCCTGTTCGCTCGATCGCCTCCCGGTACCGCCGCAACCCGTAGGCGGCCTCCCCGAAGAGCAACCAGTCGGCGAGCCACCACGCCGAGGAGTTCGTGAGCTCGCGCAGGCTGGCCCCGATCCGCTCCCAGGACCGCTCCGACAGGCCCTGCGGGAAGACCATCCCCGACTTCTGCACCCTTGCTTGTTTCCCCACGAAGGACAGAACCACATCGCGCTGCGCGGGCTCACCGCTGGTGCTCACCGGCCCCGCTCTATAACTGCTCGCGGTCGTCACAGGACGCCACCCACAACCTTCATCTCCCCATCAGAGCGTTTGCCTGGGCGTACACCGATCACTCGACCGAGCACCCAGGGGGCGATCACCATCGTTCCGCTTCGGTCTGCCTGCTCATGTACTCCGCGGTTTCCCGCTGCCTGCCGGCCCTCTCCGGGGCGAAGCGGTGGCACAGCCGGTCCCGCGTCCCGCTCATCCCGCGCGGCCGTGCGGTTCCAGTTCGGCGCCACGGGGGTGAACCCGGCAGAGCGCCGGCGAGATGCAGGCCTGCGGGCCCGCGAAGTCGAGCACCGCGGGCATCGCGGGCCCGCAGCACCTTCCACCGGGGGTCCCCCGGTTCATGCATCAACTCGGCGGTCCACCGGGGCTCGGTACCTACGAGGTACGAACATCGCGATGCGCTCTCCCCGGAGAATCCGACCGGCGTTCAGTCCGCCGCCATGGCCTCCCGCAGGCTCCTCGGGCGCAGGTCGGTCCAGTTCTGCTCGACGTACTCCAGGCACTCGGCCCTGGCCGCCTCGCCGAAGACCACCCGCCAACCTGCGGGTGTCTCGACGAACACCGGCCACAGGGAGTGCTGGTCCTCGTCGTTGACCACGACATAGAAGCGGCCGTCCTCGTCATCGAAGGGGTTCGTGCTCAACTGCCACCGTCCTTAACCGTCACGGGGTGACTCGGCATGGGAAATCACCAGGCCGAGTTCGAGAACAGCACCGGGGGCGGGGTCGCCGATCGGCGTTCGTCCTGTCGACAGGACACCCGGCATCCGCAGCGCCCCTGGGATGCCGACGCCACCGTAGATCTCGACCGCCACCGCCACAAGGCTCGATCGACCACGCCTCAAGGGCGGCAGGATCGCGGCCTCCCGGCCGTCCGCCCGGACCTGTTTCCCGCTGGGGTTCTTGTGCCACCATGCCGGTCAGTGGCCCCGTGGACGGGCCTGCTCGAACGCGGGTTCAGTCAGTCAATCTCCTTACGCCGAGGCGATCGAGAGCGCGCGCTGTCCATCACGGGCCTGCGGCGGGCGGCCCGCCAGGGCCTGGTCCTCCGAGTGCAGAGACATCGGACGAGCCCCACCCCAGCCGAACACCGACGCGCCGCGGCGACCCGTGCCTGCGCCGCACCGAGGGCAAAGGAATTCCTGATGGACGCATTGGCCGCAGCCGTGCTCGCGGGTGCTTCGCCCGACGAACCGGCCCGGGAGGACGCGCCGTACGCGTATCCGGCCGCGCACCGCCACGACGCCGGCACATCGCTCGGCGCGGGGCATCGCGCGTGGGGCCACGAGACCGGCTTCGGCCGCCCGGCCCACTAGGCGGTGGTCCGGGTCAGCCGGGCCGGCACCCAAGCCGACGCACCTGACCTGGGAGGAGGCCGCGTCCGTGACGCCGAACGACGCAACCGCCCACCGGATGCTGGTCGGCGACCGCGGTGCGCGCGTCACGCGCGTCAGGGTCGTCGTGCGCCAGGAGCGGGCAGCGGGTGACGCCGGAAGCACGGTGGGACGCCGGCCCACGGGAACCGGGGCGCCGAGGAACGGATCCGTCGGTGGCGGGTCCGTGCCTCCTTCCGCGACTACCTGTGCATGAACACGGGTTCCCCCTTCCTCCTGTGTTCCCGCGTCCGGCCGCCGGACATGTGGCTCGCCTTCGACGGGAGGGCCCCGGAGTGTTCCGTGCTGCACGACGACAGAAGCTCATCGACGAACCTGCGACTGGTGATCAATGATCTCGAAGTCAGAATCCGAGTACGAAACAAATCCAGACGACGACACACGACGGTTGATGCTGCGCCACATGCTGGTGGCGAGAGGCATCGACGAGGAGGCCCGTCAGCTCCAGAAGCAGGGCGCGCTCGACCTCTGGCTGTCCTGCCAGGGGCAGGAGGCCGCGCAGGTGGGCTCCGCGCTTGCCGTGGGTCCGGCCCCGACCGTCTTTCCCAGTTACCGCGAGCACGCCGTCGCCCTCCTGCGTGGTGTGGCACCGGACGAGCTGGTCGCGCAGTGGGCCGGCCGCACGTTCTGCGGTTGGGACCCGCGCCGGCTGCGGTTCTTCCCCTACACGCTGGTCCTGGCCGCGCAGACGCTGCACGGCGTCGGCTACTCGATCGCGCAGCGGTTGCAGGGGCTGGAGGACTTCGTCGTCGTGTACGTGGGGGACGGGGCCACCAGCGAGGGCGACATGTCGGAGGCGATGAACCTCGCCGCCGTCGAGTCGGCATCCGTGCTGTTCGTCTGCCAGAACAACGGCTGGGCCATCTCGAAACCGGCCGGGGAGCAGATGCGCACCTCGGTGGCCGAGCGCGCCCGGGGTTTCGGGATCGAGTCCGTCCGGGTCCCGGGCCAGGACCCGGAAGCCGTCTTCTCGGCCTGCTCCCGGGCCGCCGCCCATGTCCGTGGGGAGCGGGCCCCCTATCTCGTCGAGATCCCTGTGGGACGCATCAACGGTCACTCGACCTCCGACGCCCAGGAGGTGTACCGCAGCCGCGACGACATCGCGCGGGCCAAGGCCGCGGACCCGGTGACCGCCTACGCGGTCCGGCTGAGCGACCTGGGCCTGGTGGACACCGCGTGGCTCGACGCCGTCGACGCGGAAGTGCGGGAGCTGCGCGAGCGGTTGATGAAGGAGTACGCGTGATGAGCACCGTGCGGTCCGTCGGCCTGGCGGAGTCGATCAACGCGACCCTCGCCGACCTGCTCGAACAGGATCCGAGACTGTTGCTGCTCGGCGAGGACATAGGACGCCTGGGGGGTGTGTTCCGGGTGACCCGGGGTCTCAGGGAACGCTTCGGCGAGGACCGGGTGCGCGACTCGCTGCTGGCCGAGTCCACCATCGTCGGCCAGGCCGTCGGCATGGCGATGAGCGGCCTTGTGCCCGTCTGCGAGATCCAGTTCGACGGGTTCACCTATCCCGCGGTGAACCAGCTGGTGACCCAGGCGGCCCGGATCGGCGGCCGGTGGAACGGTCAGGTGAGCCCGAGCCTGGTCGTGCGGATCCCGACCGGCGGCGGGGTCCGGGGCGTCGAGCACCACAGCGAGTCCAACGAGGCGCTCTTCGCCCGCGTCCCGGGGATCTCGGTGGCGTGTCCCTCCACGGGCGAGGACGCCGACCAGATCCTGCGGTACTCGGTGACGCTCGGTTCGCCCGTGGTGATGTACGAGCCGATCCGCCTGTACTGGCGGCGGAACACGCCCGCCAGGGACCCCGAGCCGGCGAGCTCGCCGACTGCGGCCCGGGTCGTGCGGCGTGGCACGGACCTGACGATCGCCACGTTCGGCGCGGTCACCCACGAGGTGCTGGAAGCGGCGCACGCACTGGGCCCCGATGTCGACGTCGAGGTGGTGGACCTGCGCTGGGTGGCCCCGCTCGACATGGACACGGTCCTGGAGTCCGTCGCCCGCACCGGGCGGCTGCTGATCGTGCACGAGGGGTCCAAGAACGTCGGCATCGGTGCCGAGATCGCCGCGTCAGTGGCCGAGCACGGTTTCGACGCGCTCCGGGGCCCGGTCCGCCGGCTGGCGCCCGACCGCCGCGCCTATCCCCCGGCGGACTTCGAGAAGGACTACCTGATCGGTGTGCAGGAGATCAAGGACGAGGTGCTGGTGATGACGAAGTGAGCGACTCCCCCATGGACATGCACGTTCCCAGCTTCGGGCACGGCCTCGCCGAGGCCCTGCTGATCGAGTGGGTCGCCGGTGTCGGCGACCGGGTCGAGCGGGGGGACGTCATCGCGGTCGTCGAGACCGACAAGACCAGCACGGAGATCGTGGCGGAGCGCGGCGGACGGGTCACGGCCCACTCCGTGACGGACGGCACGCTCCTCAAGTCCGGTGAGGTGCTGTACCAGTTGGCGGCCGACTAGTCGCCCACGCTCCGAGATCCGTAGGTCCAGTCACGTGAATGGAGAAGGAAAATGAGCGACATAGAAGGCCGTATCGCGGACACCATGCTGGCCAAACTGCGCGAGCGCGACGCGTCGTTGGGTCCCGACGACCTCGCCCGGCCGGTCGCCGACCTCGACCTCGACTCCCTCGACCTGGTCGAGCTGCACCAACAGCTGGAGCGCGAGCTCCAGGTCAAGGGCGACCTGAAGGAGACCGCGGGCTTCGCCTTCCTGGACGACTTCACTACCTATTTCGTGAAGCTGGCGAGCCGGGGATGAGCGCGGGCATCGTCGATATCGCCACCGCGAAGCCGGGCCGGACGATCGACAACGACCACTTCGCGTCGATCGGTCTGACGGACGAGTGGATCCGGCGCCGCAGCGGCATCGCGGCCCGCTCCTGGCTTCCGGACGAGACCTCGCTGGCGGAGGTGGCGGCGGAGGCCTGCGCGCCGATCGTGACCGGGATGGACGACCCCTCCTCGATCGGCGCCCTGGTCGTCGTCAGCACCTCGGTTCGACAGCGCGTCCCCGGTATCGCGCAGAAGGTGGCACAACTCGTCGGTCTTGGGCCCTCGGTGCTGGCCTTCGACATGAACGCGGCCTGCTGCGGCTTCGTCTACGGGCTGGTCACCGGTCTCTCGCTCTGCGACGCCGGACAGGCGCGGTCGGTCCTGGTGTGCTCGGTGGAGGCCATGTCCCGGCTGGTGGACCGCGCGGACCGGCAGACGGCGTGCATCTTCGCCGACGGCTCCGCGGCCGTTCTGCTGGAGGACCGCGCGGAGTTCGCGGGCTTCCGCCAGGTCGCCGGCTGCGACGGCTCGCAGGAGGCACTCATGCGGGAGACCGACGCGGGCGGCATCCATCTCGACGGGATGCAGGTGTACGACCGCGCCGTGCGCCGGATGTCGGAGTCGGCGCAGTACCTCTTCGACCACGGCCCCACGCCGACCGTCCTGGTCGGCCACCAGGCGAACGGCCGCATCCTGGAACAGGTCCGCGGCTTCACCACCCATCTCGGCGTGCCCTTCGTGAACCGGATCGAGAACTCCGGGAACACGTCGTCCGCCTCGATCCCGCTGGCGTTCGCCGAAGAGCTGAACGCCGGTTCCCTGCCCTCCTCGGGCCGGCTCGGTGCCGTGGCCTACGGCGCAGGTGAGGCGTGGGGCGGTGTCTCGGTGGGCTACCGGGTGCCTGCCGTCACGGCCCCCTGACCGCGCCGGGAACCCGCGAACGTACTCGATCACAGGAGATTGTCATCTACTCACCAGAAGCCTGGATCCTGCGCTCCGGTGCGGTGGCCGGCCCGCACGACGGCGGACCCGGCGGCGTGCTGCGACGCGATCAGTTCACCTTCGGCCCGCTGGAGGAGGGTGAGGCGCTGGTGGAGCCGATCCTCGGCTCCTGGGAGGCCAATGTCGACCATGCGCTGGCCCGTTCACCGATCGACGTGTGCAGCAGCCGCGGCGAGGACGCGGTGGTCCTCGGCAACCTGGGCGTGGTGCGCGTCCTCAAGGTGAACGCGGGGAGCCGGGACGTCCAGGTCCGGGAAGGGGACCTCTGTCTGCTCCTGCCGTTCGGCAAGCTCGACCGCTTCGGCTACGCAGAACTCGCCTACGCCTACGACGCCCCCGGCACCATCGGCCTGCTGGCCAAGCGGTCGAAGATGGACGTACGGCTGCTCCTGCCGGTCCCGGACGGCACGGCGTACTCGCTGCCCCAGTGGGCCACGTACGGGCGGTACTTCACCGCCTGGGACAACTGGCGCAAGGCGTACGGGTGCTGGCGGACGCAGGTCGCCGAGGACGATCCGGCGAACCACCTGGTGTTCGGGTGGGGCGGCGGTGTGGCCTTCGCCGAGCTGATGCTGGCCAAGCGGGCCGGTTTCCGGGTGGCGATGACCGCGGGCTCGGACGAGCGTGTCGCCTTCCTGCGGGAGAACGGCATCACTCCGGTGGACCGCCGCCGCTTCCCCGACCTCTCGCTGCCCACCCGGCAGGAACGGGCGGACCGGGGCCGGCACCAACGGCGCCGCACGTCGGTCGAGGACATCCTGGGTGTCGTCGAGGACCTCAGTGACGGCCACGGGGTCGCGATCTTCGTGGACAACATCGGCGAACCCCTGTACGACGTCACCCTGAGGGCCCTGGCCCGCGAGGGGGTCGTCACCACGTGCGGCTGGAAAGCGGGGATGCGCCTGTCGCATCTGCGGGGCGCCGAGTGCATCAGCCGGCACATCCATGTGAACACGCACGTGTGGAGGCTGCCGGACTCGCCGGGCATCCGGGACTTCCAGGAGGCCGAGGGCTGGATGGCGCCGGAGGGGTCGGACGTGATCTACGACTTCGACCGGGTGCCCGAGCTGGCCGACGACTACGCGAACGGCAGAATAGGGTCGTACTTCCCGATGTACCGCGTGAACCCGCTCTGACCGGCCTGAACGGGTACGAAGGAATCGGCCCCGGTGTCCGCACGGACACCGGGGCCGACCTGCGCAGGAGCCGAAGGAGTCGAACCGGGATCAACCGGCTCCGGCCCGAGCGCGTAGGTGAAGTCGGTCCTTGCCACAACGGCGGCCGTCAGGACCGCAACCAGTCCTGACGACCGCCGTCACGCGAGTTCCCGCATTGACCGAAAGCATCTCGTGAACCGGTCGTCGCGAGCGGTGTCTCACCCCTGCAGGGCCGGCCCGAACCAGGTGGCGAGGGCGGTCCGGAGCGAGGAGATGTCGGGCGCACCGCCCGCGGCGGCCGCCCAGGCGACATGGCCGTCGGGGCGGATGAGGAGCGCGGCGGGAGCGCGGATCTCGCCGACGGACGGGACGGGCCAGCGGTCGTCCTCGCTCCGCGCCTCGACGATGTCGACGCGATCGGCCCAGCCCTCGGTGGCCGCCGCCACCTCCGCGCTGCCGCGCAGGTCGAGCAGTACGGGGCGGGCTGCGTGCAGCAGCTCGTAGACGCGGGTGGCGCCGTCGGGCGTCTTGAGGTCGGCGTCGGGGACCCGGCGGCCCTCCAGCGGGTGATCGCCGTCGACCGGGTACCGGACCTCCAGTGCGGTGAGCATGCCGCGCAGATGCCGGTTGACGTCGTCGAACACCATGAGCGAACCGAACACCTCCCGCAGGGCGTCCGTCTGGGCGCCCGGGCGGGCCAGGGCGGACTGCGCCCGGGTGTTCTGCAGCACGCGCTCCCCGACGGGGTGGCGCTCGGCGTGGTAGCTGTCCAGCAGGCTCTCCGGCGCCTGTCCGCGCACCACCGAGGCGAGCTTCCAGCCGAGGTTGACCGCGTCCTGCACTCCCATGTTCAGCCCTTGCCCGCCGGCCGGGAAATGGATGTGCGCCGCGTCGCCCGCGAGCAGCACCCGGCCCTCCCGGTACTGGGCGGCCTGCCGTGCGGCGTCGCCGAACTGGGAGATCCACCTGGGGCTGTGCATGCCGAAGTCGGTGCCCGCGAGCCTGACCAGCGACTCCCGGAGCTGCTCGAACGTCGGGGGTTCGTCGCGGTCCGCGACGTTGTCGTAGTCGGATGTGATCACCCGGTACCAGCCCGGCTCGAAGGCGATGGCCGAGAAGTCGCCGCCCGGACAGCGCCGCACCCACACGTAGTCCTCGGGCAGATCGGGGAGTTCGACGTCACCGATCAGCGCGGTCATCGTCGCCGGAGTGCCGGGGAAGTCGATGCCGGACAGCTTGCGCACCGTGCTGCGCCCGCCGTCGCAGCCCACGAGGTAGCGGGCGCGCAGCTGCGCAGATTCCGCCCCCGTCGTACGCAGCTCGACCGCCACGCCGACCCCGTCCTGGCGGATCCCGCTCACCTCGGACGACCGGCGCACCCGCACGCCGAGCTCGGTGGCCCACTCCTCGAGCAGTTGCTCGATGGCGGACTGCAGGATCATCAGCGGATAAGGGTGCCTGGACTCGGACTCGTCGAAGTCCAGATAGAGCCCGGAGAAGTGGCCCACCGGCTGCAGTTCGCCGACCGACAGGAAGCGGTCCAGGACTCCGCGCTGGTCCAGCACCTCCAGGGTGCGGGAGTGCATCCCGCCGGCTCGCGACTCGCCCGTAGGCTCCGGGAGCCGTTCGACCACCACCACGTCGACGCCCGCCAGCCGCAGCTCACAGGCGAGCATCAAGCCTGTCGGCCCGGCACCTGCGATCACCACGTCCGTGTCCATGCCGGTGTGTCCCACGTCGTTGCCCCCACTCCACTGCGCCTCTGACGTCGTCACATCACCTCCACGTTCACGGAAGCGGATCAGCCGGTCAAGACAACTCCGGTGCCGGGAGGGAGTAGGCCGCTGTCGGACGTGCGCTGTCCCGCCGGCGGGACGGTCCTAGGGGGAGGGAAAGCTCCCTCGCTCGCTGCCGCTGCAGCGAGGTCGGCCTGCACGGGCTCGGACCGACCATGCCGGCTGGTGATGCCGAGCTTCTCGGCCACCCGACTGCGGGGCTGCCGTCTCGGCCGGACAGGCGTCGCGCGCCTCGGCGACCATGCGCACCGCACGGCGGCGGAGCTCAGGCGGGCATCGGGAAGGTCCTGCCATGACTCGATCCGTTCATGACATCGAGTCCCCGATCGAGCCGGGTCGGTTCCTGAGCCCCTGTCCAGGATTCGGGGTCAAGCCCCGCACGGCGGTTGAGCCGGTTCCTGAACGCCCTTCCAGCACCGGTGACCGGGTGAGCCCTCACATGATTCCGAGATGGTGCTTGAGGGTCGGCCCGTCGTAGTCGTGCCGGAACAGCCCCGCGCGGCGCAGCGCCTGCGCCACGCCCTGAGTCAGCAGCTCCAGCCCCTCGGGCAGGTGGCTGTGGGACAGCACGAAGCCGTCCGCAGCCCTCTCCTGGAAGAGCTCGGCCAGCTCGGCGGCCACCTTCTCGGGCGTACCGGTGAATCCGAGGTGCAGGCTGTTCTGCCGGTGCTTGATCACCAGCTGCCGGACCGTCTGCCCGTGGTGGGTGCGCAGCCACCCCGCGCCCCGCTGGTACTGCTCCTCCCGGAGGGCCTCGGCCTCTTCGAGCAGAGTGACGGGAATCGGCTCGTCCAGAGGCAGTTCGGCCAGCCGCAGGTGGGGGCTCACCACCGTCTGGAGGTAGGCGATCGCCTTGCCGATATCGATGCCGTCGACCCATTCCCGCTCCAGCGCCAACGCCTCGGCCTCGGTGGCGCCGAGGACGACATGGGTGCCGAGCAGGATCTTCAGCGTCTCCGGGTCGCGGCCCTTGCGCCTGGCCCGGTCCTTCATGTCGGCGTAGAACGCCTGGGCGCTGCTGACGTTGTCGGCGGCGGCGAAGACGACATCGGCGTAGGTGGCGGCGAAGTCACGGCCTTCCTCGGAGCGGCCGGCCTGGACCAGCACCGGTCTGCCCTGCGGAGGACGGTGGATGTTCAACGGCCCGTCGACACTGAAGTGTTCGCCGCGGTGACGGATCGCGCGAATCCTCGCCTCGTCCGCGAAGACGGATCGTTCTGCCCTCCCACGGACGGTAGTTGTTCCCCTGCGCCCGCCACCCGGGTCAGCGGCTCGTACGGAAACGCCCGAGGGCAAACGCCTCCGCCCCGCCTCAGGGGGACGGGGCGGAGGTGCCTTCGCGCGGCGGTCGTCAACAGCGCGTCCACATGCTCCCGGGCGCCGAGCACGGCCTTGCGGCGCGTTCGGCTGCTGCGGCAGAAGCCTTCGGCAAGCCCTGCCGCCCCGGTCCGGTAGGCACTCCCGCGCCTCCGCCCGAGATCCGGATGCCACTCAGGCAAGAGGGCGAGGCCGGCCGCCGGGGGCGCTGTGGTCCCCCGGCGGACGTCGTGACGGCCGTATCAGGAACGGCCGATCCGCACCGCCCGGCACCGCCCGGCACCGCCCGGCAGGCGGAGCGGATCACTTCAAGGCGCCCTCCAGCACCGCCCGGCCGAGCCGGGTCCGATGGTGGAGCACACGCACCCCCTGGCGCTGGGAGAGCAACAGCCCGGCCTCCCGGAGCACGGTGGCGTGCCGACTGGCCGTCGACGGTGCGAGCCGCAGCGCCGCGGCGATGTCCATGGTGGTCATCGGGCGGTCCAGCATGCGCAGCAGCTCGGCGCGCGAAGCGCCGATGAGCTGCGCCGCCGCGGCGTCCCTGCCGTGGTGCCGGCGTTCGAGCCAGCCGGGCGACGGCGAGAGCGGATGGACGAGGACCGGAGGCAGCTCCTCGTCGACGAGGGCGAGTGGGGCGTGCACGCAGAAGAAGGCCGGGACGAGTGTCAACGTCCGCCCGTTCAAGGTCAGTTCGCGGTCCACGGGGTACGGGGCGCGCAGTCTCCGGTCCCGGTAACGCCATCCGGGCAGGTGGTCGTACCCCGTGAGCAGGCCCTCCGCGCCGTGGGTGAGGACGGCTTCGGCCCGTACGGCCCGGTCGGCCGCCGCCTGGGCCCGTATCGCGGCCAGGTAGGGCTCGACGGCCACCTGGTGATAGGCGCGCAAGGCCGAACCGAGGCGGTGCAGCGCCTTGGGGCAGCCGTCGGCGAGCGGACGCACACTCGCCGGGACGGGGCGGCCGGTGTGCGCGTGCAGCCGGGTGAGTTCGGCGCGCAACCGGTGCCGGGGAGTGGACAGCAGCCGGTCGAGCCCGACATCGAGATCGGTGTCCCCGCGGCCGGGCGTCAGGAAGTCGGGGAAGTACGAGCCGTCCGGGCACAGTCGCGTCAGGGCACGCGTCACGGAAACGAGGCCGGATCGCCGCAGAGCCTCACCCACCTCGCGGCGCCAGGCTCCGAACGCAAGGGGCGCTTGGCGGTTCTGCAGCAGGTGCAGACTCAGCGCGGTCTCCCAGAGCGGGTCCACGCCGGACGCGACGCGTAAGCGGGCCAGCTCCTGGCTCGTGAATTCCACCCGTAGCACAACGCACCCCCGGTGGTCACAGGCGCTCGCCGGCACCCGCCCACGGAAACTCTACGCGCATTGCAGACATGACGCAGGCATGCCAGAAATCTGGTGTACGGCTCGCGGTGGCCCGACGGGGATTCACCCGCCGGGCCACCGCGATCCGCTGTCACAGCTCAGCAGAGCGGAACGCCGGGCAGTTTCGCGTCCGGGTGGTCGATGTAGATGTTGCTGATGAAGCCGTTCTGGTCACGCAGCTTGCTCCACCAATTGTTGCTGTACCCCTCGGCGTTGACGGTGTCGCCCTGCTTCTGGCACAGCACCCGCACGGCCGTCGGACCGGCGAGGGTGGTGACGACGGGGGCGCCGACGCGGGCGTCAGCACGGACGTTCACCCCGCTGCCCCAGGTGTTGAACGGGTAGCCGCTGCCTCCGCAGCCGTTGTCACTGGTCAGGTACGCCTGGTTGTAGCTGCCGGGGTAGGACAGGCCGACGCCGTTGATGACGATGTTCTGGCCCACTCCGTTGAGCAGCTGCTCGTAGTGGATGTGTGCCCCGGAGGAGTTGCCCGTGCTGCCGGTGACACCGATCTGCTGCCCCTGGGCGACCGATGCGCCGCTCGCCACGGAGTAGGCCGAGAGGTGGAAGTAGTACGTCTTCCAGCCGCCGCCGTGGTCGATGGCTATGTAGTTGCCGGCACCGGTCGGCTGTGAGTAGCGGGTGGCCGTGCCGGCAGCCGAGGCGAGCACCGGAGTGCCGGCCGTCGCACCGCCGTCGGAGCGTACGAAGTCCAGCGCACGGCGTACCTCGGCCGAGTGGTGGCTGTACGTCCATTGCTGGCCGCAGGGATAGGGCGCCTTGAAGACGGGCCCGGCCGTCGCACCGGCTTCCCCGGCCTGCGCCGGGGCGACCGACAGTCCGGTCAGCGCCAGAAGGGCTCCGGCGACAAGGGCCGGAAGACGTCTGAGAAACCTCACGGTTGCTCCTAGGTGGGGGAGGCGGCCCGGAGGGAACACCGGGCCGAGGCGCAGTGAGACGTCGGGAACGTAACGTCGGCCCGTGCGGCTGACAAGCGTGCGACGGCCTCCTTCGACCAGGAACGAATGGCTTGCGCGGTGCCCCGGCTTCTCACCACCCTGGCGTCCACGTGCCACAGCGTCACCAGGCCGCCGGCCGCGTGCGCCCGTGCCCGAAGGAGCCCCCACCCCCATGCCCCCGCTCCGTCCCGCCCGCCGACTGCCACTGCTCGGCACCGCCCTCACGTCCGTCGGGCTGCTGATCGCCGTGTGCGCCGGTCCCGCGGCAGCCGCGCCCCTCACCTCCTCCACCACCCCGGACCATGCCCGCTCCGCGCACCTCCAGCCCGCCGGGGCCCCGAAGCCGGGCGCCGACGGCGGGCGGGCGAAGGGCAGCAAGGAGACCCGTGCCCTCGTGGACATCCCGGCAGACGTCACGGCGGGCGTCGCCGTGTTCGATCGGCTGACCGGCGGCTTCACCGAAATGCACCAGGCGGACCGCCCGTTCCGCGCCGCATCGGTGGTCAAGCTGCTGCTCGCGCTGGACTTCCTGTGGAACCGCGGCCCGGCCTACGACCTGCCGCAGGCGGACCGGGACCGGCTCGACGCGATGCTGAGCAGCAGCGACGATGCCGCCGCGAACCACTACTGGTCCACGGGCGGCGGCAGTGCCGTGATCACCCGCATGGTGCCCCGTCTGGGCCTCACCGGCACCGCCCCGTCGCCGGCCGGTTACCCCGGCTACTGGGGCTACACGGCAACCACTGCCGCGGACACCGTCCGGGTCTACCGCTTTCTCCTCGACGACGCGCCTCCACCGGTACGGGACTTCGTCCTGGGGGCTCTGCGCCGGTCCACGCGCTGCGCCGCCGACGGCTTCGACCAGTACTTCGGGCTGCCTTCCGCGTTCGATGCACCGGGAACGGTCAAGCAGGGCTGGTCGGGCTTCACCTCCGGAGGCTGCGGCGGGGCCACCATGGCCCCGGCAGGCGTGCCCGGCACGTCTCCGGGCACGTCCGTGCCCGGAGACGGCACGGCGCGGGCCGAGTCCCGAGCGATGCCCGCGGGTTCCACGGCCCCCTCCACCCGGCCTTCCCCACCGCCTTCCACCGACGCGGCGGCACCCGCACTGGATCTGACGTCCGACGCACTGCACACCACCGGCACCGTGGGCCCCGGCGACCGGACGATCGTCGCCGTCCTCACGCTGCACCCGGACGGCACGCCGTACGGAGCCGCCTACAGCAAGGTCACCTCGCTCACCGGCTCCCTGAACGTTCCCGGAGCCGTCCGCCCCTCCGGCACCCGGTTCGCCACCTGGGGCAGCGGCGTCCGTGTCCGCGCCGCCGCGACCACCTCCGCCGCCGCGCTCACCACCCTGCCCGCCGGTGTGGACGTCCTCGTCGGATGCCAGCAGCAGGGCGGGCGTGTGTCGGTTCCGCCCTACGTCAACGACTGGTGGGCCTATTTGCCCCAGTACGGCGGCTGGATCACCAACGTCTACATCAGCTCCCCCGGTAACACCCTCCCGGACGTACCCCGCTGCTCATAAGGCCTTCCCCGCCCCCCACCGAGAAGGAGGCGCACCGTGCGCCGCAACAACAGACCGAACGCCCACGCCGTCACCGTCCGCCGCAGTACTGCCGTCGCCGTGTCCCTGCTGGCCGTCGCCGGTCTCTCGCTCGCCTCCGGCCCGGCCGCCGCGGCCCGTGATGCCGCGCCTGACGATGCCCCGCTCGGGCGTGTCAGCTGGCGGGCGGACCTGTCCGCACCCACCGGGGACGAGACCAACGTCAGCCGCGCCGACGGCACGTTGCGCCTCCGCGACCTCAGCCTGCGTCCCGCCTCCTCCCGCTCCGCCCGAGGACAGGGCACGGTCCTCCTGCCCCTGCGTGACCTCGGACGCGCGGTCGACACGATCGCCCCGGACCTCGAAGCCACTACTCCCGCCGGATCCCAGGTCACCGTGGACGTGCGGGGGCAGGACGGCCTGGGTCGCTGGACCGAGTGGCGCGAAGCGCGCGCCGACGCACCCGCCCGGCTGCCCCGGGCCGTCACCCGTGTGCAGACCCGGCTCACATTGGTCTCCGCGCCGAACGGCACCGCGCCCACCGTCCGTGCCCTGCGTCTGAATGCCGAACTCGACCATGCGCCCATGGCCGCCGCGGCCGCCGGACCCTTCACGGCCCGCGTCTACGCCACCCGCGAGGGCCTGGTCGGCGGCACCACCGCGAACGGGCACGTGATCGTCCCCGACGATCACTTCGTGGCGCTGCCCTCCCGGCGCGGCCTCTCCCCGAAGGGCAGCGGCCAGTACTCGGTGCGCGTCTGCGGCCCCGCGCGCTGCGAGACCGCCCCGGTGTGGGACGTCGGCCCGTGGAACACCCATGACGACCACTGGAATCCGTCCTCCGCACGCGAGACCTTCAAGGACCTGCCGCAAGGTAGGCCCGAGGCGCAGGCCGCCTACGAGAACGGCTACAACGGCGGGCGGGACGAGTTCGGCCGCCAGGTGCTCAACCCGGCCGGCATCGACCTTGCCGACGGTACGTTCTACAACGTCGGCCTGAACAACAACGGCTGGGTCGACGTCACCTACCTGTGGACCGGCGACGGCGCCGCGACCAAGTCCTTCCCGACCTGGGGCACCGCGGTCAACATCCGCCAACAGCCGACCAGCACATCCACCCGGGTCGCACAGCTCCCCGGTCCCACGACGGTGCGCGTGCAGTGCCAGGTGCACGGCCAGCTCGTCCAGGTCGACGGCCACAGCAACGACGCCTGGTCCTACCTCCCGGACTACGGCGGCTACGTCTCCAACATCTTCATCGACGTCGCCGACAGTTGGCTCCCCGGCGTCCCGAACTGCTGAATCCCCCGGCCTGCCCGTCGTCCCGTGCCACCTTCAGTACGCCTAACAGGGGCGGGGCCCGAACTCGGGCGGTGACTACTCGCAACTGTCCTACCGCATGGGCCTGCTCACACAGGCCAACTCGGACTGCTGAGAGAACGAACGGGTCGGGACAAGGCTGTGAGTCAGTCCTTCGACTCCACCTCGATCGCGCTCCGACGTGCATGAGGGCGGACCCCTGCGGCTTGCAACACGCTGCTGCGGGGGTCCGACCGCTCACCGTCGGCGGCGACAGCCCCCGCTGCAGAGACCTCGCACCATCCGGTTGAAGAGGCTCACGAAATCCTCCACGGCCGTGAGGAATCTACGGTGGGTGCGCTCCCCTCCGCCGAACGCCTTGACCACCGAGATGCCCTGGACGCATTGACGACGAGATGGGGCAGCCGCCGGGGTGCCCGCCGGACGGTTTCCTGCGCGTCGTTCCGCAGGATTTCGCCGGTGCCGAGGGAGGCGTCGTCGGCGAGGGAAGGTTCGACCGGGTCCAGCTCCGCTTCCGGCTCCTGCTCCTGCTCCGAGCGCAGACGACGTAGACGTCCAGCCGCGTCCGGGAGCCGTTCTCGAACAGCCCCTGGTCGCTGTCCCTTTGCACGACGTCGGTGAGCGCGCCACGTTCGCCCGACACACCGCGGCGGCGTAGCCCACTCCCCGACGCAGGCCAGGACCGCCTGCGCGGTGCGAGCCCGACGACGCTTGAAGCGACTGGGGCCAGGAAGTTCCGGGCCGAGGTCGCCAACCGGCCCCGCGCCTCAACGGATCAGGGCCGCGCAGCAATGGCTGCGCGGCCCTGATCCTGTGCACGCCCGGCACGAGAGCAGGCGCCTTTGTCCGGGTGAGCGGCACGGCCCACACGGGCGGCGGTCACCGGACGCGTTGTACGTGATCCCTCGGGCAGGGCTGCGAGGTCAGGCCGGGTTGATGTTCTCGGCCTGCGGGCCCTTCTGACCCTGGGTGACGTCGAACGTCACGACCTGGCCCTCCTGGAGCTCACGGAAGCCCGAGGAGTTGATCGCGGAGTAGTGCGCGAAGACATCCGGGCCGCCGCCGTCCTGCGCGATGAAACCGAAACCCTTCTCCGCGTTGAACCACTTCACAGTTCCCGTTGCCATGTCTCATGCCTTCCAGTCGATGAACGCCTCCCACTCCATGTGGAAGGCTGAGGTGATCGCCCTGGTTCCTGCGGCACAGCACAGCAAAGCGCCCACACCAAAGGCGTGGGCAAGGGAGAATTCCGAACCACGACAGCTGACGCAGACGCTACACGCCCACACACCGCGTCACCATAGGAAACGATCACGCCTCTCACCGAGCTTGTGCGTGCGGTGCCCGCCGACGCTGACGGGCACGCTCATCTCATGCTGCTGCCGTTGGGTTCGGCGATTCGGCGGCGCGGCGATATGCGGCGTTGATGCGCTGGGCTTCCTCGAGCCGGTCTTCGAGGACGCGATGCGGCAGGCGGCCTCGATGGGGTCCCGTGGTCGACCCCTGATGAAGATGATGACCGCCGACGCCACAACCGTCCGTTCCACGGAAGCCGTTGCCGACGCGCGTGATGCGGCTCGGGCCTTCCCCGAAGGCTTGCGGCATCCGGCCGTGGCCCTGACACGGCGGATACCGTGTTCTTGGTCGCGTCCGAGCTGGTCACCGACGCCCCGCGTCACCGCGGGTGCACTGGCAATTCGGCCGGCCCGTGTCAAGGGCCTCGCCCCGCGCCACCGCGGTCACCCGCCGGGCCTCCGGCGGCAGGACCGTGAGCGCCCGCCCTGCCCGGTAGCGCCACCGCTCGAGCAGCCGGACGGCCGGAGAATATGATCTGCCTCATGTCGAAGCCTGACGAGCTGCTCGTTGCCATCGCCGCCCTGGTGGAGTCCGGGCAGAGCAACCAGATGTCCCTGACCGTGGTCGCCGGTGGCGCTGTCATCACCGGTCGGCTGGCTCCCGAAGCAGTGTGGAGTCAGCGTGTCTCGGAGGTCCTGACGGATTCCGCCCGCTTGGGCGAGTTCTCCGCCATTTTCGACACCTCTGCGAAGGAGGACGCGCCGCCTACACATCTGCACTTCCATGTCGCCCGGATCCTGCAGGGCACGGTCGGGATCCCGGAGACGGGCGGAATGTACCGTGTGGCGATCGAGGACGTCAGCTCCTGGACCGTGGGCGACTTCAGCTATTCCGCCCATTGAGAAGCCACTGCGGCGGGAACCCGTCGCACGCAGTGTGGGCCCCCCCCGCGCCCCCGGCGGGGCCCCAGCCCGCTGGGGCACATAAAAGCATGGACCAGAGATTAAAAAAAAAAAAACCACCCGCGGGAAAACACCCGGGCCCCCAGGGGAAATTGGTGGGGC
>NZ_JBHWVO010000004.1:459017-466481 GCF_042736635.1 Streptomyces sp. NPDC060035
GGGTTGTGCCCGGGGCACCTTGTGGCGGGGGCCCGGGCGGGGTTTTCACCCCCGGGGCGCCCCCGTCCGCCCGGGGGGGGGGGCCCCCCCGGGCCCCCGGGGGGGCCCCACTGCCGTCTGGTCCACTTACAGGCATGGACCAGTGATAAAGAAAGAAAATCCGACCGGCGGAAATCCACGCGGGCACCGTGCTGAAATGGGTGGCGCGATGGGGACGTAAAATTCGGCCGTCGGCCGCGGTGCAGCTCAAGGAGGAGCCACGTGTGGTGAGACTGCGGATTCCTCCGAGCCGTCCCGCAAAGAAACTGCTGCGGGATACGCGTGCAGCTGGGGCCCGCACCCCCGAAGGGATGCGGGCCCCAGCTACAAAGGGTGCGTCGGCGTCAGGCCGGAACGATGTTCTCGGCCGTGGGGCCCTTCTGGCCCTGCGCGATGTCGAAGGTGACCTTCTGGCCTTCGAGCAGCTCACGGAAGCCCTGGGCTGCGATGTTCGAGTAGTGGGCGAACACGTCGGCGCCGCCACCGTCCTGCTCGATGAAGCCGAAGCCCTTTTCCGCGTTGAACCACTTCACGGTACCAGCAGCCATGTCATATCTCCTTTGGGGCAGTACATCGGAATCCGCACTGTGCGGACACCGTGTCGCCGCGATGATTAACCCCGTCCGGAAAATGACCGGAAATACAAAAGCGCTCCCACCGGCAGGAGCCGGGTGGGGGCACTTGAAGTTTTGGGAACCACAACTGCAACTGAGATCGACAGTAGCATGCCGCAGCACCCTGCGCGGGGTTGCATAATTCACCTTGCTCATTGCGGTAAAAACCCTCACTGCATGGCTCGTCAAACTCTCACCTCGCGGGCGCAGATATTAATTCACCTGGAGTGCAACGTTTCGGGAAGAGCGGTGTCGTCCGCCGCAACCGGGGCCGCAGGAGCCCGAAACGTACGCAGCTGCCCGCACGAGCGTCTTTCATTTCCGTGCGTGTGCCGTGCGGGGGAGTTCCTCGTACAGCAGTTGGCCGGCCAGCGCCCCGCCGAAGACGACGACGCCCACTCCGACCAGCCAGGACTGGATGACCAGGACGGTTCCGACGGGGCCGTAGCTGACGGTGTTGGATGCGATCAACGGCGAGAAGACGAGCCTGGAGAAGACCCTCAGGCCGAGCAGCCCGATCACGGTGAGGACGGCGCCGGGCAACAGGGCACGCCAGCGGATCCGGCCGCCGAGCAGGAATCGCTGGGACCACCAGAGGACCAGGACGGCGCTCAGCGAGGCGACGGCCCCACCGGCAAGGGGTTCGCGCCGCAGCGTGGTGGTGGCAGAGAGGAAGAGGTATCCGGTGAGTACGCCGAGCCACACCACATGCCGCCACCTGGCCCACCAGCGGGCCGGCGGCAGATCCCAGATCTTCTCGTAGCCGGTCTGCACCGCAGCCCCAAAGCTCAGGCCGAACACGGCGAGGGCGGCGATACCGAAGGCGGTCGTGGTCCGCAGCGCCTGGCCGGGCCGGGTGAACAGCCGCTCGACCTCTGCTCTGGAGGCGGTCGATACGCCGAGCCCATCCCCCAGCCACTGCGCGAAACCCCGCCCGTGCTCAGGATCGGCGGAGGAGACAATGATCAGCAGCGGCACCAGCGTGAGGAACCCCAGCGCCGCGAAGCCCAGCGCACGCGACAACAGCTCGAGATCGCTACTTCGCCGCCACCCCCGCCCGACCGGCGAATGGCTGATCACGTGGCGCAGCCGTCCGAACCAGGATGAACGGTCCGCGGCACCAGAAGGCTTCATCGGCATCCCTGTCGACTACCACAGCCGGATCCCTTGTCGCGCGAGGGCGCGAGGGCGCGAGGGCGCGAGGGCGCGAGGGCGCGAGGGCGCGACGCGGAGATTCCCCGATAGCCGGGCAACGACAAGGGGCTACCAGGGCTCAGCCACTGCGCCTGCTGAGAAGGGGCGCGCACCGGCCCGGATCACGGGCTCGGCAGGGCAGGGCACCGTTCATGCGGATCTGCCTGCGGAAGCACGTCGCTGATCAAGCGTCGTCCGAGCGGCAGGAATGCCGCACGAGGCCCTGCCCGCGTCGGTGAACTGTCGATCGTCTCGCCACGAAACCGCGGGGCAGGATCGCCTGGTGGTCGATCTGCCTGCTCGACCCGTTTCCATGGAGGAAACAGGTCGAGCGACCAACCATGACCACCAAACCGCAGGTCAGGCGCCCTTCGCGGCCGGCTCCAGAATCGCCACGCACTCCACGTGATGCGTCATCGGGAACAGGTCGAACGCCCGCAGCGTCCGCACCCGGTACCCCCCGTCCCGGAAGTACGCGATGTCCCGCGCGAGCGCCGCCGGGTCGCACGCCACGTACGCGATGCGGCGGGCGCCCAGGGCGACCAGCTGCTTGACCGTCGCCTTGCCCGCGCCCGCGCGCGGCGGGTCCAGGACGATCAGGTCGCACTCGGTGATGCCCGTGCGCGGCAGCACCTGGTCGACCTTGCCGTGCTCGATGCGTACCCGGTCCAGGTCCTTCAGGTTGTGCCGGGCGTCCTCGACCGCGCGCTTGCCGGACTCGATGCCCAGCACCGCGCCCTTCTCGCCGATCCGCTGGCCGATGGCGCCCGCGAACAGGCCGACGCCGCAGTAGAGGTCCAGCGCCATGTCGTTCTTGCGGGGCAGCAGCCCCTGCATGACCGCGCGCACCAGGGTGTCGGCCGCCTGCGGGTGGACCTGCCAGAAGCCGCCGGAGCCGACGCGGTACGTACGGTCGTCGGCGCGCTCGCGGACGAAGGCGCGGCCGTGGACGCGGTGGACGCCGCCGTCCTTCTCGTCGACGCGGAGCACCGAGACCGGCTTGTCCAGCTCGACCAACGGGAGCCGGCCGCCCTCGCGGGGGGTCAGGATGACCTGGCGGTCGTGCGAGCCGGTGGCGGAGATGGCCTCCACCGTTGCCATCTGCGGCCAGTCCTGCTTCTCGATGCCGAGCTCGGTCACACCGGGGGCGGCGATCATGCAGTGGTCGATCGGCTGGACCTCGTGCGAGCGGTGCTTGCGCAGTCCGACGAGGCCGTCCTGGTCGACGGCGTACTGGACGCGGGTGCGCCACGCCGGCACCTCACCCGGCGGGAGCTTGTCGCCCTCGGCCGGCATGACGGTGCCGTCCCAGCCCGCTTCCTCGGGGGTGAGGCCCGCGAGGCGCTGCAGCTGCTCGGCGATCACTTCGCCCTTGAGGCGGCGCTGGGCACCGGGCTTGGCGTGCTGCCAGTCGCAGCCGCCGCACTTACCGGGGCCCGCGTACGGACAGGGCGCCTCGACCCGGTCCTTGGACGCCTCGATGACCTGTACGGCGTCGGCGCGCAGGAAACGTGAGTCGCTCTCGCCGTCGGTGACCCGGGCGACGACCTTCTCGCCGGGGAGGGTGTGCCGTACGAAGAGGACCTGACCCTCGGCGGTGCGCGCGATGCAGTGGCCGCCGTGTGCCACGGGGCCGACCTCGACCTCGTACTCCCGACCGATCAGCGACTCCCCGGCCTGCGACGATGTGGATTCGTTCTGCATGAGGGGGTGGCTCCAGAGATCAAGGGAAATACGGCCGGACAACAACCCACGAGTCTACGTGGGTGTCGCCCGGCCGCTTACCACAAACGGTTGCGCCGAGTCAGCTCTTGTGGCCGGATTCCTTGTTCCGCCGCTCCACAGGGCCTCGGCGGACCGATCCCGGAGCGGTCCAGTCCGCGCGCTTCCTGGCCCGCAGCTTCGCGGCCTCGGAGGACTCCAGCTGGTAGGGAACCGAGGTCACCATCACACCCGGCGTGAACAGCAGCCGGCCCTTCAGCCGCAGGGCGCTCTGGTTGTGCAGCAGATGCTCGTACCAGTGACCGACCACGTACTCGGGGATGTACACGCTGACCACATCGCGGGGCCTGTCCTTGCGCAGCCCCTTCACGTACTCGATGACCGGACGGGTCACCTCGCGGTAGGGCGAGTCGAGGATCTTCAGCGGGATGTTGATGCCGCGCCGCTCCCAGTCCTCCTTGAGCACCTTGGTCTCGGCCGGGTCGACGCTGATGGAGAGCGCCTCCAGGTGGTCGGAGCGGACCAGTTTGGCGTAGGCGAGTGCGCGCAGGGTGGGGCGGTGGAGCTTGGAGACGAGGACGATCGAGTGGACGCGGGAGGGCCGTATGGTGTCGTCGGACGGGGTGTCGGAGGCGGCGATCTCCTCGGCGACGCGGTCGTAGTGCCTTCGGATCGCGGTCATCGTTCCGAAGAAGATCACCATGCCCAGCAGCGCGACCCAGGCGCCGTGCGTGAACTTGGTGGCCAGGACGACGACGAGGACCAGCCCGGTGAAGAAGGCTCCGAAGGTGTTGATCGCGCGGGAGCGGATCATGTGGCGGCGCTGGGCCGGGTCCCGCTCACTCCTCAGATGGCGGTTCCAGTGCCGCACCATGCCGATCTGGCTGAGCGTGAAGGAGACGAAGACGCCGACGATGTAGAGCTGGATCAGCCGGGTCGAGTCGGCCCCGTAGATCCAGACGAGCAGGATCGCGGCCCCGGCCAGCAGCACGATGCCGTTGGAGAAGGCCAGCCGGTCGCCGCGGGTGTGCAGCTGGCGCGGCAGGTAGCGGTCCTGGGCCAGGATCGAGCCGAGCAGCGGGAAGCCGTTGTACGCGGTGTTGGCGGCCAGGAAGAGCACGAGGGCGGTGGCCGCGGCGAGGAACACGAAGAGGAACGTTCCGTCGCCGAAGACCGCCGCGGCGACCTGGGAGATCACCGGGTCCTGGACGAAGCCGGCGCCGACCGCGGCACCGTCGTGGATCAGATCCTTCGCAGGGTTCTCGGCCATCTTCACGTCGGTGGCCATGGCGAGGCCGATGATGCCGCAGAACATGGTGACGGCCAGCAGGCCCATCGCCGCGAGGGTGGTCGCGGCGTTCTTGCTCTTCGGCTTGCGGAACGCGGGTACGCCGTTACTGATCGCCTCCACACCGGTGAGCGCGGCACAGCCGGAGGAGAAGGCCCGCAGGAGCAGGAAGACGAGCGCAAAGCCGGCCAGCCCCTCGTGCTCGGGCTTGATCTCGTAGTCCGAGGTCGGCGCGTGCATGGAGTCGCCGAGAACCAGCCCCCGGAACGCGCCCCAGAGGATCATGGCGAAGACCCCCGCCACGAAGAGGTACGTCGGGATGGCGAAGAGCTTGCCGGACTCCTTCACACCCCGAAGATTCATCAGGGTCAGCAGCACGATGGCCCCGATGGCGCAGAGCGTCTTGTGTTCGACCACGAAGGGGATCGCGGAGCCGAGGTTTTCCACCCCCGAGGAGATCGACACGGCGACGGTGAGGACGTAGTCGACGAGGAGGGCGCTGGCCACGGTCAGACCGGCCTTGGGACCGAGGTTCGTGTTGGCGACCTCGTAGTCACCGCCACCGCTCGGGTAGGCGCGCACGTTCTGCCGGTAGGAGGCGACGACGGTGAACATGAGGACCACGACGGCGGCCGCGATCCACGGGCTGAAGTGGTAGGCCGACACGCCCGCGATGGACAGTACGAGGAGGACTTCTCCTGGTGCGTACGCCACAGAGGACAGCGGGTCGGATGCGAAGACGGGGAGCGCGATGCGCTTGGGGAGGAGTGTCTCTCCCAGCTTGTCGCTGCGCAGCGCCCGGCCGATCAGGATCCGTTTGGGCACGTCGGTCAGTTTGGACACGCTGAGGATCGTAAACGCTGCGGGGACAGGCCAACGAAGCACCACCCCCTCGGCGCCCGTAAATCCTTCATAATTACCCGCCCTCACCGGAAAAGTCCATGGAATCCTTAACGGAATCCTTGCGGCGCGAGCGGCGGAACGAGCGGCGGTACGTGGTGCGTCACGGGCTCGCTGTGGAAGCCCGCGATGCTCCCCTTTGCCTATCCGGCCGCGGGATACGCACACTCGGATGAGGCAGTGGATGCAGCGCCGCATAAGCTCATCCCGGCACCACCGAAGGTGGTTGCCCCATTGTTTGCCCCGCAAGCTGAGAGAGAAGTGTGAGCAGGGTGTTTTCGCAGGTCATCCGGACGACCAGGACTGCGAGGTAGGCGCAAGGTGCACATCGTCATCATGGGCTGCGGCCGAGTCGGAGCCGCACTCGCACAGACCCTGGAGCAGCAGGGGCACACGGTCGCCGTGATCGACCAGGACCCCACAGCGTTCCGTCGGCTCGGTTCCGGGTTCGGCGGCCGGCGGGTGAGCGGGGTCGGCTTCGACCAGGACACCCTCCGCGAGGCCGGGATCGAGGAGGCCGGGGCGTTCGCCGCGGTGAGCAGCGGCGACAACTCCAACATCATCGCGGCCCGGGTGGCCCGCGAGATGTTCGGAATCGAGAACGTCGCGGCGCGCATCTACGACCCGAAGCGTGCCGAGGTCTATCAGCGTCTCGGTATCCCGACCGTCGCCACGGTCCGCTGGACGGCGGACCAGATGCTGCGGCGGCTGCTGCCGTCGGGGGCCGAGCCGCTGTGGCGGGACCCGAGCGGTGGTGTTCAGCTTGCCGAGGTGCACACGACGCCGTCCTGGATCGGTCACAAGATCAGCACGCTGCAGGAGGAGACGGGCGTCCGCGTGGCCTTCCTCACCCGGCTGGGCGAGGCCATACTGCCCACGTCGCAGACGGTTCTGCAGGAGGGCGATCTGGTCCACGTGATGATGCGTACGGACGAGATCGCGAAGGTCGAGGAGGCCTTTGCCGAAGGTCCTGAGGAGGGCGGTCACTGATGCGCGTGTCGATTGCCGGGGCCGGCGCGGTGGGCCGCTCCATCGCAGCCGAGTTGCTGGAGAACGGGCACGAGGTGCTGCTGATCGACAAGGCACCGACCGCCATCTCGGTGGAGCGGGTCCCGATGGCCGAGTGGCTGCTCGCGGACGCCTGCGAGATCACGTCGTTGGACGAGGCGGCACTGCAGCGCTGCAACGTGGTGATCGCCGCGACCGGCGACGACAAGGTCAATCTGGTCGTCTCGCTGCTCGCCAAGACGGAGTACGGCGTTCCGCGGGTCGTCGCCCGGGTCAACAACCCGAAGAACGAGTGGCTGTTCAACGAGTCCTGGGGGGTCGATGTCGCGGTCTCCACTCCGCGTCTGATGTCCGCCCTGGTCGAGGAGGCGGTGAGCGTCGGTGATCTGGTCCGGCTGCTGCGCTTCAGCCACGGCGACGCCAACCTCGTCGAGCTGACGCTGCCCCCGGAGTCGGCGCTGGCCGGCACGCCTATCAGCGATGTCGCCTGGCCCGAGGACACCTCGCTGGTCACCATCATCCGCGGTACGCGCGTCCTGACGCCGAGCCCCGAGGAGACCCTGGAGGCCGGTGACGAGCTGCTGTTCGTGGCCGCTCAGGCGCGCGAGGAGCAGCTGGAGGACCTGCTGTCGGTCCGCCGCGATCCCACCGAGGACTGAAGATACGCACGTGAGAGGGGCCCGGAACCGTGTGTCACGG